>JBIOWI010000259.1:0-19045 GCA_044868325.1 Hyphomicrobiaceae bacterium
TCTCGACGATTTGCTCCTCGCTCCAGTGCTTGCGCAGCTCTGCGAACGAGTCGTCCGTGACGGCGTTCGGCACCACGCTGGCGGCAAACGCGAAATCCAGGGCGGCGCGCTCCGCCGCCGTGTAAAGGGGGCTGGATTGATACTCCCAGATCGCGGCGATCCTTTCCTCCTCGACGCCGAGGTGCGCCGCGCCGCCGATGGTATGCGCCATGCAGTACTGGCATCCGGCCGCGCGACTGGCGACATGGGCGACCAGCCGCTTGAAGCCGCGGTCCACCGTGCTATCCGGATCCCAGACGGCGGCGGCCATCTGCGCAAACGCCCTCACCATCTTGGGCTTGCGCTGCATGATGAGGATGCTGTTGGGGACGAAGCCGAGGTTCTTGGCGACCGCCGCGAAGGGCTCCTCGAGGTCCGGCGAATGGTCGACCGGCAGCGGTGCCAGCCGTGGCGACGGTCTTGTTCGATCTTGCATCACAACCTCCCATTGCCACTGCCGGCATTTCACCGCCAGCAGGCTTTGCCATCACCCCGCTGCGTTCTGCTCGATCCAGCTAACCGCGCAGCAGCGGCGCCAGCTCGGTGAGCGCCCTTGACGGCGGCTACGGCACCTCGCCGCGCGCCGGATAGTCCTTGGAGATCACGAAATCCACTGCGCTCAGGAGGTCGCGGAAGTGGGGCCTGGCGAACGGCATGGTCTGCACCGCCGACCAATAGAGCGTACCGTCAGGGCGTACCAGGAACACACCGGGCTCGCTGAACTGGGCAGGCTCCTCGATGCCGGCGGAGGTCTTGCCGCGGCTGCTCGATATGAAGAGGCCCCAGTCTCGCGCCACGGAGAGATCGAGCCCATAGCCAACGGTCAGATTGCCGAGCTGCCATTCCGTGGTCGCGCGCCGTGCGCGCTCCTCCTCGTCGCTGCTGATGGCAACAACCTCGACGCCCCGCGTCTTGAACTCCGGCTCCAGCTTGGCGAGCTCGCCCATATAGCCCCGGCAGATCGGGCAATGCAGGCCGCGGTAGAAGACGACGAGCGAGAAGCGCTCCGGCTTGCGCTCCGAGAGCGTCCAGGTCTCCCCGGCCACCGCTTTCACTGAGAGCGCCGGCACCTTGGTGCGTGGCAGAAGCTTGGCCATGTCTCGCTCCTTTCGTTACTCTTGCCGCAGCGGCGCGAGCGCGGATCGCACCGCGTCGCGCGCCACGCGCGGCTCCGTCCCCAGCCTCGTCATCACCCGCAAGCCCTGAACGAGGGCTACGAGCTGGCGCGCAAACTGCTTGGTATCGGTCTCTGCAGCGAGGTCCCCCTGCTGCCTGGCCTCATCAAGGCGGTCAGCCAGTGCCCGCTCCAGGCGTGCAAACGCCTTGCGCATCAATGCAGCGATCTCCTCTTCTCGGGCGCCGATCTCCACCGCCGTGTTGGTGAGCAGGCACCCGTGTGCGGGCGCGTTGGCCGTTGGGCGCTCGTCGGCGACATCGAGCAGGAACCTCTCGATGGCCAGCGCTGCCCTTCCGCCCTGCGACAGCCGCTCGAGCTTGGCGCGGGTCACTGTGTCGAGGTAGTGCTCGAGCGCTGCGAGGAAGAGGGCACTCTTGTCGGGGAATGCCGCGTAAAGACTGGAGCGGCTGACCCCCGTCGCCCGGACCACATCGTCAACGGACGTGCCGGCATACCCACGCTCCCAGAACAGCGCCGTCGCGCAGCGCAGCAGGTCGTCCCGATCGTAGGCGCAGGGCCGAGCCATTACCGGCCTCCTTGGCATTTGCAAGATTTTGGAACGACCATTCCTATTTGTCAACGATCGGGCCAACGGCAAGCGCGTGGAGCCCAAGAAGTCGGCCGAGTTCCTGTGGCGCTTCACCAAGGCGGGCACCTTCGAGTTCGCCTGCCTGATCCCAGGCCACTACGAGACCGGCATGAAGGGCACCGTTGTCGTCAAGTGAGGGAGCCCTGCGCCGGAAGGCGCGTCGAGAGGACAAGCACACAGTCGGAAGGAAGCAGAAAATGCGTACGGCGAAAGTCATTCAGGCCACCGCAATCGGTCTTGCCGCCTTGCCGCTCGCGGCCGTCGCTCAGATGGTGGATGGCCAGGTGACAAAGGTGGACGAGTCTATGGGCAAGATCACCATCATGCACGGCCCGATGAAGAAATTCGGCATGGACAGCGGCATGACGATGGTGTTCCGCGCCCAGGACCCCGCCATGCTGAAGCAAGTGAAGTCCGGCGATAAGATCATGTTCGATGCCGACAAGATCAACGGCCGGTTCACCGTGACGAAGATCGAGAAGGCCAAAAAATAGGAGCCGGCGATTCGCTTGCCGTGCGGCGGACCGGCGGCCCTCCGAGCCCGCGGCCAGGGCACATCGAGCCGGTCCGCCTCACGCCTCACAATGTCACGCTGCGCAGCCTGAGTGCGTTGCCGATCACGCTCACCGAAGAGAGCGCCATGGCGGCCGCCGCGACGATGGGCGACAGCAGCAGCCCTGTGAACGGGTAGAGTATGCCGGCTGCCACGGGCACCCCCGCAGCATTGTAGATGAAGGCGAAGAACAGGTTCTGCCGGATGTTGGACATGGTCGCGGCCGAGAGCCTGCGCGCTCGCACAATGCCGTTGAGGTCGCCCTTGACGAGCGTGACCCCGGCGCTCTCCATGGCGACATCCGTGCCCGTGCCCATGGCGACGCCCACGTCGGCGGCTGCAAGTGCCGGCGCGTCGTTGACGCCGTCGCCGGCCATGGCCACGGCGCGGCCTTCCCGGCGCAGGCGCTCCACGACCTTGCTCTTGTCCTCGGGCAACACCTCGGCCTCCACTTCCGCGATGCCGAGCTTCGCTGCCACCGCTTTCGCAGTGGTGGCGTTGTCGCCGGTGAGCATCACCACGCGAATGCCCGCCTCCCTGAGGGCTGCCAGCGCACCGGGCGTCGTGCTCTTGATGGGGTCGGCAACGGCGATGACGCCGGCGGCTTTGCCGTCGATGGCCACGAAGATGGCGGTCGCGCCCTCCTGACGGAGCTTGTCGGCCTCGGCGGTCAGCGTTCCCACGTCGATGCCGGAGTCCTCCATGATGCGCGCGTTGCCAATCGCCAGGCGGCGGCGCTCGACCGTACCCGTGACGCCCCTGCCGACCGGCGCGTCGAATTCTGTGACGTCCGCAAGCGTCAGATTGCGCTCCTGCGCGGCGGCAACGATGGCTGCGCCCAGTGGATGCTGGCTGCTCCGCTCGAGGCTGGCGGCCAGGCGGACAACGTCCGCCTCGTTGAAACCGGGAGCGGTGCGGACGGCCACCGCTTTCGGCTTGCCTTCGGTCAGCGTTCCGGTCTTGTCGACGACGACGGTATCGATCCTCTCGAAGCGCTCCAGGGCCTCGGCGTCCTTGATCAGCACCCCGGCTTGCGCACCGCGCCCCACGCCCACCATGATCGACATGGGCGTTGCCAGTCCGAGGGCGCAGGGGCAGGCTATGATCAGGACCGAGACGGCTGCGATCAGGCCGAACGTCATGCGCGGCTCCGGCCCCCAGATCGACCAGGCGAGGAAGGCGGCGACCGCGACAACGATGACGAGCGGTACGAACCAGCCCGATACCCGATCGGCGAGGCGCTGGATCGGCGCGCGGCTCCTCTGCGCCTGCGCCACCATCTGCACGATCTGCGCGAGCATGGTCTCGCGCCCGACCTTCTCGGCGCGCATCACGAAGCTGCCGCTCTGGTTCATGGTGCCGCCGATCGCCTTGGAGCCGGCTTCCTTGGCGACGGGCAGGGACTCGCCGGTGACCATCGATTCGTCGATGGAGCTGCGGCCCTCCAGAATCTCGCCATCGACAGGCACGCTCTCGCCGGGCCGCACCCGCAGCCGGTCGCCCTTCAGCACGTGCTCCAGGGCGACATCCTCGTCGTTGCCGTCGGCGGCAACGCGCCGCGCGCGCTTGGGCGCGAGGTTGAGCAGGGCCTTGAGCGCGCCGCTCGTCTGCTCGCGGGCCTTCAACTCGAGCACCTGGCCCAGCAGCACCAGCACAGTGATGACGGCCGCCGCCTCGAAGTACACGGACACCGCGCCGTCCATGCTCCGGAAGGCTGCAGGGAAGACATCGGGCAATGCCGTCGCAATCGTGCTGTAGACCCAGGCCACGCCGGTGCCCATGGCGATCAGCGTGAACATGTTGAGGTTGCGGGAGACGACTGAAGCCCATCCGCGCACGAAGAAGGGCCAGCCGCCCCACAGCACCACCGGCGTGGCGAGGATGAGTTGCGCCCAGTTGGACGACCGCTGCCCCAGAAGCATGTGCAGGCTCGTCAGGTGCCCGCCCATCTCGAGTGCGAGCACAGGAATGGTGAGCGCGAGGCCGATCCAGAACCGGCGCGTCATGTCGAGGAGCTCGGCACTCGGACCAGCTTCCGCGCTCGCCTCCGCAGGCTCCAGCGCCATGCCGCAAATCGGGCAGAAGCCGGGCCCCACCTGCCGGATCTGAGGGTGCATGGGGCAGGTATGGATCGTGCCGGCCGGTACGGGCTCGGCTCGCAGCTGCGCCGGCGAGAGGTATTTCTCGGGCGACGCTGTGAACCTCTCGCGGCAGCCCGCCGAGCAGAAGTAGTAGGTGCGCCCTGAATGGACGGCGCTGTGCACAGCCGTGTGCGGATCCACCTGCATGCCGCACACGGGGTCCTTCACCGTGCCTTCAGCGGCAGGTCCGGGCTGGTGACGATGGCGCGCATGCGCTTCGCGGTCGCGATGCGACAGCGTCTCGGGCGCGTGCCGATGCGGGCTCATGACGACCTCCTCAGGCTCCCGATCGGAGCCGGTCTTGCCATTGACATATATACCCCCATGGGGTATTTAGCAACCCATGCTGAAGCCCTGCAAGGAATCGTGCCTGAGACGGCTGAGCCGGATCGAGGGCCAGGTGCGCGGCCTCTGCCGCATGGTC
Organism: Hyphomicrobiaceae bacterium; assembly: GCA_044868325.1. Taxonomy (GTDB): domain Bacteria; phylum Pseudomonadota; class Alphaproteobacteria; order Rhizobiales; family Hyphomicrobiaceae; genus AWTP1-13. The sequence continues at coordinate 4,924 of JBIOWI010000259.1, forward strand.
GAGGAAGACCGCTACTGCATCGACATCGTCACCCAGATCGCCGCCGTGCGCGCCGCGCTCAGGCGCGTGGAGCACGAGATCCTGCGCGATCACGTCGGCCACTGCGTCAAGGAGGCGATCCGCAGCGGCAGCGCCAAAGATCGGGAACGCAAGATCGAGGAGCTTATCGAGGTTCTCGACCGTTCCAACGGCTAAGCGGGGTTCTCGTCTTTGACCCAAAGCAAGCCCGGTAGGCTGTTACGCCAGGAAGGTGACGAAGGCAGACCGGAGGAGGTGCGCCAGGTTCAGACCGGGTTGACTTTGGTATCGCCCCAGCGTGCCAGGTACGTCCGGGTTAGCGGGACAGTGGTAAGGCACTTGGCGATCTGCGCCTGGAATACCATCCAATTGAGCCGGCGATACCCGATCTCGCAAAGCTGCAAGTAGAACTCCCACATGCGGCAGAAGCGCTCGTCGTAGAGCGACCGCACCTTGTCGCGATTGCCTTGAAACCTTTGATGCCAGTGCCTGAGCGTCTCGGCATAGTGGAGGCGCAGGATCTCAACATCGGTTATCCAGAGACCTGCCCGTTCGATTGCAACAAAGGCTTCGGAAAGCGATGGCACGTAACCGCCGGGGAAGATGTACTTGATCAGCCAAGGCGATGTTGAGCCAGGAGGGGCCATGCGGCCGATCGAGTGGAGCAGGCAGACGCCGTCATCGGTCATAAGCTCGCGTATCTTCCGGAAGAACTCGTCGTAGTGGCTTTGACCAACGTGCTCAAACATGCCGACAGAAACGATGCGATCATATCGGCCGGTTTCTTCGCGGTAGTCGAGCAGCTTGAACGTTACTCGCTTGTCGAGCCCGACAGCCCTCGCCCGATCCTGGGAAGCGCGCCATTGCTCCTCTGACAGGGTGAGGCCGACAACCTCGATATCGAACCACTGGGCGAGGTCTAGCGCCAATCCGCCAAAGCCGGAGCCGATATCGAGCACGCGCATACCTGGCTTAAGCAGCAGCTTTGCGGCAATTCGCCTCTTCTTGTTCGCCTGCGCGTCTTCGAGACTTTCGCGTTCGCTCGTAAAGTAGGCGCACGAGTACTGCATGTCGCGATCGAGAAACAGCTCAAAGAGCTTCCGATTGAGATCGTAGTGATGGGCCACGTTGGCCTTCGACTGGCCGACGACGTTGTTCTGGAACGAACTGGGAAGCGTGGTGGCCGTGCTATCGTGCAGTCGAGACATCAGGTTGCAGGCGAAGAAATCAAGGACGTCGTAGAGCGACCCTTCGTCGACTGTCAGCATGCCCTCCATGTAGGCTTCGCCAAGGTAGAGGTCCGGCATCACAAGCATGCGCCGCAAAAGCCTCCTATCGGCTATCCTTATGCTGGCCTCTGGTCCTTCAGCGGTGCCACTCAGGACATAAATCCGGCCATCCGGAGCGGTTACCTTCAACCGTCCCGTTTCGATTGGACGCCATAAGAGCGCTTCCATGTCCTACTCCTACCAAGGAGGACTGCTCCCTTGCGACTGTCTATACTTTGTCATGTATGCTTCCGGATGCGGTCTGGCCGCTAGCTTAGGTGTTCTTGATTGACTGCCTTAGCTTCACGCGCCCAGCAGCAGACCAAAACCACGGCCGACCAGGAACAACACTGAGCATACAACGAGTTGGCCGACATAAATGGCGGTAATATACGTCGTGATTGGGTAGATGGAGCCTCGCAAGACGCTAGCTTCACGCATACGCGTGAACACCACGGGCTGAATTAGCCAGTAGCCCATCACGCCAGCAAACGCCGCACCGAACAACCAGCCCCAGCCCACGCCGCTGAAGCCAAGTGCCGGAACTGTTGCGAATAGAAGAAAGCCGGCAAAGCGCCGCATAGGACACCCCCGCATAGTTCTGTGGACTAGGGAGCATCGAGTCTATGATCGGTTGCAAGATCGAAAAATGCAACTTCCACCGGGGCCGCTGCAGGTTGGCCACAGAACGTCCGTTAGGGTCTTGGCCGTGTGGAAACTCGGTCACGAGAAGACAGCGTAGAATGCGATTCCGCGACGTCGAACTGCTCCGGTCGCCTCGCGCGTAGAAGCTTTTCCCGGTAGTCGGCTGAGCACACTTGGGTGCCGAGACGATACGTAGCTTCATGTGGGGCACGCTGCCTAGCTCGGCGCGGTCCTGGCCGTCAGGGCGGCCTCGCTCAACGCCTCGCGGACGGCGGCGGGCTGTGCACGCTCGGCGGCGTGGCCGTTGGCGGCGGTCGGTCGGTCGGTTGTGTAGAAATCGCCGAGCACCAGCACGTCCATGCCGCTCTTGAGGTAGCAGGCGATGGCGTCCGCCGGCGAGGCCACGATCGGCTCGGAGCGGTTGAAGCTGGTGTTGAGTAGGATCGGCACGCCCGTGAGGCGCCCAAACTCCTCGATCAGGCCGTAGTAGCGGGGGTTCGACGAGCGCTCCACCGTCTGGATGCGGCCGGTGTCGTCCACGTGCACCGCGGCCGGGATGCGGTCGCGGCTCTCAGGGCGGACGCGCGGCGCCAGCGTCATGAACGGGTCGGGCTGGTCGATCTCGAAGAACTCCGCCGCCCGCTCCACCAGCACCGCCGGTGCGAACGGCCGGAACGGCTCGCGCTGCTTGACCTTGGCGTTCAGCACGTCGCGCATCTCGGGCCGGCGCGGATCGGCCAGGATCGAGCGGTTGCCGAGCGCCCGCGGCCCCATCTCGAACCGGCCCTGGAACCAGCCGACGATCCTCCCATCCGCCAGGTCGCGCGCCACCCGCGCGATGAGCTGCTTCTCGTCCAGCCGGCGGTAGCGCAGCCCGGCGGTCTCGAGCGCGTCGACTATCTCGTCCTCGCTGTACGCCTTGCCGAGGAGCGCATGCTTCAGCTCGAAGCCGCGGGCGTGCCCCAGGTCGTGGTGGTAGTGCCATAGCGCGCTGCCGAGCGGCGCGCCGGTGTCCGACGCGCACGGCGGCACCCATAGGCGCCGCACGTCGGTGTGCTCCAGGACCTTGGCGTTGGCCACGCAGTTCAGCGCCACGCCCCCGGAGAGGCACAGGTCGCGCTGCGGATGACGCTTGAGCAGCGTGCGCACGCGGTGCAGCACGATCTCCTCGGTGACGGCCTGCAGCGCGAAGGCGATGTCGCGGTGCCGGTCGGCAATGGGCTCGCCCTTCCCCCGCGGCGGCCCGAAAGTGTCGAGGAACTTGCGCCTGAAGGGGTGGAGCTGGCCGTAGATATCGTAGCTGAAGTAGGCCATGTTAACGGCATAGCCGCCATCCGGCGTCGGCCGGATCACGTCGCGGAAGCGTCCGACGTAGGTGTCGCCGCCGTAAGCGGCGAGCGCCATCACCTTGCCCTCGTCGCCGAAGCCGGCGAAGCCCAGGTACTCGGTGACGAAGGTGTAGACGAGGCCCGCGGAGTTCATGATGCCCGTGGACCACAGGCGCTCCAGCCGGTTGCCGCGGCCGACGTAGGCGCTCGACGAGCAGTCGTCGCCGTAGCCGTCCATCACCAGCACCAGCGACTCCTCGAACGGCGACACGAAGAACATGGCCGCGTGCGCGTGGTGGTGAGGCACGTTGACGATCGGCGGAAACGCAGACACGCCCAGACGCCTTCTCATGTCCCGCTTCAGGAAGTGGTTGAGAAAGACGATGTCGTTCTTCTGCGAGGTGTGCGAGGCGGGGAGCGCGAGCGAGAGACTGAGCGGAAAGCGGCGCAGCAGGAGCGAGGCGAAGGTCCGGCGCAGGAGGCCCAGGTTCCACGGCGCCGTGACGACATCGATGTCTTCGATGCCGAGCCCCAGTTCCTCCAGACCGGCGATCAGCCCGCGCCGCGGAAACCTCTTCGTCCTCTTGTCGCGATTGAATCGCTCCTCCTCAAGGACAAGCTCGGGCACACCGTCCTTGAGGAAGGCCACGCCGCTGTCGTGGGTCTTGGCTACGATCCCGAGAATTCGCAAGGCTCGAACACCGCTCAGCTGAACTCGGTCGGATGAGGTATGCCAGCGGCGCCATGCTTGGATCGCCACGCGCGCATTAGAGACGAGCGCGGCACGCTTGTCGAGTTCGCAGAAACACCATCTCAGCAAAGATTGTTGAGTAAAATCGCGCCCGAACAAAGAGTTAGCTGATAGCGGATAGCGCAGGCCGCACTGCTCTTGGGTCAGCCTCGAAGAGTTGGCGCAGTTGTTTCAAGTTTCACGGTGTCGAGATTCGGCAGTCGGGCGTCGGCAGTCGGCAGTTGCAAAATTCGATCCCTACGACTGCCGAAGCCCGACTGCCGGGCATGACTCGCCGGTCTGAGGCAAAGCCTCGCTAGCCCTCTCCCCGCAAGCGGGGAGAGGGGACCTGTCGGCGCCTGCCGCGCGAGTTTCGTTTCAGTCGTGCTTGCCGTGGCAGTGCTTGTATTTCTTGCCCGAGCCGCACGGGCACACTGCATTGCGCGAGACCTTGCCCCAAGTCGACGGGTCCTTGGGGTTGAGCGCCCCCGCACCCCTCCTGGTCTGCAACGGCGCGCGGCGGTCCGCGCCTTGCGCGGCGGGCCGGGTGCCGCCCGCCAGCGCCGCATCGGCCAGCGCCAGCTCGTCCTCGCCGGTGAACGGGTCGGTGTGGTGCGCCTGCATCGGCGGCAGCTCCACGGGCTCGAACAGGTCCTCGGACTCGCCCAGCATGGCGCGGGCGTGCATCAGCTGGCCCGTGACCTCCTCGCGCAGGTTGGAGAGCATGGTCTCGAACAGCTCGAAGCTCTCGGCCTTGTACTCGTTGAGCGGATCGCGCTGGCCGTAGCCGCGCAGGCCGATCACGCTGCGCAGGTGCTCCATCACGATCAGGTGCTCGCGCCACAGGTGGTCGAGGGTGTGAAGCAGCACCATCTTCTCGATCTGGCGCATGGCCTCGGGGCCGAACTCCGCCTCCTTGGCCTTGGCCTTCTCCTCGATCTCCTTGAGGAGGCGCTCGGTGATCTCCTCGTTGGCGATCCCCTCCTCGGCCGCCCAGGCTGCGACAGGCAGATCCAGGCCGTAGATGCGCTCGACCTCGGACTTGAGGGTGGCCGTGTCCCACTGCTCAGCGTAGGCGCCCTCGGGTATGCAGCGGGCCACCAGCTCCTGCACCACCTGCTGGCGCATCTCGGCGACGGTCTCGCTCACGTCGTCGTGGCCCATGATGTCGATGCGCTGCTCGAATATGACCTTGCGCTGATCGTTCATCACGTCGTCGTACTTGAGCGTGTACTTGCGCGCCTCGAAGTTGCGGGCCTCGACCTTCTGCTGCGCCTTCTCCAGGGCCTTGTTGATCCAGGGATGGGTGATGGCCTCGCCTTCCTGCAGGCCCAGCCGCTGCAGCATGCCGTCCATGCGGTCGGAGCCGAAGATGCGCATCAGGTCGTCTTCGAGCGACAGGTAGAACTTGGAGCGGCCCGGGTCGCCCTGACGGCCCGAGCGGCCGCGCAGCTGGTTGTCGATGCGGCGGCTCTCGTGCCGCTCGGTGCCGAGCACGTAGAGCCCGCCGGCGTCGAGCGCCTGGCTCTTCTTCTGCGCCACGTCGGCCGCAATATCGGCGCACCTGGTCTTGACGGCCCTGAACGTCTCCACGACGGCCGCACGCCGGGCGGCGATCTCGGCCGGGCCCGGCTGGCGGCCGGCCTCGGCCTCGCGCGAGCCCCAAGCGCGCAGGGCGTCGCTCATGAAGCGGAACAGGGTCTCGTTGACGAGGCCGAAGCTCCAGGTGCGCCCCGCATCCTTCAGCCACGCGCGCGCCTCGGCGCTGAGGGCGGCATCGAACCAGTCGAGGTCGGCCGCCTCGTTGTCGTGGCCGTTGCGCACGGCCGCCGCCTTGGCGGAGCTGGCGAGCTCCTGGGCGATCTCGGCGCGCCGCAGGGCGAGCGCGCGCTTGTCGCCCTCGATGCGCGCCCGCTCCCTGGCGACCTCGCGGGGGCTCGGCTCCTGCTGGCTCTTGGGTCCGCCGGCCGACTGCTCCCTGGCCCAGTCGGCCACCCGGCCGTCGATCCATTCCCTGAGGCGCGCGTCGATCCAGTCGTCGCCGGCGTGGAGCACGTCGTCCACCCACCTGCGCAGCGCCTCCTCGTCGTCGCCCTCGGTGTGGACGGCGGCCATGCGGCCGGCCCCGATCTCCTCCTTCAGCCAGTCGCGGGCGCGATAGCGGTCGTTGCCGCCGAGCTGGATGTCGGTGCCGCGGCCGGCCATGTTGGTGGCGATGGTGACGGTGCCGGGAACGCCGGCCTGGGCGATGATGTGCGCCTCCTGCTCGTGGTAGCGCGCGTTCAGCACCTGGTGCGGGACCGGGTCTGCGCTGCCGTTGCGGCCCAGGTCCTCCAGGTAGGCGCCCACGTCGAGAAGGTGGCGCTTGAGCTCGTCCTCCTTGCCGTCCTTGAGCTGGTCCGCCTGCCGCTTGATATAAGTGCCCAGCTCGCGGATGTACTTGCGGTCCTTCAGGCGGGCCGAGAGCTGCTCCGACTTCTCGATCGAGACGGTGCCCACCAGCACCGGCTGGCCGCGGCGGCGGCAGTCGGCGATCTCGGCGACGATGGCGCGCGCCTTCTCGTCGACCGTGCGGTAGACCTCGTCGTGCTCGTCGGTGCGGTCCACCGGCATGTTGGTGGGCACCTCCAGGACGTCGAGCTTGTAGATGTCGGCGAACTCGTTGGCCTCGGTGGCGGCCGTGCCGGTCATGCCGGCGAGCTTGTCGTAGAGGCGAAAGTAGTTCTGGAAGGTGATGGAGGCGAGCGTCTGGTTCTCGGGCTGGATCTTGACGTGCTCCTTGGCCTCCAGCGCCTGGTGCAGGCCGTCGGAATAGCGCCGGCCCTGCATCATGCGGCCGGTGAACTCGTCGATGATGACGACCTCGCCACCCTTCACGATGTAGTCGCGGTCGCGCAGGAACAGGGCGTGGGCCTTGAGTGCCTGGTTAGCATGGTGCACCACCGAGACGTTCTCGATGTCGTAGAGGGACTCGCCCTTGAGCAGCCCCTTCTCCTTGAGCAGCTCTTCCATCCGCTCGTTGCCGGCCTCGATGAAGGCGACCTGGCGCTGCTTCTCGTCGAGCTCGAACAGGCCCTGAGTCTTGAGCAGCTCCTTCAGCTCCTCCTTGCTGTGCGCCTTGGCAAGCTCGGCCACGATCCTGGCATGCTCCGGCATCAGCCGCCGGACCAGGTCGTCCAGCGCGTTGTAGAGCTCGGAGCGGTCCTCCACCGGACCTGAGATGATGAGCGGGGTGCGCGCCTCGTCGATCAGGATCGAATCCACCTCGTCGACGATGGCGTAGACGTGCCCGCGCTGCACCATCTCTGGGGCGCTCATCTTCATGTTGTCGCGCAGGTAGTCGAAGCCCAGCTCGTTGTTGGTGCCGTAAGTCACGTCGCAGGCGTACTGCTGGCGCCGCTGGTCGTCGTCCAGCTCGTGCACGATGCAGCCCACGCTTAGCCCCAAGAACTTGTAGATGCGGCCCATCCACTCGGCGTCGCGCTTGGCCAGATAGTCGTTGACGGTGACTACGTGCACGCCGCGCCCCGCGAGGGCATTGAGGTAGACGGGAAGCGTGGCCACCAGCGTCTTGCCCTCGCCGGTCTTCATCTCGGCGATCTTGCCCTGGTGCAGCACCATGCCGCCGATCAGCTGGACGTCGAAGTGCCGCTGGCCGAGCGTGCGCCTGGCCGCCTCGCGTACGGTGGCGAAGGCGGGCACGAGCAGCTCCTCAAGATCCGTGCCCTCGGCGAGCTGCTTTCGGAAGCTCTCCGTGCGCGCCCGCAGCTGCGCGTCAGTGAGCTGTTCAAGCTCCGGCTCAAGCGCGTTGATGGCGTCCACCGTCGGCCGGTAGGACTTGATCCTGCGGTCGTTGGCCGACCCGAACACCTTGGCAGCAAGCACGCCGAAAGACAGCATCTGGCAAATTCCCGTTGAATCGCTGCAGCTTGAGCGGTCGGCCTAGGACAGCGAAAGCCCCGCGGGCGGGCGCAGACCGCCCTCGACAGGCACCGTCTCGAAGCGGGGGGATAGGCTGTAACCCGCGGAGGAGCGCCTGCAGCTACCGGTCCCGCTGGGCCCATCCTCAGATAAGGACAGCCCCCAGCCTTGTCAACGAAGGATGCCCCCTCGCGGTGGCGGGGTCAGACCCCTCGCCTCCGGCGTCTCGATAATGGTCTACCGAATGCGCGAGGGGTCTGACCCCGCTTGCGGCTTCGGCCATTCGCCTTGTGACGCATCGTTAAGATCGGCTAAACCGCCCCACCGCCCTCCAGCGAACGTCTCGTGAAAGGCTGCGCCCATGGCCAAGTCCACCGTACCGGTCTCGCCGTTCGCACCCGAGCGGCTTCCCGAGATGCCGCCGGTGGCGGGCGTGCGATTGGCCGCCTGCGCCGCCGGAATCCGCTACGCGGGCCGCACCGATCTGATGCTGGCGGTGCTGGATCCAGGCACCGTGGCGGCGGGCGTGCTGACCCGGTCCAAGACCTCATCGGCGCCGGTGCTGTGGTGCCGCCGGAACCTGGCCGAGGGCAGGGCGCGGGCGCTTGTGGTCAACTCGGGCAACGCCAACGCCTTCACTGGCAAGAAGGGTGCCGAGGCGACACGTATCACAGCGGAGGCCACGGCCGCCGCCATTGGTTGTGCTCCCGATGAGGTTTACGTCTCCTCCACCGGCGTGATCGGCGAGCCGCTGGACACCGCCAAGTTCGCCCATCTCCTGGGGGGCCTCGCAAAGGCGGCGGCGCCCGACGCCTGGCACGAGGCGGCGCGGGCGATCATGACGACAGATACCTTCCCCAAGCTTGCCACCCGCACCGTGCGGCTCGGCGGCACGGACGTGGCTGTCAACGGCTTCGCCAAGGGTGCGGGCATGATCGCGCCGGACCTCGCCACCATGCTGGTCTTTATTTTCACCGACGCGGCGGTCGCCCAGCCCGCGCTGCAGGCGATGCTGGCCGAGGGCGCCGACAAGACCTTCAACTGCATCACCATCGACAGCGACACCTCGACCAGCGACACCGTGCTCTGCTTCGCGACCGGCGCAGCGATGGCACGCGGCGCGCCGCCGATCACGGATGCAGCGAGCCCGGAGGGGCGGGTCTTCGCCGCTGCTTTGCTCGACCTGATGCACGAGTTGGCGCTCTGGGTGGTGAAGGACGGCGAGGGGCTGACGAAGTTCGTCACCGTGAACGTGGCTGGCGCCGAGACGGACGCCGCCGCCCGCCGCATCGGCTTCGCCATCGCCAACTCGCCGCTCGTCAAGACCGCCATCGCCGGCTGCGACCCCAACTGGGGCCGCGTGGTGATGGCCGTGGGCAAGGCGGGCGAGGCCGCCGACCGCGACCGCCTCTCCATCCGCTACGGCGACATCGAGGTCGCCAAGGACGGCGAGCGCGCCCCCACCTACGACGAGGAGACCGTGGCCGCCTACATGCTGGGCCGCGAGATCGCCATCTCCGTCGACCTCGCCCTCGGCCCCGGCAAGGCCACCGTGTGGACCTGCGACCTGACCCACGGGTATATCTCGGTCAACGCGGATTATCGGAGTTGAGGCGGAGCGAGAGGGGTCAGACCCCTCGCGTCTGCCGTCGTTGTTCTCCTCGATGTCGGAGGCGAGGGGTCTGACCCGCAACCCCCCACTTGCGGGGAAGCGATTGGGGTCTGACCCCAGGGCACATCATCACGTTCTGCGTCTCCCACGCCCGTCTCGATTTCCGTTCCGCGTATTTGCCGCTATTGTAGGCAACTGAGAAAGAGGCCCGACTCATGACGAACGTGCATCCGCGCATTGCGCTCGATCCCAAGGTCCTTGCTGGCAAACCGGTGATCCGCGGCACAAGGCTCTCTGTGGAGTTCATCATCGGCCTGATGGCCGACGGCTGGAGCGAGGCCGATATCCTGGCCAACTACCCCGGCATCGCACACGAGGACATCATCGCTTGCTTGGCTTACGCCCGCGACACCCTAAGCTCGGAGAAGGTATTCCCGAGCGCGGCGTGACATGCGGTTTCTCGCCAACGAGAATTTCGCGGGCGCCGCCGTTCAAGAGCTGGAAGCCGCGGGGCACGACGTAGTTTGGGTGAGGACAGCAGCACCCGGTATGGCCGACCCCGACGTGCTGTCGTGGGCAGCTCGCGAGGAGCGCATCCTTCTCACGTTCGACAAGGATTTCGGCGAATTGGCGAGGGCATCGACCCTGCCATCAACCTGTGGCGTCATCCTATTTCGCATGCCGATGCCAAGGCCAAGCGACGCTGGCCGTCGGCTTGCTGACCTCGTCACCGCACGGGACGACTGGGCCGGCCACTTCTCTGTTATTGAGCCCGGCCGGATCCGCATGCGTCCGTTGACCTGATCCCAATCTGAGAGCCCAAAGTGTCCCAAGGCGCAATGACCTCATCCATCCTCCTCGTCGCGGCCTGCGCCCTCGTCGATGCCGACGGCCGGGTGCTGCTGGCCAGGCGCCCGCCGGGCAAGCCGCTCGCGGGGCTGTGGGAGTTTCCCGGCGGCAAGGTCGAGCCCGGCGAGACGCCGGAGGCGGCGCTGATCCGGGAGCTGAAGGAGGAGCTCGACATCGACGTGGCCCCCAAGTGCCTCGCGCCGCTGAGCTTCGCCAGCCATACCTACCCTGAGTTCCACCTGCTGATGCCGCTCTTCATCTGCCGGCGCTGGGAGGGCGACATCGCCCCGCTGCAGGGCCAAGAGCTCGCCTGGGTGCGCGCCCGCAAGCTCGCCGACTACGCCATGCCCCCTGCCGACGAGCCCCTCAAGGCCGTGCTGCGCGACCTGCTCTAGGAAGCCGATTCGGCAGTCGGCAGTCGGGCGTCGGCAATCGCAACAAGAGAGCAAGCGTCGACAGGATCGTCTACCCCGACTGCCGACCCCCGACTGCCGACGCCCGACAAGACTCTCGGTCTGAGGCAGAGCCTCGTTAGCCGGTCAATATTGTAGAAGCTCGCGGAAAGCGGTCGGCGTCATGCCCATGTGCTGCGTGAAGAGGCGAGTGAAGGAGCTGTGGGTGAACCCGACCGCCGTGGCGATCGCACCGATGGACTGGTTCTCATCGTGCAGGAGGGTGCGGGCCTCAAGGAGGCGGCGCTCGGTGACGTACTGATGCGGGGCTAAGCCCGTGGTGTCGCGGAACGCCTTGGCAAAGTGAAACAGGGTCATGTCGGCGGCGGCGGCCAGCTCGGCCAAAGCAAGGTCGCGCGCCAGGTTGGCATCGATGAACTCGCTCACGCGCTTGAGCTTGGCCGGCTGAACGATGCGCGGCCTGTGGTCGAGCGGTCGGCCGATGTTCGAGTGCGCACCAAGAAGGCGGCCTGCAAGCTCGAGAGCCCGCGCATCGATGCGCAGCCGTCCCCCGCTCTCCGGGTAGGCGATTTCCCGAAGCAGCTGGTGGGCGATGCGCTCAAGGACGAGGTCGCGGACGATGAACCTGGGGATGATCTCCACCGAGCGGGAATCGCGCGCTGCGCCTTCGGCGATCGACCGGTCGAGCACGTCGCCGGAGAGAGACACCACGACGATGTCGACAGCCTTGTCGCACACCCATCGCGTGGCGAAGTCGGGCGGGGCGATGGCGATGTGGCCGGGGCCATGGCGGACCCTCGCCGTTCGGCCATCGATCGTACCCTGGAGGTGGAAGGGCGTACCGTAGTTGATGCCGAACACGGGCACGTGCAGCGGCGGCACCGGGAAGTCGATCCTGCCGAGGTGGAGGCGGCTGACGGCGACCGTGCCCCAATCGCGCTCGGGGCTCAGCAGCTGAACGTCGGCCGCGGCCTGCGCACGAAAGACTTCCAGCGCCTTCCGCTCCGGGCGACGCGCGGTGGACATGGACCCTCCCACGGCTCCCAGTATGGCACGGATCGGAATGATTGACAGTTCAACGATCAGTGAGCGCAGAGATGAAATTGTGCCAAGAATCGCATAACGGGCGGTGCGCGGAACGGTTCATTGTGCAACGCTTTTCAAGCGGTCCGCACTGGCTTCCGCGGGCTGCCGCGCAAGGTGCCCACTGGGGGGCGAGCGGACAGGTTCCCGAAGCCGACACCGGAGACTGTCCGCTCGATGAGGGACGGCGGGCGCGAGGGCGCCAGCTGTCTCTCGTTCCTCGGCGGACGATATGTGCGAAATGCTGTGCTCCGCGGTTCGGTTTCTCTAGGATGAAAGACCAGCGCTACGTTGCGATGCAGAAGGCCGTCGACTTGGCGCTCTCGGGCCAGTGCAGCAACTGGTGGACCGTTCAGGCGCATATGCGGGTCAGCGGCTTCCAAGCCAGGGACCTGGAGTGGACGGACGCGCAGCGCGACTGGCTCGATCGGCTTTGTGCGGAGGCCCGTCCTGCCGCGCCGGCTGTCGGTGGACTGAGGCTCGCCGCAGAGTCCTCACGCGCCGAACCGGACGAAGGTGGCAACGCCTGAGTGTCAGCAAATCACCGGCTCCGCCGACCCTCGATGACGAAACGGAGCGCGGCGCAGCGTTGAGTGTCCGACGGCTTTGGAGGGCCGCCCGCACGCCGCTTGGCCCCCTCCTCGGAAGCGTTGAGGTTCCCCAGAGCCGGATGCCTCACAGCTTCCGCTCGCGCGTGCCCAAAGCATCCGACAGCCGCACTTGGGCCGAGCCGGGCCGCAGCGGCTTGGGCTGGCTCGGGTGCGGGGCCCAGCCGGTCAGCGTGACGATCTCGAAGGTGGCCGGCACGCGGCCGTCCGGCAGGCCGAAGCGCTCGCGGTAGACCTCCACGGCGCGGGCCAGGGTGGCGCGGCGCAGCGGACGCCGGCTGCGCTCGGCGAGGGCGTTGGCGGCGCCCATGGCGCGCAGCTCCAGCATCAGCGTCAGCGGGTCCCTGTAGGTCACCGTCACGGTGTCGGAATCCGCCACCGGCAGGGCGAACCCCGCCCGCTGCAGCAGCCCGCCCAAGTCGCGCACGTCGGCGAACGGGGCCACGCGCGGGCTGGCGCCGCCCTCCAGCTCCTGCTCGGCCACCAGGAAAGCGGTTCTCAGCTCCGTCAGCGTGGCGCCCCCCAGCAGGGCGGCCAGCAGCAGGCCGTCGGGCTTGAGAGCGCGGCGGATCTGGATCAGCGCGCCCGGCAGGTCGTTCACGAGGTGCAGCGCCAGCCCCGACACCACCAGGTCCAGCGACCGCTCGGCGAACGGAAGCGCCTCCTCGTCGGCCTGCAGCCGCGGACCGTCGCACTGGGCGAGCAGCCGGCCGGCGGCCTCCACGTCCGTCACCAGCTCGATGCCCGGCATCCGGCGCAGCCGGCGCCCGAGGAGCCCGTGGTAAGCGCCGAGGCTGGCGGCGTTGGGGAACGTGCGGTTGACGGCGGCAAGACGCTCCATCAGGTCGTCGGCCACGCGCGCCAGCAGGAAATCGTGCTTGGCGATGCGGTCGGCCGCGCGATTGCGGCGCCGAACGAGCAGCCGCCGGTCGAAGATGGGCTGAAAGGACATGACGTGGCCTTCCCTTTCGCCGCAGACTAACATGTCCCGGCGGGGAGGAGGGGTCCATGGTCGTGCCAGCGCCGCCCCCAGGGCGTTCCAGAGGGCGTTCCACCGGGCGTTCTCCAGGGCGAATCCGCGCCCTGGACGTCGCCGCCGCGGCCCTTCGCGCCGCGCTCGTCGCCTGCGCCGACCTGATCGTGCCGCCCTGCTGCCTCGTGTGCCGCGCCCGCATCGGGGCGCACCATCTGCTGTGCGCGGCGTGCTGGCGCGAGGTCCACTTCATCCGCCCGCCGCTGTGCGACGTGCTGGGCATCCCGCTGCCGTTCGATACCGGCGAGCGCACCGTGAGCGCGGCGGCAGCGGCCCATCCTCCGGCCTACGACCGCGCGCGGGCCGTCGCCCACTACAGCGGCGCCATGCGCACCCTGGTGCACCAGCTGAAATACGCCGACAGGCACGACGCCCGCACCCTCCTGGGCCGCTGGCTGGCCGAGGCGGGGCGCGAGCAGGTGCCCGGCGTCGACGTCATCGTCCCGGTGCCGTTGAGCCGGCTGCGCCTCTTGCAGCGCCAGTTCAACCAGGCGGCCGTGCTGGCCGGCGAGCTGTCGCGGCAGACCGGCATTCCCGCCGATCCGCTGCTGCTCGCGCGCATCCGCTCCACCCGCAGCCAGGTCGGCATGACCCGCGACCAGCGCCGGCGCAAC
>JBIOWI010000260.1:0-5586 GCA_044868325.1 Hyphomicrobiaceae bacterium
GTGCGGAACTCGCCGACGTGGAACAGCGTCACGTAGTCGAACTCCGGCAGCAGCCGGGCGTCGAGCTGGTAGATGTCGCCGAAGTAGGCCTTGTAGGCGTGGCCCAGCCGCGGGTTCTGGATCAAGAGCTCCACGTAGTCGTCGTACTCCTGGGGCGAGGCGGTGACACTGAGGACGGCGTTGTTGTCCTCGGCAGCCTTGAGGCCGACGATGTGGTGGTTGCCCGAGCCGAAGTGGAAGATGGCGGCGCCCTTGACCTGCCTCTCCTTCAGGTACTCGACGAAGTGCACGTCGCAGGGACACTGCGCCTCGTCGAGGCTCCACGTGGCGTTCCAGTAGTTGAGCTTGCTCATCTGTCCGTGCCCCTAGAGCTGTTCACTGTTGCCTACGTTGCCTCGGCCAAAGCCGGTGTGCCGAGGGGCATGAGCAGTGCGCCCTCGGAATTGCGATGCAGGACGAGTTGCCGGTCGTGGCGGCCGTCCGGCGCCGGAAGCTGCCCGAAGCTGACGATGGACACGCCCGGCAGATCGCCCCTGAGGCGCGCGATCAGCGCGTCCTGCACGGGAGCCTCCAGCGCGGAGAGCGCATCGTCGAGGATGACGAGCTGCGGCTTGTGCAGGAGCACGCGGGCGAGGGCAAGCCGCTGGCGCTCGCCGCTGGCCAGCACTTGGTCCCAGCGAGCCACCTCGTCGAGGCGCGCTACGAGGGCGGCGAGACCGACGCGCTCCAGCACATCCGTTAGTTGCGCATCGGTGACGGCGAGGTCGGGCTCCGGGTAGAGGAGGGCGCCCTTGAGGGACCCGAGTGGCAGGTAGCTCTTCTGCGGCAGGACCATGGCGCAGCGGCTGTCCGGCGCAGCGACTCTGCCCTCGGCGCACGGCCACAGGCCCGAGAGCACGCGCACGAGCACCGACTTGCCGGTGCTCGATTCACCGCTGACGTGGACGGTCTCGCCGGGCTCCACCTCGAGGCTCGCCGCCGAGATCAGCTTGCGGGAGTTGCCGTCGGAGACGGCGACGCCGTGAAGGGCGAGCACGGCTCCGCCTATCCCCGGCGCCGGCGGCTTGGGCATCTCGCCGTCGATACCGTCGCAGGCCTCCACGATGTCCATCACGCGCTTGCCGGAGGCGTACCACTCGGCCACGCGGTTGTAGTTGTCCACCACCCAGGAGATGGCGATCTGCACCTCGAAGAAGGCGGCGGCCAGCTGCGTCACCTGGCCCAGCGTCAGGTCGCCCGAGAGATACTTGGGCGCCGCGAACAACAGCGGCACGATCGGCTTCATGGGGCCGACCGAGTTGGTGATCCAGGTCAGATGCCCGTGCCGCCAGACGATGGCCATCCAGCGCGCCACCACGCTGTCGTAGGAGCGGCCCAGGATGGCCTGCTCGTAGCGCCAGCCGTTCATCAGGGCCACGCTCTCGGCGTTGTCGCGTACGCGCATCATGCCGAAGCGGAAGTAGCCCTCGGCCTCGTTCTTGCGGCCGACGTAGCCCACCAGGGGCGCGCCCACCCACATCATGAGGCCGGAGGCGATGGCGCCGTAGGCCAGCGCCACCCACACCATGTAGGCCGGGATCGTGAAGGTCGAGCCACCGCCGAGATTCAGCGTGAGCGAGCCCCCCACCGTCCACAGGATCGAGATGAACGCCGCCGCGCCGGCCACGGCCGACAGGAGGCCGATGCCGAGGTCGACCAGCGGCTCGGTGGCCCAGCGAGTGTCGTCGGAGATGCGGTATTCCGGGTTGGGCGGCTCCTTCCCGGTGACATTGAGATGGTAGAAGCGCCGGTTGCCGAGCCAGCGCGCCAGGAGTTGCTCCACGATCCATGCGCGCCAGCGGACCTGCAGGGTCTCGCGGGCGAGCACGATGCCGACGCCAATGGCAGCCATGGCGGCGACGATCAGCGCGAACACCGCCACGGAGCTGGTGACGGCACTCACGTCGCGCGCCTCCAGGCTGTCGAAGAACCAGCGGTTCCAGTGGTTCATGGCCACAGTGGCGGCGGTGGACATGAGCAGGAAGCCCGCAAGCGCAGCCGTCAGCGCCCAGGCGCGGGGCGCGCTGGCGCCGCGCCAGAAACCGCCGGCGAAGCGGCCGAAGGCGGCCACCACGCGCCGATCGAGCTTAAAGCCGGGGGCGTCGGGGGCCTGGAGGTGGTCAGCGCTCATCGGCGGTCCAGTGTGCTGGAGTGAGGGGTGCCAGAGGACGCACCAGAGGACGCATCCGCGCGCGCCGCTCCGGTCATTGCCAGGGTGCGGCTGAAGGCCCCATGAACGGAGCCCCCATGAACAGAGCCATGACCGGCCGGCCGGGGAGGTTGGGCAGGTTGCCGCACGCGGTCCGTCAGCTGCCGCCAGGCGCCGGCCAGCGGGCGGAACTCGAAGCGCACGGCATGCCGGCCCGGCGGCACCGCCACAGCCCGGAACAGCACGTTGGCGCGCTTGATCTCCGCCGGCTGGCCGTCCACCGAGGCAAGCCACCAGGAGTGCCACAGGTCGTTGAGCACCACCCAGCCGCCGTCCGGGCTGTCGGCCTCCAGCACCACCTCCGCGTTGCGGTAGCTCACGATGCGCGCCTGCCCGGGCCGACGCGGCTGGTGTACGGCCGGCGCCCCCTCGATGAGGACCGTCGTGCGCAGGTCCACATCGGGCCACTTGCCGTCCTGCAGCATCTTTGAGAAATCCGCAGCCCTGGCTTCGGTTGCAAACAGCACGCGGTCCATGGCGCGCGGGTTCTCGTAGATGAAGCCGTCCTCGGTACGGGCGATGAGCTTGAGGCCGCCGGGCTCGAGGCGCCGGTCCATGGTCTCCACCGGCACGCCGGTGACGACGAAGCGCAGCCCCAGGAGATCGGCGAGCGTGGAGCGGTAGGAAGGGAACAGCGGCGCGAACTCGCGCTGCTCCGGCAGGCCCACGGTGTCGATGGCTCCCGTCGCCTTGCTGTAAAGGCCGAGGCGCAGCGGATTGTAGCCCAGCGTGTTCTCCAGACGGTGCGTGATGCTGGCGTTGGGCCAGTGGAAGCCGAGGCCGGCCAGCTCGATACGGTCGCGCCGCGTCTCGCTCTGCACCACCTTCTGCTTGAGGAAGGCGATGGTGGGGTTGCGGGTGGCCGGGTCGAGCACGTCGTAGTGGCGCGTGGGCAGCGCCGTGGCGCCGTTGGGACCGTTGTTGTAGGCGAGATCCACCGTCGTGAAGGCGGCCAGGGCCGCCGCCGCCAGCATCGGCTTGGCGGACATGCGCGGGCGCGCTGCGGCGAGCGCCAGGCCTGCGCCGGCGAAGGACAACCCGGCCGCGGCCAGAGGCAGCGGGAGCTGCCCCAGCTTGCCGAGCCAGGCGGCGAGCCCGATACCAACGACGATCGCCGCCACCACCGTCCCCGCCGCGATTCCGGGGTGGTGCCGCTCCCAGAGGTCGGACGGGTCGGTGAACAGGCGGTGCACGACGTAGCCGGCGAGGATGGCGGCCAGCGCGCCGATCAGGAAGGTGGCATCGGCCGGCCGGCGGAACAGGTCGACCCCCGGAATGACCTCGTAGAGGAGCCGGAACGCGGGCGTGTACCAGCCCAAGGCGTAGAGCAGCATGACGCCGCAGGCGACCGTGTAGAAGCGCACCTCACGCTCCCACAAGAGACCGCGCAGCCCGGCCAGGATCAACAGCAGCACGGGGATGGCGCCGACGTAGACCTGGCCCATGTTCTGGGCAAGGTAGATGCCCGCGCTCCACGCGAAGCTCGGCGGTCCCCAGTAGTCGGCCATGCGGCCGGACGGCCCGAACAGCTCGGGGATGAAGGCGCTGAGCAGCAGGGCCGGATGCAGCGACCCGCGCCCGGCGCCGACGTAGTCGATCGCGGCGCGATTGGATTCGGCCGTGAGCAGCGCCGACAGCACCACCGGCACTGCGATCGCCACAATGCCGGTGAGAGCCGCGGTCGCCAAAGGCAGGAAACATGCCCGCGCCTCGGCAAGGGGACGCTCAGCGCGCAAGAAGCGCCAGACGACGAAGCCGGCCAACAGGTAGACCGAGAGCATGGCGATCTGGTCGCGGCCCAGCACCATCAGGGCTGCCGCCAGGCCCGCCGCGGCACCGTAGACGAGCGAGCGCCGGGCGAGGGCGCGGTCGAGGCAGAGCAGCGTCATCGGCAGGTAGGCGAGGCTCAGCACCTGGCCGATGTGCTGGATGCGCCAAGCCATCGATGCGCCATAGCAGAACGCAAGCGCGGCGATCAGCGCGCCCGCCCAATGCCAGCCCTGGTCGCGGAACCACAGCATCAGGGCTACCCCGCCCAGGAACACAACGGCCAGCAGGGTCGCGTCCACGGCCCACGTACCGGGTGCGGAGTTGAGGAGCGCCAGAAGGAAGTAGGGCGGAGAGAAGATCATTGCCTGCGGGTCGGCGACCTGGGGATGGCCGGCGTAGGCGAAGGGGAGCCAGAACGGCGATTCCCCGCGCGCGAGGCTCTGCGCCAGAAATTGGATCTGCGGCAGGAAGCCCGCCTTGGCATCCCAGGGGATCGTCACCCGGCCGGACAGCCAGGGCCAGCCGATGACAAGTGCCGCCAGAGCGAACAGGGCAAGCGGCGGCAGGACAGGCCATGGCGCAGCTTCAGACCCAACCCAGGCCGAGCGAAGGGAGGAGCTACCCTGAGCCGGCACATGTCCGGCTGGGCGAGGGAAGGTTCGTTGTGGCATCGATCCGGGGGTCTCGCCTCGTCGTAGTACGAAGGCTGGCTAATCGGGGTCAGGCCCCTCGCATCACCGGTACAGCCGGAGCCGATAGGGTCGAGGCGAGGGGTCTGACCCCGATACACCAGCCACAGCGAGAGCAAAACGTGGTTGAGGCCGGGAACCCGGCGCCAGTGTCGTAACCTCGCCTCAGAGGGTATATTAGCTGGCGAACGGGGCGAAGAGCGGGCTTGCCCGGGGAGGCCAGGATGGCAGACGCCATGTCGAACGCGCGAGAGGCGACATACTCGACGGCAGCGCGGCATTTTCACTGGTGGACCGTTGCGCTGGTTGCGGTCCAGGTGCCGGTGGGCCTTTACATGGCCTATCGGGGGAACACCCTGAACGTGTGGGACGGCCTGACCAATGCGCTCTACAGCTCGCACAAGACGCTGGGGCTTGTGATTCTCGCTCTGGTTGTTGCCAGGCTTCTCTACCGCCTCATGCACGGGGCACCCGCCGACGAGCCGACCATCGAGCCATGGCAGAGGCTCGCCTCGCACGCCACGCACTGGTCGCTCTACCTGCTGCTGATCCTGGTGCCGCTGGTCGGCTGGCTCGGCATCTCGCTTTACGGCGCCCGCGACGTGTTCGGCATCGTCTCGATCCCACCGCTTGCCCCACAAGACCAGGATGCGGCCGGACCGGTGCTGCAGCTGCACAAATACCTGGCGTTCCTGACCGTCGCGCTGATTGTCATGCACGTCGGCGCCGCCGTGGTGCTGCACTACTTCATCCGAGGCGACGGCGTGCTGGCCAGGATGCTGCCCTGGGCCGGCGTCAGAAGGCAGTAGGCAATGGGCAAGAGCGCGGTAGCGCGCATTGCACCGATCCACGCGCGGCAAACTGCATGGCGAGTACCGG
>JBIOWI010000261.1:0-8485 GCA_044868325.1 Hyphomicrobiaceae bacterium
CCTGGATGGCGACGATGGCGTCCGACGCCATCAGCTCCAGGCAGGCCTCGATCAGGAGCTTCTCGGTGAACGGATCGCCCACCTGCACGGTGGGGCGGCGCTCGGCGGAGTTCTCGTCGAACTCGGCCGACGCCATGGTGGCGCCGTGGATGCCGTCGCGCCCGGTCTTGGAGCCCACGTAGACCACCGGCAGGCCCACACCCTTGGCGGCCGAATAGAAGATCCTGTCGGCCTTGGCCAGTCCGACGCACATGGCGTTGACCAGGATGTTGCCGTTGTAGGCGGCGTCGAAGTTGGTCTCGCCGCCGACCGTGGGCACGCCGGTGCAGTTGCCGTAGCCGCCGATGCCGGCCACCACGCCCGCCACCAGGTGGCGCGTCTTCGGATGGGCCGGGTCGCCGAAGCGCAGCGCGTTGAGGTTGGCGATGGGCCGCGCGCCCATGGTGAACACGTCGCGCATGATGCCGCCCACGCCCGTGGCCGCCCCCTGGTAGGGCTCGATGAACGAGGGGTGGTTGTGGCTCTCCATCTTGAACACCACCGCGTCCCCGTCGCCGATGTCCACCACGCCGGCGTTCTCGCCGGGGCCCTGGATGACCTGGGGACCCGTGGTGGGGAGCTTGGAGAGCCACACGCGAGAGGATTTGTAGGAGCAGTGCTCGCTCCACATCACGGAGAAGATGCCGAGCTCCGTAAAGGTCGGCTCGCGGCCGAGAATTTTGAGGAGCCGCTGGTACTCCTCGGGCGTCAGTCCGTGCTCGGCGACGATATCGGGGGTAATGGCGGGAAGCTTCGGGGCGTTCATCTCGGCGCGACGGGCGATGGTGATTCGGGCTGCGCGAACCGTAGGGTGCAATAGGCGCTAGCCGTATTGCACCGATCTGCTCGTCCACACCTTGGCAGTCGTGGAGAAGGAAATCGGTGCAATGCGCTGCCGCTTATTGCACCCTACGGTTCCGCGCCGCCTATATAGCGACCATTGCTTGGAGAGTCGCGGCTTCCGACTACCGTATGGCGCCGCCAGCCCGATTGTCCCGCCTATCCCCCACTCCTACGGAGCCAGGGCCGCGTGCCGGCTGGAACCTCATCCGCGGCGGCGGGCTGGTAGTAGAGCGTCACCTCGGCGATGCGGCCCTCGGCCAGGGCGCGGCGGGTGGGGCCGTGGGTGACCGCGTAGGTGTCGAAGCCCACGCGGCGCATATAAGGGATCTGGTCGGAGAGCACCGCGCCGATGGCCCTGAGCTCGCCGGTAAAGCCGTGCTTGTCGCGCAACAGCCGGGCGGTGGAGAAGGCGCGGCCGTCGGCGAACTTCGGGAAGCTGAGGGCGATGAGCGCAAAGCGGGGAAGGTCCGCGGCGATGTCGTCGAGCGATTCGCCGGGCTCGACCTGCAGCCCGAGCGGCGCGTTGCGGCCGGCGAGCCGGTCGCGCTCGGCGAGCCAGCGCTTCTTGGAGAGGATGGCCGGGGCGTCGGGCAGCGGCTCGCCGTCGGCCGGCTTCACCCAGGCATCGGTGTAGAAGGCATCGCCGCGCCAGATCGGCCCATCGGGATCGGGTTCACCACTAGTCGCGATCGCGACGGGATTCCCCTCCCCCTTGTGGGGAGGGGTTAGGGGTGGGGGGAACCCCTTCCTTGGCCGTTGGGGACTCCCCCCCACCCTGTCCCTCCCCCACAAGGGGGGAGGGGACCCTGCGGCGCGGTCTTGCGCATCAAGCGGCGGCATAGAGGGCCTCCTTGAAGGGGGCGTCGCCCAGGCGGCCGTAGGCGGCAAGGAAGGGCTCGTCGGGGCCGGTGCGCAGCTCAAGGTAGCGCTCCACCACTTTCTCCACCGCATCGACGATGCCGTCCGGGCCGAAGCCGGGGCCGGAGATGGCGGCGAGCGCCGCATCCTCGGCGCCCGAGCCGCCCAGCAGGAGCTGGTAGTGCTCCTCGCCGCGCTTCTCAACGCCCAGGATGCCGATGTGGCCCACGTGGTGGTGCCCGCAGGCGTTGATGCAACCCGAGATCTTGATCTTGAGTTCGCCGATCTCGTCCTGGCGCGCTGCCAGCCGCTCCGAGATGCGCTGGGCGATGGGGATCGAGCGGGCGTTGGCCAGCGCGCAGTAGTCGAGGCCGGGGCAGGCGATGATGTCGGTCGCGAGCCCGGCGTTGGCCTCGGCCAGGCCGATGGCCTTGAGGCCCTCGTAGACCTCGCGCAGGTCGGCAAGCCGCACGTGCGGCAGCACCAGGTTCTGCTCGTGCGTGACGCGCACCTCGTCGTGGGAGTAGCGCTCCGCCAGGCCGGCGACCGCGTCCATCTGGTCGGCGCTGGCATCGCCCGGGATGCCGCCGATGGGTTTCAGCGAGATCGTCACGATGGCATAGCCCGGCTGCTTGTGGGCGTAGGTGTTGCGCGTCACCCAGCGGTCGAAGGCGGGGCCATCGTGAAGCATGGGCGCGCGGATGGCTGCCTTGGCGGCGGGGCGCCCCCCGAACGCCGGCTCGAAAGCCGGGGGCGCGAAGTAGGCCTGGATGCGGCGGATCTCATCCTCGGGGAGCTTGAGCGCGCCGTCGCGGATGCGCCGCCACTCCTCCTCGACCTGGGCGGCGAAGGCCTCGACGCCCAGGGCGTCCACCAGGATCTTGATGCGGGCCTTGTAGATGTTGTCGCGGCGGCCGTGCAGGTTATAGACCCGCAGGACCGCCTCGAGATAGCTGAGCAGATCCTCCTCGGGCAGGTCGTCGCGGATCAGCTTGGCGATGATCGGCGTACGCCCCATGCCGCCGCCCACCCACACCGCAAACCCGAGACCGCCGTCGGAGAGCCGTTTCAGGTTGAGGCCGATGTCGTGCAGCTTCATGGCCGCGCGGTCGTGCTCGGAGGCGATCACCGCCACCTTGAACTTGCGCGGCAGGAAGCTGAACTCCGGGTGCAGCGACGACCACTGACGGACGATCTCGGCATAGGGGCGCGGGTCGGCCACCTCGTCGGCTGTCGCGCCGGCGAAGTGGTCGGCGGTGACGTTGCGGATGCAGTTGCCCGAGGTCTGGATGGCGTGCATCTCCACGTCGGCCAGCTCGTCCAGGATGTCGGGGATGTCGGACAGCCTCGGCCAGTTGAACTGCAGGTTCTGGCGCGTGGTGAAGTGGCCGTAGCCGCGGTCGTAGGTGCGGGCGATGTGGGCGAGCTTGCGCATCTGGCGCGGCGACAGCGTGCCGTACGGCACGGCGATGCGCAGCATGTAGGCGTGCAACTGCAGGTAGACGCCGTTGCGCAGGCGCAGGGGCTTGAACTCGTCCTCGTTGAGCTCGCCCGAGACGCGGCGCGCCACCTGGTCGCGGAACTGCGCCACGCGCTGGCGCACGAAGGTGGCATCGAACTCGTCGTAGCGGTACATGTCAGGCGGCCTCGACGGAGGCGACAACGGGGTCAGACCCCTCGCCTCCACGGGTGAGAGAAGCACGGACGTTCGAGGCGAGCGGTCTGACCCCGTCCGCTTCAGGCCCCACATAACCCGGCACGTCATCCAGAATGCTCGGGCCCTCGACCCGCACGCGCTCGCGCATGCGGGCCGGCACCCGGCGGCCGCCGGCCGCCTCGGCGATCTCGGCGAGATACGGCTCCACCACTAGGTTGGCTGCCGCGTCGCGGGCGCCCTGCTCCTGCAGGGCGTGGGCGTCCTCGGGCGAGCGGGCCACGGCGGCCTCCTCAATGCCCTCGACCCATTGGCCATCGGCGGCCAGGTATACGACGACGCCGTCGTGCAGGCGATTGGCCGTCAGCACCGCAACGTCCGGCGCGCGCTTGCTCACGGCAGGGCCTCCATTTCCAGGGCCGGGACTGGCCCGACGACCGGCCCGACGCGGCGGTCCGGTGCGGGCTGGCGGCGGTAAACCGTGACGCTCTCCGGCCGCGCGATGCCCGCCTTGCCCCAGTCGAGGCCGACGAAGATCACCGCGGGGCCGACGAACCCGAGGTTGACGACGCAGTCGGCGAGATCGCGCAGCGTGGTGGCGGCGGCGCGCTCGTCGTCGCGCGTCCCGTTCTCGACCAGCACGACCGGTGTATCCGGATCGGCACCGGCGGCGAGTAGGTGGCGGCGGATGACCGGCGCATTGCCGACGCCCATGTAGATGGCGCAGGCGGCGCCCGGCGCGGCCAGCGCCTCCCAGTCCAGCTCCGGCAGGCCGTCCGCGGTGGCGCCGGTGACGACGGAGAACTGGCGCACCTGCTCCCGCAGCGTCACGGGCAGCCCGATGCGGGCGGCGCAGGCATGCGCCGCCGTCACGCCCGGCACCACCTCGACGGGGATGCCGGCCTGCTGCAACGCCGCCATCTCCTCCGCCGCGCGGCCGAAGATGAACGGGTCGCCGCCCTTGAGCCGGGCCACCGCCTTGCCGGCCTTGGCCTCGCGCACCAGGATGCGGTCGATCTCGGCCTGCGGGGTGGAGGCCCCGCGCGGGTCCTTGCCCACGAGGATGCGCTCGGCGTCGCGGCGGGCGTAGTCCAGGATGCGGGGATCGACCAGGCGATCGACGACCAGCACGTCGGCCTCCTGCATGCGCTGCAGTGCCTTGAGGGTGAGGAGGTCGGGATCGCCGGGGCCGCAGCCGATCAGGGCCACGCGGCCGGCGTGTCGCCTCTGCCCGACCTCCATCTCGTCCGCCAGGATGCGCTCCGCCTCGTCCTGAGCGCCGGCCAGCACGGCGCGGCGGAACGGCCCGTGCAGCAGCCTCTCCCACAGCCGCCGGCGCGCGCGGGGGTCTGCCACGGCCTCGGCCACGCGCTGGCGCAGCGCCTGCGCGCGGGCCGCCAGGGCGCCCAGGTTGGCCGGCAGGAGCGCCTCGATACGGGCGCGGATCTCGCGCGCCAGCACCGGCGCGGCGCCCTCGGTGCCGATCGCCACCGTCACGGGCGAGCGGTCCACGATGGCCGGAGTGATGAAGGTGGAAAGCTCGGGCGCGTCTACAACATTGACGGCAACGCCGCGCGCCTGTGCCGCCCTTGAGACGGCCGCATCGAGCGTCGCATCGCCCGTCGCCACATAGGCCAGCCGCCGGCCGCGCACGTCGTTGGCGCGGAAGGGGCGGCGGATGAGGTCGATGGCGCCGCGCTCGCCCAGGGCGTCCAGCTCCTCGCAGACGGCCTCCGCCACCACGGCGACGCGGGCGCCGGTCTTGCGCAGGAGCCGCACCTTCTGGGCCGCCTGCTCGCCGCCGCCGACGACCAGCACGTCGGCGCCGTCCAGGTCGGCGAACACAGGAAAATATCTCATGTCAGCCCTGGTCGTTCTGTCGGCGCCCTTGCTACGGCAGAGACTCGGATCGGGGCCGCCGAACAGCAGGTCGTGCCCGGCACGCGCCGCCGCACGGGACCTGCTTCAGCAGCCCGTACCAGGGTAAATAGAAATATTTCCTACTGAATGACAATGGTGGCGCCAAAAAAGAAACATCATGCCCAGTCAGATGGAGATTTCGGGACAGTTTGCTGACATTCGCGCGGGCACGCAACGCACGCCTGCAGCCCGGCCGGGGCTTGGAAAGTTCTTCCGGTGCGGGCCTGCGCCCCACCCTGCAACGCCCACCCTGCAACGACGGGGCGCCGGGGCTGGCGGCTCGCTCACTGGTAGCGGAGCTGCCCGTCGATCAGGGCGGCGATCTCCTTGATGAGCTTGCTGACGATCGACTGCCCGAACGTCTCGAACCCCTCCGCCTCCACCACGAAGGCGCCCGGGCCGCCGATCACGTTGTTCTCGTAGTAGGCCTTGAGGCCGCCGGGCGGATGGGTGTGGGTGGGGTTGGTTGGCAGCGGCTCCTCGCTCAGGATGACGAGGCCGTTGATGGTCACGCCCTTGGCGATGGCCGCGTCGCGGGCGGCGACCATGTCGGTGCCGCTGTTGTTGGTGCCGTCGCCCGAGACGTCGATGACGTGCCGGTCCGACTGGAACGGGCTGCGGGCCAGTGCCGCCATGCTGAACTCGATGGCCGCGCTGATCGACGTGCGCCCCCAGAAGGACCGCGGAGCGGCGAGGATGCGATGCGACACGTCCTGGGCGTCGCGCTCGCCGGCGATCACCGCCCAGTCCACCACCACCCGCTGCTCGAACTCGCTCGCCCATTCCACGAAGATGACGGCGATGCGGCCGGTGGGGCCACCCGCCATGGCGCGCAGCACGCGCGGATCGACCATGGCCGCGGCAAAGCCCTCGCGCTGCAGCTTGAACTCCTTCTCATCGACGCTGCGGGAGACATCGGCGGCGAGCACCAGCAGCAGATCGACCTGGCCCTCGTCGGCCCAGGCGCTGCAGCGCCCCAGGAAGGGCCCCGCGGTGAGCCCCGCGGTGAGAACGAGTGCGAACGCAATCCTTGCCAGCCAAGTCCCCATAAACGCTCTCCAGGTCAAAAACACCGCCGCCGGCACCGCCGATGCCGGCAGCCGGCCTGACCAGAGTAGGCGGGATTGGCTCGTGCAGTCGAGACGTAAGACAACCGAAGGTTGATTGCGGTGCCGAGCGCCGTACGTTCGGGTTACGGGACGTCCACGATCTCGACCCAATTCGCACCGTTGCCGACCGGATGCCGGTTGAGCTCGGCGAGCCGGCCATCGTTCGGATCGATCCCGTAAACCGCCAGCCGGTCGGATTTCTCGCCGGAGGCGATCAGATAGGTTCCGCTCGGATCAATCTTAATCCCGCGCGGCTGCTTCTCGGTCGCAAAATTGGTCACGTAGGTCAGCTTCCCCGTCCCTGGTGCAACGGAGAACAATGCGATCCTGCTCAAGGTTCGTTCTGTGGCATAGAGGAACCTGCCGTTGGGCGTGATCTGGATATCCGCTGCCCAGATTTTCGGCTTGTCGTCGGCCTTCGGAGCCGCTGCACCGGAAGGGGGTGCTGCTGCGCCTGCCGGTGCCTGCGGCACGCCTGGTACAAGCCCCGCGTCTGGCGGCACCGACCCTACGCTGTCCACCTCGGTCAATATTCCCTTGTTCTGGTCGACGGAGAACTGCCCGACATTTCCTGTCAGCTCATTGAGCACATAAAGGTGCTTGTTGTCCGGTGCGAACACGAGATGGCGAGGCCCATCGCCGGGCCGCGCGTTCACAGCCGGCGGCTCGTTGGGCGTCAGCTTGCCGGTCTTGGTATCGAGCAGGAACTGCAGGATCCGATTGGCGCCAAGCGTGGGCACGTAAACAAACCTGTTCGTGCGGTCGGCCAGGATGGCGTGAGCATTCCTGCCGGTTGGAACGACCTGAATCGCCGCGGCTTCGACCAGCCCGCTCTCCCCGATGGGGCTCACTGCAATCTTGTCGCCGCCATAGGAGGCGGTGAACAGGAAACGCCCGGTGGCATCCACCGACACATAGGGCATGCTGTCGGGAAGGGGCGCGGTGGCCTGCTGCATCAAGGCGCCCGTCTCGGGATTGATCGCGTATGTCGCCACCCGGAACGGCTCCGACCGCATGACCGCATACAGGAACTTCTTGTTCGGGCTGACGGCCATCGGCATCACAAGCTTACCGGCTTCCACCTTACCGATCGGCTTCAGCGCACCACTGCTCTTGTCCATGGCGTAGGCATCGATGTTGCCGTCCTGGGCATTCGAGACGTAGACGAACGTCTTCGCGGAAGCCGGTGCACCGCCGGCCGTGCACACGGCCAGCGCCGCCACGCTCAGATTTCTTAGTGCCTTCAATGACGAACCCATGGACATTCCCCCTGTGGTCGGTGCTTGGCAAACCTTGCCTAGATGGTGTCGTCGCAGCGGATGAGCTCGGCGCGGAGCTGCCGGAGCTTGTCGGCGAGCTCGCGCTCGATGCCGTTCTGGCCGGCGCGGCACTGCTGGGTAACGCGCTCCAGGTCCACGTCGACGCCCAGCAGGCCGCGCAGCTCGCGGCGCACATCCTCGGGCAGCTCGCCGCCAAGCCAGGCGCGGCCCGCCTCCACTAGCGCGCAGAGCCGGCCGACCGCATCGGGGCCGGCGGCGCGCAGCTTCTCCAGCGCGGATGCCAGGGTCTTGACGGAGCGCACGTAGTCCCGGCTGCACTGCGGGCGCCGGCTAAAGTCCGGCTCCAGCTCGAAGGGGAATGGCAGCTGGGCCTGCGCAGTCGCGCTCAGGCCGATGGTCAGCGCGAAGACCAGGATGCGAAAGATGCGCATGCCGATGCTCCATACATGGGGTTACCATACATGGGGTCAGACCCCTCGCGTCCACCGGCGAGTGTAGGCCTCGAGGTCTGTGCGAGGGGTCTGACCCCATTCGCCGCAGGGTCTGCCCATCAGCGGACATGGCCCATGTGTCCAGATATGGGCAGCGCCACTCGCCGCCATTGCCGCCATTGCCGCCATTGAAGCGCCGTTGCGAGCGATGGGCGAACGGTGATAAGCACTCTCCGGTGCCAAAGGCGTCGTCGGGGCGCCCCAGGCGTTCACCTAAGCAGCTGAAATCATTGCCACGCCGGCTTAGCTCAGCGGTAGAGCAGCGGTTTTGTAAACCGAAGGTCGGGGGTT
>JBIOWI010000262.1:0-3385 GCA_044868325.1 Hyphomicrobiaceae bacterium
GTAGCTGAGCGCCTCGGCGACGTGCAAACGGGCGACCTTGTCGGTGCCGTCGAGGTCGGCCAGCGTGCGCGCCACGCGCAGGGTGCGGTGGAAGCCGCGCGCGGACAGCGCCAGCGCCTCCGAGGCCTGGCGCAGCAGCGCCACGCCGGCCTCCTCCGGCATGGCGATCTCCTCCAGCAGCTTGCCCGAGCACTCCGCATTGGTGCGCACGCCCTTGGCGCCGAGCGCCGCGAAGCGCGCCCGCTGGCGCTCGCGCGCGGCCGTCACCCTGGCGCGCACCTCGGCGCTGCCCTCGGTCGGCGGCGGCAGCACCAGGTCGGCGGCGGAGACAGCCGGCACCTCGATCTGCAGATCGATGCGGTCGAGCAGCGGCCCCGAGATGCGCGCCTGGTAGTCGTCGGCGCAGCGGGGCCCGCGCCGGCAGGACTGGCCCGGCGCGCTGCCGCCGCACTTGCAGGGGTTCATGGCCGCCACCAGCTGGATGCGCGACGGATACGCGATGCGGTGGTTGGCGCGCGCGATCACGGTTTCGCCGGCCTCCAAAGGCTGGCGCAGGGCGTCGAGCACGTTGGGCAGGAACTCCGGCAGCTCGTCGAGGAACAGCACGCCGAGATGGGCGAGGGAGACCTCGCCCGGCCGCGGCTTCGATCCGCCCCCCACCAGCGCCGCCATGCTGGCCGAATGGTGCGGCGCCCGGAACGGCCGCTGCGTGGCGATCTTGCCGCCCAGCAGCTCGCCGGCGAGAGAGTGCACCATGGAGACCTCCAGCATCTCCTCCGGCGTCAGCGGCGGCAGGATCGACGGCAGCCGTGCCGCCAGCATGGACTTGCCGGAGCCCGGCGCCCCGATCATCAGCAGATTGTGTCCGCCGGCGGCAGCCACCTCCAGCACGCGCTTGGCGCTCTCCTGGCCTTTGACGTCGGCAAGGTCGGGCTGGCCCTCGGGGGCGGCGTCCACGCACGGCTTGGGCCGGGCCAGCGTCTGCAACCCCTTGAAATGGTTGACCAGCGAGAGGAGGTGCGGCGGTGCCAGCAGCAGCATGTCCTGGTCCGCCCAGGCCGCCTCCGGCCCGCAGGCGGCCGGGCAGATGAGGCCTTTGCGCAAGGCGTTGGCGCCGATCGCGGCCGGCAAGGTGCCGGGCACGGCGCGGATCGAGGCGTCGAGCGCCAGCTCGCCGATGGCCGCAAAGCCCTCGATGGCATCGGGCGAGACGGCACCCATGGCCACCATCATGGCGAGCGCGATGGGCAGGTCGAAGTGGCTGCCCTCCTTGGGCAGATCCGCCGGCGCCAAATTGACGGTGATGTGCTTGAAGGGCAGCCCCAGGCCGACGGCATGGAGCGCGTTGCGCACGCGCTCGCGGCTCTCGGCCACGGCCTTGTCGGGAAGGCCCACAATGGCAAACACGTGCTGGCCGCCGCTGATGCGAACCTGCACCTCCACGGGCTTGGCCTCGATGCCGACGAAGGCAACGGTGGAGATCTGGCCGTACATGGTGTCCCCCCAGCTCGCAGCGCCAACCTATTACGACGCCCCCTGACGGGGGGAATATTGAACTTGACGGACCCATTAGAATGATGTACCTCTGGGACCCAGAAAGCGAGGTCCCCGATGCCATCCGTCCTGTCCGAAGAGTACCTGCACGATGAGGCGAAAGCCTACGAGTTGGTAGAGGGCGTCCTGTGGCCGGATGGCCCGGTCTGCCCGCACTGCGGCGTGCTGGAGCGCGCCTCCCCAATGAAGGGCAAGAGCACGCGGATCGGCACCTACAAGTGCTACGCCTGCCGCAAGAAGTTCACAGTCAAGATCGGCACCATCTTCGAAGACAGCCATATCCCCATGAGGACGTGGCTGCAGGCGATCTATCTTATGGCCTCCAGCAAGAAGGGCATCAGCAGCAACCAGCTACACCGCACGTTCGGCATCAGCCTCCGCAGCGCGTGGTTCATGAGCCATCGCATCCGCGAGGCCATGCGCTCCGGCAATCTGTCGCCTCCGCAGATGGGCGGCGCTGGCGGCATCGTGGAGATCGACGAGACGATCTACGGCCGCGCGGCCACCCATCCCAAGGGCCGCAAGAAGAAGGCCACCCCAGACAAGGTTCGGATCACCAACTCGGCGCACAAGAACGTCATCCTCTCGCTTGTCGAGCGCGGCGGCGAAGTGCGCAGCTACCACGTTGAAGGTAGCACCGTGGGCCAGGTCGTCCCCATCGTGGTCAACAACGTCTCCCGCGAAGCGCAGGTCATGACCGATGCGGCCGCCCTCTACAAGCGCATGAACAGCGATGGCTGGTTTGCCAGCCACGACCGGGTCGACCACAGCAAGGAAGAGTATGCCCGGTACGAGGAAGGCCGGCCGGTCATCCACACAAACACCGTCGAGGGCTATTTCAGCGTCTTCAAGCGCGGCATGCGCGGCACCTACCAGCACTGCAAAGAGAAGCACCTGCACAGGTATTTGAGCGAGTTCGATTTCCGGTACAACAACCGCGTTGCTCTAGGCGTAGATGACCAGGAGCGGGCGACGCGCGCCCTGCAGGGCGTCAAGGGCAAGCGCCTCAAGTACCGGTAGCCTCACAGGACCCAACCCGAAACGCGAACCGAGTAGGCGCCGCCGCTCTGAGCGCGGCGCACAGCTAGAGCTGTTTCCGCTCCCCATGGGGGTCACTGGCACGGCGGATGAGGAGCGGTAGCGGCTATATTTTGCTTGCGACTCGGGATATTTTACATCTCATCCGGCGGCGAGAAGCCGTCTTGCGGCGATGAGATGGCGGCAATGGCAACAACGAAGCGCTGGGACCCGCTCAACATGAGCGCCCAAAGCATCCGCACGAACCTTCTTGGCGAAGACAAGCTAAAGGTCATGATCCCGCAATACGTGCCTGAACTCTTTTGAGAAGGGCAACAACCCATGCCCAAGCGCAAGACACCAGAACTAACGCCAGCCGAACAGAAGAAGCGGTTTGAGGCGCTGGCGCGCCAAGTCGGCGCACGGCAGTCTGCCGAAGAATTCAAAAAGACGCTGCGGCGGATCGCTGGACCAACAGGCAAGCAGCCGATCAAGAAGAAGTAGGTGGCGCCTCGTCTGGGGGGTCTGCGGCGCGCGATGGCTCCTCCGAGGGTGGTTCTGGTTTAGGTTCCGCCACCCTCTGTCCAGTATCTTGCGCCACCGGCGCTTGGGAGGACGTCGCTAATCCCGCCTCAAGCTTGGCCACGGCCTCCGCGTTGTACTCGCGCTCCTTCCGCAGGACGCGTCCGAACATGCCGAAAAGGGCGGTAATCTGATCCTCGGTCGCGTACTCGATCTTGCCGGGCGAAATGATCATCAAGTCCGTTTGTGGTCCTACGCCGCCAGCCACTTGCGCCCTCGCCTTGGCTGAGAA
>JBIOWI010000263.1:0-2969 GCA_044868325.1 Hyphomicrobiaceae bacterium
CCCCCGCAGCAGACACCGACGTCGGAGTGTGCCACTGCCCCTCACCCTAGACCTCTCCCCATGCCCGAAGTGGGCATGGGGAGAGGGGACCTGTCAACGCCGCCCCCAGCGGTACACCTTCGCCTCCACGTTGTCCTTCACCCTCGCCTGCAGCGCGGCGAGGTCGATCTGGTGCACGCTGCCGCTGCCCGCCAGGTCGAGCGCGTGGGCGGCGGCCATGCCCATGGCCATGCACGGGCCCATCACGCGGGTGGAGGAGAGCGCCGCCGCGTCGCCATCCATGCAGCGGCCCGCCGCCACCAGGTTGTCGGCATCGGGCGAGACGAGGCTGCGCAGCGGGATGTAGTGCATGTGGTGCTCGTCGAAGGTGTGCCAGTGGTGACCCTGGGCATGGTCGTGCAGCTCGATGGGCCAGGCGGTGCGGCCGATGGCGTCGTCGAAGCGGGTGCCGGCCCGCACCTCGCCTTCCGTGAGCTGGTGCACGCCCTTGATCCAGCGCGTCTGGCGGATGCCGGGAAAGCCGTAGGAGCGGATCTTGGCATGGCCGAAGCAGGCCGGGAACTCGGCCTTGAGGAACGCCACCGCGCGGTCGGCCTGGTCCTTGCCTTCGAGCGCCTTGAGCGAGGCCTCCAGCGGATCGAGCGGCGTCTCCACGTGCGTCATGTTCATGGCGGCCACGCCGCGGCCGGGGATGATGAAGCCGAGCCCCTCGCGCCGGCGCAGGCCGTAGTCGCCCGCCTTCTGCTTCATGCGCTCGGAGATCTCCGGCTTGGTCGGGGCGCTGGCCTCCTCGATCCCCTCCAGCACCACCATCTGGGTGCCGAACACCTTGGCGTCGGCGGGCTCGCGGCAGGGCAGGCCCGCGTTCCAGGCCAGCGCCGCGTCGCCGGTGGCGTCGACGAACCCGGCGGCCCGCACGGCCACGTCGCCGTAGCGGGTGGCGAAATGCAGCCGCGCGATGCGCCGCCCCTCCACCTCCACATCGCGCAGCACAGCGCCCACCAGCGGAACGATGCCGGCCTTCTCGACCGCCCGCTCCACCCAGCGCCCGAGCGCGATCTCGTCGTAGTAGACGACGGTGGTGATGGGGCCGTTGCGGTAGTAGAGCGCCTTATCCTGCTTCTCCAGGTCGTTCAGGATCTCGTCGGCGATGCCGTAGGTGAGCTGATAGCCGTGGGTGCCGTTGGAGAACAGACCGCAGAAGGTGGAGATGATGGAGTTGACGGCCTGGCCGCCCAGAGCCGGCAGTCCGTCGACGATGGCGGTGCGCCGTCCAAGCCGCGCCGCCTGCAGCGCCGCCGCCGTGCCGGCAATGCCGGAGCCGACCACGCAGATGTCCACGCTGAGCTCGCGCGGCGCACCGCGAGGGCCCCGCTGGACGACACGGGTTGAGGCGGTAGGTCTGGTCTCGTCCGGCAAGCTGGGCTCCCTCGGCTCGATGCGCCACGAACGCTAGCCGATGCCCAACCGAACAACAAGGCAAGCGCCGAGACTGCGCCAAACGGGGTCAGACCCCTCGCCTCCGTCGCCGAAGCAAGAAGCCAAGGTCGGCGCGAGGGGTCTGACCCCGTTACCTCTCCGACGGCTGTCAAATAGCTGATAAATGCTATCCACCAGGTCGCGAAACCTGTTGGAATCACTGTGGAAAACACCTCAATACGGCCATCGTCATCCGCACGCCCGCTAGTGTCCCCGCACGCATCTAACGCGGAGACCCGCCATGTTCAACGACGACGGCCTTTGGCCTTGCAAATGCAATGCGTGTGCGCATGAGTGGTATTCGAGTGTCGCAGCGATGCGCGCCGACGGTGAGGCGGTTTGTCCAGCATGCAATGCGCCGAACGCCGTCCCACCTGCGGAATTCGACAGCGCTCTCGCGGCGGCCCGCACCGGCCGCTACGACTTTTCCTATTTGGCGCGAATTCCTCCGCAGTTCCGTTTCGGAGTCTCGGTTGCGCGAGAGGAGAGAGCAGGTGCCGCCTGACCGCGTGAGGTCGTGAGGTCGAAGCTCACGACTTCACGATCCCACGTCCCTCATGCCATCTGCGGCCGCGCCGCCTACATCGATGCCAGCTCGCTGTTGCGCTTGTCCGTGATCAGCATCGCGCCCGGTTTGTGGGTGATGCACAGCGAGGGCCGCGCGGCCTCCACGGCTACCTGCGGCGTCACCCCGCACGCCCAGAACACCGGCAGCTCGCCCGGCCCCACCTCGGCCGGGTCGCCGAAGTCGGGGCGCGCCAGGTCGCCGATGCCGATCGCCTCGGGGTGGCCGAGGTGCACGGGCGCGCCGTGCACGGCGGGGAAGCGTGACGTGATCTCAACCGCGCGGATGGCGTCGGTCGGGCGCATGGGCCGCATGGAGACCACCATCTTGCCCTTGAAGGGGCCGGCGGGAGCGCAGTCGATGCTGGTACGGTACATGGGCACGGTGGTGTCGCGCTCGATGTGCTGCAGCCTGATGCCGGCCTCCAGCAGCGCCCCCTCGAAGGAGAACGAGCAGCCGAGCACGAACGTGACGAGGTCGTCGGACCACCAGGCGCGGATGTCTGTCGGCTCATCGACGAGGCGTCCGTCCTTGAACACGCGATAGCGGGGCACGTCGGTGCGGATGTCGATGTCGCCGAGACCGGGCAGCGTGGGGTCGCCGGGCGAGCCCATGCCGATCACCGGGCAGGGCTTGCGGTTGCGCTGGCAAAACGCCGCAAAGTCGAGCGCTAGCTCCTTCGGCAGGATGCACAGGTTGCCCTGAACGAACTGGGGCGCGATGCCCGCGGTGTGGCCCGTGTATCCGCCGGTGCGGATGACGCGGCGCGCCTCCCGCGGGTCGTCGAGCTGCATCATGCGATGTGCCGCAGGCCGGGCATGCGCGAGCGCCATGGCGATGGTCCATCCGAAGCCGCCGATGCTAGGATGATAGCAAAATCGCCGGGTAGGTGTCAGACCCTCTGGGTCTGACACCGTTCCACAAC
>JBIOWI010000264.1:0-15606 GCA_044868325.1 Hyphomicrobiaceae bacterium
GAGTGCGGGACGGGGTCAGACCCCTCGCGACGGTGTTGGAGTTAAGGCTTCAAGGTTGGTGACGAGGGGTCTGACCCCGTCTGGCGAAGGGTCTGACCCCCTGCCAGGATGCGGCGGGCGTGGACGAGATCGTCGGGAGTATTGACCTCGACCGGAATGGTGTCAACGAGCGTCACGTCGATGCGCATGCCGTCCTCCAGCGCCCGCAGCTGCTCCAGCTTCTCGCGGATCTCCAGAGGCGAAGGCGCCAGCGACACGAACCGCTCCAGCGCCGCGCGCCGATAGGCGTACATCCCGAAGTGGTGGTAGAGCGGCCCCTCGCCCCAGGGTGCGGTCGCGCGCGTGAAATAGAGCGCCCGCAGCCGCCGCGGCACCCCGGTCGGCGTGCCGACCACCTTCACGCTGTTGGGATTGGTGCGGTCGCCCTCGTCGACGACCTCGGCCGCGATGGTCGCGATGTGCGGGCCGTCGTCCGTCCGATCTCCGGCGAGGGGCGCCAGGCACTGGTGCACGAGGCTCGCCTGCATGGCCGGCAGGTCGCCCTGCAGGTTGAGCACCGTCTCATACTCGCCCCTGGGATCGACCTTGGCGACCGCCTCGAACACCCGGTCGGAGCCGGAGGCATGGTCGGCGCGCGTCATGACCGCCTCGCCGCCCGCCCTGCGCACGGCGGCCAGGACTTCCTCGCTGTCGGTGGCCACCACGGTGCGGCCCACGTCGGCAGCCATCGCCCGCCGCCACACATGCACGATCATCGGCTCCCCGCCGATGTCGGCGAGAGGCTTGTTGGGGAGCCTGGTCGAGGCCAGGCGGGCGGGGATGACGATGAGCGTGCGCGGCATTCTGACTCGGGTGGACTGGGGGCTCGGGAGCCTGCAGCGTAGGGCGTGCGGCGCCCGGCAATGGGCGACGATTCGTCTCGGGAGACAGCACCTAGAACGGACCCCGGTGCAGTTGCAAGGGCGGAGCGAATTTCTATAGTGGCCGCCGACTGGCCACCCACCCAATGCGCCAGCGCACTCGGGGACGCTCACCCGCATGGACGGCTTCGAATTCAACAAGATCGCGGGCGCGGTGCTGTCGGCGATGCTGGTGATGGCAGGCGGCAGGGTGCTGCTCGATATCGCCATGCCCCATCACGCGCCCGAGAAGCCCGGCTGGAACCTGCCGGTCACCGAGGCCAAGGCGAAGGAGGCGGCTCCCGCCCCGGCCTTCGACGTGGTGTCCGTGCTCGGGCTGCTGCCCAAGGCCAACGCCGATGCCGGCGCCGACGTCTTCAAGAAGTGCCTGGCCTGCCATACGCCCAACAAGGGCGATAGGAACCTGGTCGGCCCCAACCTGTGGGGCATCGTCGGCCGCAAGGTCGCCTCCGCTCCGGGCTTCGAGGCCCGCTACTCCGATGCCATGAAGGGGCACGGCGGCGAATGGAACTTCGAGGGCCTCGCCAAGTACCTGCACAACCCGGCGCAGGATGTTCCCGGCAACAAGATGGTGTTCGCCGGCATCCCCGACAACGCCGACCTGGCCGACCTGCTCGCCTACCTGCGCAAGCTGTCCGACAATCCTGCGCCGCTGCCGAAGTAGACGACGGCGGCGGGGTCTGACCCCTTGCCTCGACGTCTCAGTGCAATCGCTACGATTGAGGCGAGGGGTCTGACCCCGGTCATGCACACCGTTCAGGGACTCGATCGCCGACGTAACTTGGCGTCGGGTATAACGTTTCCCGGCTGACAATGAAGAAGGATTAACTTGGCCGCGCACGCCGGGGCCGCCATACTGCCATACTCAGCCGCACAAGCAGCGGCTACAACAAAACAGCAAAAACCAAGCAATGGGGGAAGTCCCGCCGCATGGCCCGTAGCTTGAGCCTGGTGCTGGCCCCGATCGGCTTCCTCCTGGCGCTGTACCCCTCCCCGGTGGCAACCGCCTCCGAGGCCCCGAACAAGCATCACGCCCTGTCGCTCGTCGGCAAGCCGGCGTACGGTCCGGACTTCAAGCACTTCGACTGGGTCAACCCCGACGCTCCCAAGGGCGGCCGGGTCCGCCAGATGAAGTTCGGCACCTTCGATTCCCTCAACCCGTTCTCCATCAAGGGCAGCCCGGTCGGCGAGGTGCTTTACATCTATGACAGCCTCATGGCAGGCAGTCCCGACGAACCCTCGACGAGCTACGGACTTGTCGCCGAGTGGGTGGCGTTCCCGGACGATTTCTCCTCGGCCACCTTCCAGCTGCGCCCCGAGGCACGCTTCCATGACGGCAAGCCGATCACGCCGGAGGACGTTGTCTTTTCCCTGGATGCCCTGAAGAAGGCACATCCTCACTTTGCCGCCTACTACAAGAACGTGGTCAAGGCGGAGAAGGTCGCCGAACGCCAAGTCAAATTCACTTTCGATGTGGTCGGCAACAGAGAGCTGCCGCATATCGTCGGTCAGCTATCGGTTCTTCCCAAGCATTTCTGGGAAGCAACCGGGAGTAACGGTGAACAGCGCGACCTCTCCAAGCAGACACTGGAAGTCCCATTGGGCTCGGGTCCCTACCGAATCAAGGACGTGGATGCGGGGCGCACCGTCACCCTGGAGCGCGTCAAGGACTGGTGGGCCAAGGACTTGGCCGTAGCCAAGGGACAGTGGAACTTCGACCAGCTCCGCCTCGTCTACTTCCGCGACTATGTGCCCGGCTTCGAGGCCTTCAAGGCCGGCGAGCTCGACTACTGGCCCGAGTCGAGTGCTAAAAACTGGGCCACCCGCTACGACTTCGATGCGGTGAAGCGCGGCCTCGTCGTGCGCGAGAAGCTTCCCGTCGTCGAGGTGGCGCCCATGCAGGCGTTCGCCTTGAACATCCGCCGCCCGCAGTTCCAGGACCCGCGCATCCGCCGCGCCTTCAATCTCGCCTTCAACTTCGAGTGGGCGAATAAGAACCTATTTTACGACGAGTACCAGCGGGTCAACAGCTACTTCGACAACTCGGAATTGAAAGCCACCGGCCTGCCCCAGGGACGCGAGTTGGAGATTCTGAACGAGGTGCGCGACGAGGTGCCGCCCGAGGTGTTCACTACCGAGTGGAAGAACCCGGTCAACGTGGGGCCCGACGAGGACGGCCGCAAGAACCTGGCGCTGGCGGCCAAGCTGATCAAGGAGGCCGGCTACACGCTGAAGGACGGCGTGCTGACCAACGCCGCGGGCGTGCAGCTCACAGCCGAGTTCCTGAACCGCCAGCCGGAATTCGAGCGCATCATCATCCCCTTCATGGGCCAGCTGCAGAAGCTTGGCATCAAGGCGAGCCTACGCACCGTCGATACCGCGCAGTTCCAAGGCCGCGCGAAGAAGTTCGACTTTGACATCATCACGAGGACCTTTGCCCAGTCGGAGTCTCCCGGCAACGAGCAGCGCAACTATTGGGGCTCGGCGGCGGCCGACCAGGAAGGCAGCGCCAACCTGATCGGCATTAAGAGCCCCGCCATCGACAAGCTGATCGACAAGATCATCCTGGCCAAGGACCGCCCCGACCTGGTCGCCGCCACCCACGCGCTCGACCGCGTGTTGCTCTGGAACCACTACGTGGTGCCGCAATGGCATGCGCCCTTCGACCGCCTCGCCATGTGGAACTACTACGGACGGCCCGCCAAGCTGCCCTCACGCAGCTCCTCCTTCCTCCGCGTCTGGTGGTGGGACGAGGCCAAGGCCAAGAAGACGACCGACGCACGCGGCTAGCGTTGCGCCCCTTGTGGGTGGTACGCATTGCGATCGGTTCCGCGGGTCGCAGCGGAGCCTCCCGCCAGCATCGCGACGGCAGCCGCCCGGAGCCGCTGGCGTGAGGAGCTTCGCTCGCGCGCTCCCGCTCCCAGATCGAG
This sequence comes from Hyphomicrobiaceae bacterium, assembly GCA_044868325.1. GTDB lineage: Bacteria > Pseudomonadota > Alphaproteobacteria > Rhizobiales > Hyphomicrobiaceae > AWTP1-13. The sequence continues at coordinate 3,851 of JBIOWI010000264.1, forward strand.
ACCGGCGAGGATTGGATGGCCGCCTATCTCATCCGCCGTCTGGCCTACGGCGCGCTGACCGTGCTCGGCGTGCTGCTCCTGCTGTTCGTCCTGTTCTTTGCCGTGACGGACCCGGACGACATCGCCCGCAAGGCGGTGGGCGAGCGCGCCAGGCCCGAGGTCTACGCGCAGTGGAAGCAGAACCACGGCTACGACAAGCCGCTGTTCCTGAACGGCGAGCACTCCATTGCCGACAGCCGGCGCTTCACGGACACGCTGCTGTTCGAGCACTACCGGCGCATGCTCACCTTCGACTTCGGCCGCAGTGACGCCGGCGACGAGCCGATCGCCAAGCGCCTGTGGGAGGGCGCCGGGCCGAGCCTCAGCCTTACCCTGCCGCTGTTCGTGCTGGGGCTGCTGCTTGGTGTCGGCGTCGCCCTGTTCGCGGCCTTCTTCCGCGAGACCTACATCGACCGCGCCGTGCTGGTGGCGTGCATGCTGACCATGAGCATCGCCGCGCTGCTCTACATCATCGGCGGCCAGTATCTCGTGAGCCTCCTGCTCAAGTGGTTCCCCATCTCCGGCTTCGACCCAGACGCCGCGGTGGTGGCCCGTTTCCTGGCCCTGCCGGTGCTGATCGGCCTCGTCACCGGCTTCGGCGCCGACGTGCGCTTCTACCGTACCGTCTTCGTCGAGGAGATGAGCCGCGACTACGTCCGAACGGCCCGCGCCAAGGGTGCCGGCGATGCCCGTGTGATGCTGCGCCACGTGCTGCGCAACGCCCTGATCCCGATCCTCACCAACGTCGTGGTCGCCATCCCCTTCCTGTTCACGGGCGCGCTGCTGCTGGAGTCGTTCTTCGGCCTCCCCGGCCTCGGGTCGCTCACGGTGGATGCCATCAACGGCAACGACTTCTCCACCACCCGGACCATGGTCTACCTGGGCGCCCTCCTGTTCATCCTCGGCCAGCTCCTCACCGACGTGAGCTACGCCCTGGCCGACCCCAGGGTGAGGCTGAGCTGATTGATGGGGCTGATGAAAAGGGGAATAGGGAGTAGGGCCAAAATGACAACCATCCGTTCCTATCGTGACCTGATTGTCTGGCAAAAGGCTATGGCGCTTGCAGCACTTTGCTATGCCAAGACGCGGTCATTCCCACGAGCGGAAGCCTTCGGCCTGACGACGCAGATACAGCGTGCGGCTGCGTCCATCCCCGCAAACATCGCGGAAGGCAATGGCCGCGAGAACACCGGATCGTACATCCAGTTCCTCCGCATATCGCAGGGTTCTCTAAAAGGAGCTGGAAACTCATGTGCTGCTCTCCCAGACGGTCGAATTGATGATGGCTACAGACGCGGAGCAAATTCTGGATACGACCGAGGAGGTGGGAAAGCTGTTGCGGTCGCTCATCAGGGCGCTGCAGGACAGGGAGGCAGTGTGATGCGTGTTGGATTCCAGCCTCCCTACTCCTTACTCCCTACTCCCTACTCCCATTTGTCCCCCCGAAAGGGGGCGGGCTAAGCCAGGGAGGTCGGGCACGTGCATTGGGTCTCGAACATCGTTGTCCTTCTCCTCGTGCTCGGCGGCTTCTGGCTCGCGCGCGCGGTCTCCCGGAGCCGGTTCTGGTGGGAGAGTGCCGTCGAGCTGTGGCGGAGACGGCGGGCGGCCATTGCCGTGGTGGCTGTGCTCGTCCTCATCGCGCTGCTCGATTCCATCGCTTGGATCGGCGGTGGGGGCGAAGGTGTGGCGGCGTACCAGCCGAGGAGCGTCATCGACCGCATCTTCCAGCCCGACAGCTTCAAGGAGGCGAGCTACTCGGCGCCGCTCGCCAGGGTCTCCTTCTACGGCAGTCAGCCGCTGCGCCATCCCGGCGCCCATCTGCTCGGCACCGATATCCTGGGCCGCGACGTGGTCTACCGTGCCTTCAAGGGCGTGCGCGTCGCATTGCTGATCGGCGTCTTCACCAGCCTGATCGTCATTCCGCTCGCCCTGCTGTTCGGCGTCACGGCCGGCTATTTCGGGAAGCGCATCGACGACGGGGTATTCTTTGTGATGACGGTGCTCGCCTCGGTGCCGAGCCTGCTGCTGCTGATCGCGCTCATCATGGTGCTGGGCAAGGGTACGCTGCAGGTGTGCGTCGCGCTCGGCGTCACCGGCTGGGTGAACTTCTGCCGCATCGCCCGCGGCGAGACGCTGAAGCTGCGCGAGGCGGACTATGTGGCGGCGGCGCGCGCGCTCGGCGTGTCCGATTTCCGCATCATTGTGCGGCACATCCTGCCCAACATCGCCCACCTCGTCATCATCACCTTCGCCCTCACCTTCACCGGCCTAGTCCTGACCGAGACCATCCTGTCCTATCTCGGCATCGGCATCGATGGGAGCTGGGGGCAGATGATCGACCAGGCGCGCAATGAGCTCTCCCGTACGCCGATCATCTGGTGGAACCTGGCGGCGGCCACCGTCATGCTCTTTACTCTGGTTCTCGCCGTGAACACCATCGCCGACGCCATGCGCGACATCGCCGATCCGCGCACGCGCAGGGAGACCCAATGAGCGCGCCCCTCAGCGCACCGCTTTTGGCGATCGACCGGTTGGCCGTCTCGTTCCCCGCGGAAGGCGGGCGGGTGACGGTCGTGGACCGGGTGCAGCTGCAGATCGCGCCGGGGGAGACGCTGGCGCTGGTGGGCGAATCGGGCTGCGGCAAGTCCGTGACGGCGCTGGCCATCATGCGCCTCGTGCCGCTGCCGGGCCGCATCGAGCCCGACAGCCGCATCCGGTTCGACGGCCGCGACCTGCTCTCGCTGTCGGTGCCGGAGATGCGGGCGCTGCGCGGCGGCAAGATCGGCATGATCTTCCAGGAGCCGATGACGAGCCTCAACCCGGTCACCCCCGTCGGCCGGCAGGTGGAGGAGGCGATCCTGCTCCACGCCAAGGTCTCCGCCGCCGAGGCGCGGCGGCGGGCCGTCGAGATGTTCGGCGTGGTGGGCATCCCGGACCCGGAGATGCGCATCGACGCCTACCCGCACCAGCTCTCCGGCGGCCTCAAGCAGCGGGTGATGATCGCCATGGCGATGGCCATGCGCCCGCGGCTTCTTATCTGCGACGAGCCGACGACGGCCCTCGACGCCACCATCCGCGCCCAGATCCTGGAGCTGATCCGCAACCTGGCCGCTACCACCGGCACCGCGGTGCTCATCATCACCCACGACTTCGGCGTGGTGAACGTGGTGGCCGACCGGGTGGCCGTCATGTACGCCGGCCAGATCGTGGAGGAAGGCACGCGCGAGGAGCTCCTGGGCCGCCCGCGGCATCCCTACACGCAGGGACTGCTGCGCTCCATTCCGAGGCCCGAGGCGCGGGGGAACCGGCTCGAGGAGATCGCGGGCGCCGTGCCGCGCCCAGGGCAATGGCCGCCCGCGTGCCGCTTCCACCCGCGGTGCCCGCACGCATTCGACCGCTGCCGCGCCGAGGTGCCCGCCCGCACGGCCGAGTCGGCGACGCAAGGAGCCTGGTGCCATCTCGTCGAGCAAGGGGCGCGGGCATGACAGCCACCGACAGCGGCGCGCTGCTGGAGGTGCGCGGCCTCAAGACCTGGTTCCCGATCCGCGCCGGCGTCCTGCAGCGCGTCACCGGCCACGTACGGGCCGTGGACGGTGTGGACCTCGCCATCCGCCGTGGCCAGACGCTGGCGCTGGTGGGCGAGTCGGGCTGCGGCAAGACCACCGTGGGGCGCTCGATCCTGCGGCTCGTCGAGCCGACCGGCGGCAGCATGCGCTACGACGGCGTCGATCTCGCCGCGCTCACCCCGGCCGAGTTCCACCCCTACCGGCGCCGCATGCAGGTCGTCATGCAGGACCCGGGCTCCGCCCTCGACCCGCGCGCCACGGTTCGCGATTCCATCGCCGAGGGCATGGACGCCTTCGGCATCTGCGCCACCCACGAGGAGCGCACGGAGCGCGTCGCCGGGCTGATGCGCAAGGTGAGCCTCGATCCCGATACCATGTGGCGCTATCCGCACGAGTTCTCCGGCGGGCAGCGCCAGCGCATCTGCATCGCCCGGGCGCTGGCCGTGGAGCCGGCGCTGCTCATCTGCGACGAGGCCACCTCGGCGCTCGATGTGTCGATCCAGGCGCAGATCCTGAACCTGCTCGCCGACCTGCAGGCGGCGCAGAGCCTCGCCTACCTCTTCATCACCCACGACCTGGGCGTGGTGCGCTACTTCGCCACCCGCGTCGCGGTGATGTACCTGGGGCGCATCGTCGAGGAAGGCTCCACCGAGCGCATCTTCGCGGCGCCGCGCCATCCCTACACCAAGGCGCTGCTGGCCTCGGTGCCCTCGCTCGATCCGGCGCGGCGCCTGATCAAGCCGGCGGCGCTGGGCGATGTCCCCTCGCCCGCCAAGCCTCCGCCGGGCTGCCACTACCACCCGCGCTGCGCCGTCCGACTGCCGGCGTGCAGCCGCGACGACCCGCCCGTCGTCCAATTCGCCGACGGCCTGTGCCGGTGCGTGCTAGCCGCAGACGAGGGCAAAGGGCGGTAGTCACTCAGTTTGGATTTGACACTGCCGCGCCAGCTTCGCGTCTCATGTAAAACTACGGTCCCGCATGGCGTCCATGATCCTCGGAATTCCAAACCGCGACGTGGCTCGGGCAGGTCACCTGAAACCTCCGACCGGCGCCGGACGCTCTCAGCCCAAGTTGATCAGCACGTACAGGGCGATGCCGGCCATCAGCGACAGGCCGAGGCCGGTGAGGAAGCCGAGCACATAGATCCCCCCGTTGCGGCTGCGCTCGGGCGGCACCGGGAGCGGCATAGGCATCAACGCCGCCGGGCCGCTTGTCGGAAACGGGGTCGGATCGCCGTGCAGGTTGAGCCGCACATGCCCCAGCCCGGCGGCGTGATCCGGCGGCCGAAGCGGGTCCTCCAGCCGATCGTGCAGCCCCGGGGTGCTGTGCGCCAGCAGACGCTTGAGGTTGTCGAGCGCCTCGGCGGTCGCGTGCGCCTCGGCCGCGATCTTGGAGGCGGCGTCGAACATCGGCCGTGCCACTGCTTCGGCCGGCTCGGAGTAGGCCGGCAGAACCTGCGGCTCGGAGAACCCGAGGTCGTTCGCGGGCTCGACAAGCCCACTAAAGGACGGCGCGACCGTGGGCTCCGCATAGCTCGGCGCGCTCTCCGGCTCCGAAGGCTCGGTGGACCGCACCAGGGGCTCGAGGAACGACGGGCCTTCCCCCGTCTGCGGGTACTCCGCGAAGTCCGGCAGCCGGCCGGCCCCATCGTGGCGCCCGGGAAACAGCGGCCATGGTGCGGGGCCGGTGAACGGCAAGGCGCCCTCCACATCCGCAGGCGGCGGCTCATCCGGTTCCTGAGCGGACCCTGCGGCCTCGGCCGACGTATCGGCCGCGCTCGCGTGCACCGGCGGCTCCGCAGCGCGCGGCTCCTCAGGCGCTATCTCGCTCTCCAAGACGCGGGAGGACTCGCCGTAAAGCGCGCCTGCTCCGACAGGACCGCTTTCGGGCGCCGGCTGCAGCACAGGCTGCAGCACAGGCCGTGCCGGCGGCCGTTCAAGCATGGACATGTCGAGGTCTGGCACGCCGCCCGCCTGCCCCTCGTCCGTGTCGGCCTCCGATGCCAGGGCCACCGACGCGGGCGGCTCGACGTCCGTGTCGGCCTCCAATGCCCGGGCCGCAGGCTCCACCGATGCGGGCGGCTCGACGTTGGGCGAAGCGATTGCGGGCGGATCGCTCTGGGGCACCGGCATTTGGCGCACCAGCACCGGCCGTGTCGGCACCCGCAGCTCGAGCATGGACATGTCGAGGTCCAGGGTCGGTGCCGTCGGCGGAGGCGGCTCCTCGGTGGGCTGCGTCTCGTTGGTGCGCTGGTCGATGCTGCCGAGGGAGTCGAACAGGGACGAGACCCCCATCTGCGGCATGGCGGTCGCGGGCGCCGCATCGGCCGGCGGCACCCCGGCGAGGCCCGCCTCGGCCGTCCCCTCGCCGAGCTCCTGCGACGCCCCGGCAACGGGCTCCGCGGGGAACGAATCGATGATGGCATCGAGGGACTGCGCCTCGTTCTCGGACGACCGCGGCGCCTCCGGCGCGTCTCCCCGGCTCTCAGCCGCCGCATCGCCCTGACGGGCAGGCGGCCCCTCAGGCGCAGGCGGCTCGGCGGACTGGGCGGGACCTGCCGGATCGGGTGGGCTCTCCGCCTTCTCGGGCATGGGCGGGGGGCCGGCCAGCGCATCGAGCAGCGAGCCGTCGCCGAACATGTCCCGGCGCACCGTGGCAACCGCCTCCGCGTCGCGCAGGCGCAGATTGCCTCGGCGCGGCGCGTCGTTGGCTCCGTCCTCGGGCTCCGTCGGCACTGGCGCGTCCTGCATCGCGACTCTCAACCCTGCTCGCCCCCAAGAGCGCGCCGCCGGATCAGCCCTTTCCCATGCCGGTGATGCGATCCAGAAGGCTTACCCTGCGGCGCTCACCAGTTGGTATCGTCGCCGTTTGGGGCATCTCTGCGGCTACGGCCGCAGCGGGGGCGAGCGGCGTCGGAGCCGGAGCGCCGCGGCTCCCGTCCTCGGAACCGTTGCCGGGGGCCTTCTCGACGGCACCGGGCTTCTCCACGGTTGCGACCGCCGACGCAGCGGCCACCACCGGCTCGGGCCTGCGCACCGGCACCTGGTCCACGCGCTCGGCCACGCGGCGCCGCTGCCCGTCCCGCCCACTGTCCCGACCTGGGCGTCGCGTCGCCTCCGACGCCGGCACCGTGCCTGCGCCGATCCGGCGCATCTCCTCCATGAAATGGGCGGCCTGGTGGGCGAGGCGCTCGTTCGCCGCCGCCAGCTCGGCCCTCAGCTTGGCGATGGTGGCGGCCTGGCGCTCGGCCTGGGCCTCGGCAGAGCCGGCGCGCGCCTTGAGCGCGAGCCGGCTGTTGCCGATGCCCGTCCGGTCGTCCGGCTGCTCGAACACGGCGAGCGCCGCCTTGAGGCGCGCGATCTCTCCCGCCTGGTCCTCGATGCGCGCCTTCAGGATGCGCACCTCCCTCTCGCGGTCGCCCGTTGCCCGGTCGGATTCTGCAGGCCCGCCCGCGCGTGCCAGCCGCAAGGTCTGCTCCGCCTCCGACAGGCTCTCGCGCAACCGGCCCATCTGGGCCTCCTGGCTCTCCACCGCCCCCGAATCGGCAGCCTCCGCGGCGGCGCCGTTCGCAACCGCGGCTGCGGCTGCGGCTACGGGGAAGCCCTCACCCAGCCGGCGCTGCAGGCGGTCGATCAGCGCCGCCTGCTCGCGCGTCTTGGTGCGCAGCGCCTCGGCCTCGGCGTGCAGCGCTACCTCGGCTGCCGGAGCGCCGTCGCTGCGCCGCCGCCGGCCGCCCTTGGCGGCCAGGGCGCTGTTGAGCCGATCGATCTCAGCCGATCTCTGGGCGTTGATGGAGGACGCCTCCTCCAGCGCCGCCCTCTGGCGCCTGGCCCCTTGCGCCAGCTCGGTAATCTCCTGATCTCGGGTGGACAGGAGGCGCTTGGCCTCGGCCAGCCGCGCCTCCACCTTGGGCAGCCGGTCCGCCACCGTCTGCTCCAGCACGCGGCGCGCGTTGTGGTTCTCGTCGAGCTCCGCCTTGATGGCGACCATGCCCGTCTCCAGGGCGGAGATGCTGGCGTCGCGGCGGTTGATCTCGATCAGCTGGCGGGCGCGCTCGAGCTTAGCCTGCTCCAGCTGCGTCTCCAGCTTGTGCACCCGGATGGCGTAGGAGGCGCGCAGGCGGTCGAGATCGGCCTTGATCTCGGGCTCGCTCACCGGCAGGGCCGCCTTCAGCCGCCTGGTCGTGAGCCGCACCGCGCGCGACCACAGGGCCGAGGCCAGCAGCAGCCCAAGCAGGCTCGCGACCAGGAAGCCCAGCGCCACCAGCATGGCGGATTGAATCGAGATCACTGGCGCATCCTTGGCTTCAAGTGCAGCCGGTGTGGCAAGACGGTAACGGCACGCCCGACGTCCCCGCTGGGTCCGCCGCCGAGCGTTGGTAGCACAAAATCGGGTCGCAGGCTCTCCCCCTCAGCCGCAATCTCGGCTCGGGGCTAACCCGCGGTCCTAGAAGGGAAACCACGTCGCCCTTGGCGTGTAGTGCAGGTATCCGATGTTGGCGCCCAGGCGCAGGCCCACCCCGGTTCGGATCGGCGCCGTGACGATATCGCCGCTCTTCTGGAACGTCAGACCGACGCCGCCCACCACATAGGCCGAGCCGTCCACCCCGGCGAAGCGCTGGTAGATGTCGGATGGATCGCGCAGGTTGTAGACCAGCACCATCACCTTGGACCCGTCCCCGCCCACGTCGTAGCCGATCGACGGTCCCTGCCAGTAGACGCGGTGCGTGCCCGTATCCTTGGTGAAAAGGATGCCCTCGCCGTAGCGCAGGCCGGCGATGATGGCGCCGCCGGCGTCCTGGCCCAGGATGTAGCCGTTCGGGCGGCCCTGCTGCTGGAAGGCGTACTCCACCACGTTGGCGAGGCCCTTGGTAACGGTGCCGAAGAAGCGGTGGCCGGCGTCGACGATCTCGTTGGAGGAATAGGGCCTGGTCGGGCCGTCGTAGCCGTAAGGTCCGGGCGAAGCATAGGGACCGGGATAGGGCTCTCCCGGCATCCGCCTGGGCTCTGCGCCGGGCGGATAATAGGGCTCGCCGGGCGGCGGCCCGGACCGCTGGTAGGGCTCGGGCGGAGGGACGGGACGGGGCGGCGATCGGTACGCATCGTCCGGTGGCACCCGGTAGGCCTCGTCCCGAGGCGGGCGATAGGCGTCGTCGCGCGGCGGCGGACCGTTCCAGGGCGGCGGCCCCTGGGCTGGGCCCTGGGCTGGGACCGGCGCTGCGATCGAGAGCGCTGTCAGCGCCGTCAGGACGCCCGCCAGGGCAAGGGCAAAGCGTGGTGCGGGCATAGGTTCGCTCGACGACTTCTTCAGTTTGCTCCCCCGGCGCCGCCGGCCCGGCCGGCCCTCCGCCGAGGCCCGTTCCGTGCCTGCGCTTACTGCCTGGAGCATTCGCGACAAAGTGTTACCAAAGTGTGGCCGAGTCGCGGGCGGGCGTCACTTGGCATCAGGCGAACCGTGGCGACCGTTTGGCAACCTTGAGCTGCGGCTAGCGGGGGCTCGCCGTTCTGCTCAATGGGAGCCTGCCTGCGAATGGCTGGAGGCCAGCGCCTGCCATACGGGACAATTCGTGGAGCCCAGAAAGAATCCCTAAGCAGCGGACGCTCATACGAGGTCGCAGCCGTAGCCCAACTACGCGGCCTTAGACTTAACGGCCTCGAAATCCAACTCCACCTTGTCGCCCTGCCAAAGCACGATGGGAACCTTCTTTCCGTCCTCCCTCACCTCAATCGCGACGATGCCCAACCTCTCCAGGCTGCGCAGCGTGCGAGTTAGATTTGGCAGGGCACGATCAGCGATCCCAGCCAGTTCGGTCAATGACTGGGGCTGTGAATTTCGGATGATCTCCAGCAGCAGCATGTTCTTCTCGGTCAGCACCTTGAAGAGCGCATCAAGCGACGACACCCAAACCTTCGGCTCGTTGGCCGACGGCTTCTCCCCGCGCGCGATCTTTATCACTCGCTCGCGAACGCAACTGGGCGGAGCGATGCCAACTCGCAAAGTCTTCACAGCCACGGCACGCCCTCCTCTTTCATCAACGCGCGCACATCAGTCCAAAAGTCCTCAATCAGCTGGGCTGGCGACACGAAGTCGTACCAAGTGATGCGGTTCCGATAGTGACGATGGTCACACGCGGCCTTTTCTCAGCGACCGCTTCGCTGGTCCGCTCCCGATCCTGGGGAAATGCGCATTGTCATAGCCGAGTATCCTGCTTCCTCCAGGTCGATGCATAGTCAACGTGTTGATACTCTGCCGTCCGTCGCCCATGTTTGGGCGTTGCACTTCGTGCACGTGAGGCCCTGGCCCAAACGTTCGCCAGCGAGGAGACTCTGCTCAGTCCGAACGCTGCGCCGGCAGCGGCGTCCGCCCCCAGGCGACGAAGCCCGAGTTGCGGAACCCCGGCTTGCCGTAGAGCAAGGGACTGCCATCGAAGGCGGTGACGGTGCCGCCTGCCGCGACGAGCAGCGCATGTCCGGCGGCGGTGTCCCACTCGCTGGTGCCGCCGGCGCGCGGGTAGACGTCGGCCTCGCCGCGTGCCAGCAGGCCGAACTTGAGCGAGGACGACACCGCCCTGCGCTCCACGACCGAGTAGCGGTCGAGGAACCGCTCGGTCGCCGTGTCGAGATGGGTCTGGCTGAGCAACGCACCGAGCGCGTTCGGGTCCGGCACACGGGTGCGCAGGGGCTCAAGCCCGCAGGCCGCCAGCGTGCCGGCCTCGCTCGAAGGCGGAAGCCGGGCGGCACCGGCCTGCCCCGGTCCCACCGTGACATAGAAGTCCTCCAGCGCCGGCGCATAGACGAGCCCGAACACCGGTGTGCCGTTCTCGACCAGCCCGATGTTGATGGTGAAGTACGGCTCGCGCCGGATGAACGGCTTGGTGCCGTCGAGCGGGTCCACCAGAAAGAACGTTCCCCCGACAGCCGGGATATGGCCCGCCGCAGCCGCCTCCTCGGAGACCACGGCCACGCCGGGCGCGGTCCGGGCGAGGCCCTCCAGGATGATCGCCTCGGAGTCCTGGTCGGCGACGGTGACCGGGCTCTTGTCGGCCTTGGTCGTGGCCTCCACGCCGGCGGCGAAGTGCGCCATCTGCACGCGCGCGGCGGCCAGCGCCGCGGACAGAAGGCTGTCGGCTAGGTATTGGAAGTCCTTCGCCTGCATGGCTTTCCAATCTATGCAAGAGGACGGCCGCCGGGACGCGCCTTCGTTGTGGATTCACGGAACGCTGCGCGGTTGTGACGGAAAAGCCATACCAAGGGGCAACCGCGACAGCTCGCTTGGCAGCGCCGCTGCGAAGCGTGTATCAAGATTCAACGCATGCGCAAGCGGTCCCGTTGGCTCGCGTCGAGTGTTCCCGCGTACTGGAGGCCGCCGGCTTGGTCGCATCACTCCGAGTAGGGGCCAGGCAGGGGGCTTATCTGGATGGACGACCGCGCTCAGCCTAGCGATCTGGAGCTTGCGGCTCTCATCTCGAGCAAGATTTGCCACGACCTGATCGGTCCGGTCGGGAACATCAACAACGGGCTGGAGATCCTCGACGAGGAGGACGATGCCCAGTCGCGCAACTACGCCCTCGATGTCATCCGCAATGTGACGGAGACAGCCTCTGCGCGCCTGCAGTTCGCCCGGTTCGCCTTCGGGGCCACCGATTCGGCCGGCGCCAAGATCGACCTCGCTACCGCCGAGGAGCTGAGTCGCGGCCTGATCGGCAACGGCAAGCACAAGCTCGCCTGGCGCGGCCTCAAGGGCCAGATCGCCAAGGATAAGGCCAAGCTGCTGCTCAACCTGGTCGCCATCGCGCCCACCGCCATTCCCCGCGGCGGCGACATCGTGGTGGAGATCGCCGGCACGCAGGCCAACCCGAGCTTCGTCATGCGCTGCCACGGAACCAGCGCCCGCCCGCCCCAGTATCTGGGCGACTTCGTGAACGGCCCCGCGCCGCCCATCAACGCCATGACCATCCAGGCCTACTATACGCTGCGCTTGGCCATGGCCTCGCGCATGCGCCTCGCCATCGCCAAGGACGGTGCCGACGTGCTGCTCACGGCCAAGCCCGAGGCCAGGGGCTAGCCCAGCGTGATTCCAATGAGTTGGTGCAGATGTGTCAGGTTTCACGGTGTCGAGATTCGGCAGTCGGGCGTCGGCAGTCGCAAAATT
>JBIOWI010000265.1:0-7877 GCA_044868325.1 Hyphomicrobiaceae bacterium
GTGATCAAGGTCGGCGGCGCCACCGAGGTCGAGGTGAAGGAGCGCAAGGACCGCGTCGACGATGCGCTCAACGCCACCCGCGCCGCGGTCGAGGAGGGCATCGTTGCCGGCGGCGGCGTGGCGCTGCTGCGGGCGACGCAGGCGATCACGGTGAAGGGCGAGAACGACGACCAGAACGCCGGCATCGCCATCGTCAAGCGCGCCCTGCAGGCCCCGATCCGCCAGATCGCCGAGAACGCCGGCGTGGAAGGCTCGATCGTGGTCGGCAAGATCCTGGAGAAGCAGGCGGGCTCGGCGTTCGGCTACGACGCCCAGAACGACGAGTACGGCGACCTGTTCGAGAAGGGCATCATCGACCCGGCCAAGGTCGTGCGCACCGCCCTGCAGGACGCCGCCTCCATCGCCGGCCTGATGGTCACCACCGAGGCCGGCGTGGCCGAGGCGCCCAAGAAGAAGGACGCCGGCCACTCCCACGGCATGCCCGGCGGCATGGGCGGCATGGATATGTGACGCCCACGCCACATTTGCCGCAACAAGGCCGCTCCGAGCAATCGGGGCGGCTTTTCTTTTTCCTCTGCACTGATCAAGTTCAAAGGAGCGTTTTCTTCTAGTTGGGGGCGTTGATGGATTGTGGATTTGGGACTGCTAACGAAATTGCCTCATCATCGCGAAGGAGTGGCTCGCCGCAGCAAAACCTTGGATTGAGTTCGGTCTGTCGTTGCTCGGCATAGGCACTATAGGTCTCCTTGCTGTGCTGACCTGGGTCCTGAAGAAGCAGCGGCGCGACATCGAGGGCCTCCAAGGAACGACAGAGGCGCTGCGATGGGCATCAAAGCGCGCGATTGAGGCCCAAACCGATGCAGAGGCAAAGACGGTCCGCTCCGAGCAGAACTTGGCTCGCGCATTGGAGGAACTCAGTCGGGTCCGTGAGCCCATTGACGCCCAGCTGGCAGATGCGAAGAGCGAGATTGCGCGGCTCCGATCCAAGCTCGACTTGGTGCGGAGCGCGAGCCGGGGTGAGGGCGCAGAATTCTGGTCGCGTGATGCTGACGTTGCCAGGCGCCGACCCAAATATGTGGAGGACTTGAGCGGCAGCATTCCCGTTCTTTTGTTCGCCAATCAGAAAGGCGGCGTTGGCAAGACGACCCTGGCCACCAACGTTGCCGCATGCTTTGCTGAACGTGGTGAACGCGTGCTGGTGATCGATCTCGACTATCAGGGCTCGGCAACAAGCCTCATGCTTGCGCAGGCAAGAGACCGGCCCGAGGAATTTCCGTCCATGGTGGATCTCCTTCACGGAGAGACACTCAACGAGCTGTGGCACGGCACCGCCATCAAACAGGCACATCCCAATCTCGACTACATCTCCTGTTGGTACTCCTTCGAAAAGCTTGAGCGCAGCATGGAGTACTGGTGGGCGCTTGACGACGTCCTTGACGACATACGCTATCGCCTCGCTCGCGCAGTCTTGTCAGACCACGTGCAGACGACCTACGCTCGTGTGTTCATTGATGCGCCCCCACGCATGACCGCGGGGTTCATGAATGGGTTCTGTGCCGGCACGCATCTCTTTGTGCCCACAGTCGTCGATCGCGTCTCGGCCATTGCTGTGCGCACGTTCTCTCGGCGATACAGGGAGCTCGTACCCAGAGTGAACCCTTTGCTGAAGTTTGCCGGCATTATCGGCACGATGACGAGCCGGCGACATCTTACCTCGGAAGCTCAACCGGCGGCGAACGCCGCAGAGAATTCTGTCAGGGCAATACTCGGAACGAACGACAACTACTTCATACGCAATGCCCTCATGGAGCACACCCCGAAAATCGCGTATTCTGCGGAAGCTGGCATCCCCTACTTGCAGCAGCCCGCGACTCGACCAATGTTTGAGGCAATCGCTGACGAGATCGCGCAGCGCGCTCCCTTGCGGAGGAGGCAGTGAGCGATGAAATCTGAACAGTTGAGCGCCACTCTTGGTGTCTATGCTCTGCTCTTGCACCAAGCCGGATGCGCCCAGGGCGCTCGTGATCTTGAGACTCTGGCGAGGGTGTTCGAGAGAGGCGGCGATCAGAAAGTAGCGACGCTTGTGAACAAGATCGCCAAGGGATGGAGGTCTGCCGGGCGCGCCTCCGAGCATCCTGCGCTCCTCAAGTCACTCCTTGAGCACATTGCCTCGGCCTCGAAGGCGGCAGGGGCAACGGCGATTGCCAAGAACTACGAAGCGGTGCTCTCTCTCTTTGCCGGGCCCGGCCATGCGAGTGCGCGTGCGTTCGCAGAAGCGGCCCTGGGCGCACTCGAAGCCGTACATGCTCCTGCGCAGCTACCGCCATTGGACCAAGCGTTGATCAGGAGCTTCGTGGATAGACTGAACGCTGCTAGTTCCGAGAACGCAAGGTTCGATGCGATTGTTTCGGAGCTGAGAGCACCACGCAGGTTCTCGAATGCAACCCTTGCCGCGATAGCCAACGGCTATGTGGAGACCGAGAGAACTTACAAGAGCAAGACCGAAATTCTCAAAGCCATCACGACCCATCAGTTGCAGGGCGCCCTCCAGAGCAGTCGAGACCGTCGTATCGTGAAGATTGCCGTTTAGCTTGGGGGCGAACCAGGCGGAGCGCTCGACAGGAGCCCGTGCTCGATCTACCAGCGCTCGTCTCGGGGGTGGCCGCGCAGCACCTCGGCGATGCGCCGGACCACCGGCTCGCTCACGTCCTCGGGCAGGGCGTCGGCGGGGAACAGGCGCTGCTCGCGGATCTCGAAGGTGGGCGCCGGCAGCGCCGGCTGGCGCCAGTCGCGCACCACGAACAGGGCGATGTGGTCGCCGGGGAAGCGCTCGAAATTGGCATAGAGGCCGAACAGGGGCGGCGGCCCATCCAGGACCACGCCCGCCTCCTCCTTCAGCTCGCGCCCCAGCGCCTGCAGCGCGGTCTCGCCCCACTCCACGCCGCCGCCAGGGAAGTGCCAACCGGGCCGGTAGCCGTGGCGGACCAGCAGCACCCGGTCGGCGGCGTCGAGCACCATCCCTTGCGCTCCCATCGTCAGGCCCCGGCTCAGCCGCCAGTAGCGCTGGAGCGCCTTGGTGAGAATTGTCGTGGCCACCGTATCCCCTCCGCAGGACAGAGCCGCGAGCCATCATGGGCCCCGGTCTATCTCCTCGCCGGCGGCATTTGGCAAGGGCGCGGGAAACGGCTAGTCAGTCGGCGATATGACCACCACCATCGCCCACCTCACCGACATTCATTTGGGTCCCATTGCCGGCTTCACGCCGCGCTACTGGAACCTGAAGCGCGGCCTGGGCTATCTCAACTGGGTGCGCAGGCGGCGCCACGATCATCGCCGCGACGTGCTCGACCGCATCGTCGCGGACATGGCGGCGCAGCGGCCCGACCACATCGCGGTCGGCGGGGACCTCGCCAACATCGGGCTGCCGCAGGAGCACATCGACGCGCTCGCCTGGCTCAGGACCCTGGGGCCGCCCGACCGGGTCACAGTGGTGCCCGGCAATCACGACACCTACTCCCGGCTGGGCCGCGACCCCGGAGCGCGGCGATGGGCGCCGCATATGGTCTCCAACGCCGCGGGCCTCACCTTCACGGACGGGAGCGTCGACGGCACGCCCTTCGTGCGCGTGGTCGGCGACGTGGCCCTGATCGGCGTCGATTCCGCCGTGCCGACCCCGCCGCTGGTGGCCTGGGGCCGGGTGGGAGCCGTGCAGCTGGCCCGCCTCGCCGACATCCTGGAGCGGCTGCGCGGCCGAGGGCTGTTCCGGCTGGTCCTTATCCACCATCCTCCACTGCCAGGGCAGGCCGACGCCTCGCGCGGCCTGCGGGACGCGGCGGACCTGGCGGCTGTGCTGCGCCAGGGCGGCCCCGAGCTGGCGATCCACGGCCACAACCATCGCAACATGATGACCTGGCTCTCCTGTGCGCCCGGCGCGGATGGGGCGCCCTGCCGGACCGCCGTGGTGGGTGCGCCGTCGGCGTCGGTGGGACGCGCCCGCCACGGCGAGGCGCTGGCGCGCTACAATCTGTTCCGCATCGCGCGCCAGCCTGGAGGCCCAGGCGGCCCAGCGCCCTGGCAGGCCGAGCTTGTGGGCCGCGGGCTGGCGAAGCCGGACGGACCCGTGGTGGAGATCGAGCGGCACCAGCTGACGTTCGGCGGCCAGGCACCCGCGACCTCGCTCCAAGCCGGATAGATTGCGCCGCGCCGAGGCACGCCGCTCGGGGATTCCCCGCAATCTGTCAGGGTTTACCTCGATACCCGCGGCCTCGCGGCCCTGCCAGGGTCGCAGCAACCCGCCCAAACCGGGTCGGACCCTCGCGACAAGCTTCCGGCACGGACAGCCGGTCCAGGCGAGGGCCCCGGCTGACGCGGGACGCACACCGTCACTGGCTGGAGGCAGCCGATGTCACCCGACAAGAACCAGATCCCCCCGCCCAGGGAACCCAGTGTGGAACCCAGTCTTTGGCCGCGACTCTGGAAGACGATAGGCGACGAGCTGCTTGAGATCGCCTGGCTCGCGTCGACCATCGGCGCCCTGTCGGCGGCTGCCGTGGGGTTCGCCGTGCTGCTGGCAGCCGCGTAGAGCTCGATTCACCTATTTTCTGAGACGCCTTGACTTGAGGTTTGAGACGGCTACTCTCAGGCGCGTGAGCCGCCCGGCTCGCGCCACGGGGGTCAGGGCGCGATACTCGCATTTTTCGGGGCCGCGCCCGGCTTGAGCCGGTCAGGGTGCGGCCTCCTGCACATCCCGCCTAATCTCAAAGGGCCAGGGCCCGCAGCGAGCCCTGGCGATGCTCGAACAGGGCTATTTCCGCTTGGGCTTGCCCCTGCAGTACTGTGCGCACTGCGCGGCGGGCCAGCGGCGGACATTGGCGCAGTTCTGATAGCACGCGCTGCTGCCGCCCTGGGCCAGGGCGAGATTGCCGCCCATCCATTGCTCCGTCGCGACATTGCCGAGCGTGAGGGCACCGGCCACGGCCACTATGCTGAGAAGCGTCTTCATCGGGGATTGCTCCGTCGAGACCGAACGAACCCGCCGCAGCTCTGCGACCGCAGGGGTGCCAACGCCTGCCGCGTTGTGCAGCGTCGGACTCTACGGGCGGGGCACCCTGCAACAATCGGCACAAACCCAATCCGGGCCAGGGTCAAACCCTGAGCGGGGAGCGGCATAGCCCCGCACACGGACCGGCAGGCACGCAGGGCTTACTCGGCCGGCTCCGGCTTGTGCCGCCGGGTGAGCGTGAGCTGCCCCAACCGGTCGACGAAGGCGATGCCGACGGCGGACACGATGAAGGTGAGATGGATCCTCAGCGTGGACCGCGGGGAACGCCGGTTGGCGACCCGCAGTAATTGGTGTCAGATGGTCTCCGGCGCCAGTGGAATTTTTGCCACGGGCGTAAGGGGCGGACCGGCCCTCTTTCAGGGTGTAGCCGCCGACGCCGACGGGAGGAGCTGGGCATGAAAGCAGCGGTGGTGACGGACGGCGGCGTCGAGGTGCGCGAGGTCGCGAAGCCGGCGCCCGGCCCGGAGCAGGTGCTGGTGCGTGTGCGCGCCGCGGGCCTCAACCGCGCCGACCTGCACGTGGCCTCGGGCCGCAGCCATGGCGCCATCGGCGGCGCCGGCACCATCGTGGGCCTGGAGCTCGCCGGCGAGGTAGAGGCGGTGGGCAGCGCGGTGAGGGCGGTGAAGCCGGGCGACCGCGTGATGGGCACCGGCAGCGGCTGCTATGCGGAGTATGCGGTGGCCGACTGGGGACGGGTGTCGCCCGTGCCCGCCAACAACATGAGCTGGGAGCAGGCGGCGACGCTGCCCATCGCGCTGCAGACCATGCACAACGCGCTGATCACGGCCGGGCGGCTCAAGGAAGGCGAGACGGTGCTGATCCAGGGCGCCAGCTCCGGCGTCGGCCTGATGGGCCTCCAGGTCGCCAAGCTCACGGGCGCCCGCTTCGTGATGGGCACCTCCACCAACGAGGGCCGGCGCGCCCGCCTGAGGGACTTCGGGGCCGACCTCGCCATCGATACCACCAAGCCCGACTGGCCCGAGGAGGCGGTGGCGGCCACCGGAGGCAGGGGTGTCGATCTCATCGTCGACCAGGTCTCGGCCAGCGTCGCCAACGGCAACATGAAGGCGGCGGCCGTGCTGGGGCGCATCGTCAACGTCGGGCGGCTGGGCGGCTTTAAGGGCGAGTTCGACTTCGACCTGCATGCCCTGAAACGCCTAGACTATATCGGCGTCACCTTCCGCACGCGCTCCGTCGAGGAGGTGCGCGAGATCGTGCAGGCCATGCGCGCCGACCTGTGGCCGCATGTGGAGAGTGGCAAGCTCTCCCTGCCCATCGACAGGACCTTCCCGCTCGACGAGGCCGCGGCGGCGCTGGCGCACATGCGGGCGAACGCGCACTTCGGCAAGATCGTTCTGACAATGTGAGCGAGTAGCGAATAGGGAGTAGCGAATAGGGAGTAGGGAGTAGGGAGCAGCAAATAGCGTCCACGGCTGCTTTCCCCTACTCGCTATTCGCTACTCACTATTCGCTTCTTCGGATGAGGTTCCCTTCATGACAGCAAATCGCCATGGCCCCCTCTCCCGCTTCAAGGTGATCGATCTCACGCGCGCCCGCGCCGGCCCTACCGCGGCGCGGCACTTTGCCGATTTCGGCGCCGATGTCATCAAGGTGGAGATGCCGACTGCCGGCGATGACGATGCCCTCGGCGGCGACCGGGACGGGCCGGACTTCTTCAACCTGCATCGCAACAAGCGCAGTCTGACGCTGAACCTCAAGACGGCGGAGGGCGTGGCGATCCTGAAGAAGCTGGCGACCACGGCCGACGTGCTGATCGAGAACTACCGCCCCGACGTGAAGCACCGGCTCGGCATCGACTACGAGACGATGCGGGCCATCAATGCGCGGCTGGTCTACGTATCGCTGTCGGGCTTCGGCCAGGACGGGCCTTACGCCAACCGGCCGGGGTTCGACCAGATCGCCCAGGGGATGGGCGGGCTCATGTCGATCACTGGGCTGCCGGGGCAGGGGCCGGTGCGGGTAGGCATTCCCATTGCGGACCTCTCCACGGGCAACTACGCAGCCATGGGCGCCCTTATTGCGCTTCTAGAGCGGGAGATCTCGGGCGAAGGCCAATGGGTGCAGACCTCGCTGCTGCAGTCGCAGATCTCCATGCTGGACTTCCAGGCGGCGCGATGGACGGTGGCGCGGCAGGTGCCGGGGCAGGCTGGCAACGACCATCCCACGTCGATCCCCACCGGCGTCTTCCCCACCGCCGACGGGCACATCAACATCGCGGCCTCGGGCCAGCACATCTTCAGGCGCCTGTGCGAGGCGCTGGATGCGGCCGGCCTCGTCACCGACCCGGACTTTGCCACCGCGGAGAGGCGGTCGGAGAACCGCGCGCGCCTCAATGCGGAGCTGGCCGAGCGCACGCGGCGCTACCCCAGCGCGGAGCTGGTGGAGCGGCTCAACGCGGCGGGCGTGCCGTCGGGGCCGATCTACTCCGTCGATCGGGTGTTCGCCGATCCGCAGGTCCGCCACCTGGGCATGGCGGTGCCCATGCCGCATCCCAGGCGCAGCGATGCGGCGGTGGTGAACCAGGCGGTGTCGCTGTCGCGCACGCCGCCGGCCATCGACCGCCCGACACCGCGGCTCGGCGAGCACAGTGAGGCGATCCTGGCGGAGCTGGGCTACGACGCGGCGGCCATTGCCGACCTGCGCGAGCGCAAGGTGATATGAGATTTGAGGTGTCAGACCCTCTGGGAGGATCTTGCAAAAATGCGGCGGCGCGAGTGATTTTCCGCTGAAGCGGTGAAAAGTCGAGGCATCGGCGCTGGCTCCGACTACGGTGTTTCCGTGACGAATCACCCGA
>JBIOWI010000266.1:0-9382 GCA_044868325.1 Hyphomicrobiaceae bacterium
CACCGGTGAAACGGCGGGTTACGGCCTTCGGCCTAACCCGCCCTACGCTGCGCGCACCAGCTTGGCCTGCAGGTCGAGCACGGCGATGATGAAGCCCATGCGGTCTGCGGCGGCCTCCTGCGCCAGGGACAGATAGCTCGGCTGGGCGGGGAGAATCTCGCCGACAACGTCGCCGGATTCATAGCGCAGGAGCGCGTCGTGCTTGCGGGCGATGGCCTGCATCTTGGCGTTGTCCGCAAGACAGCTCATGTAGAGCCGGCGGATGTTGCGGTTGCGGGCGGCCCGCAGCACGCGGCCCATCAGCTCGGTGCCGATGCCGTGGCCCTGGTATTGCCGCTCCACCGAGAAGGCCGCCTCCGCCTCCTCGCCCCAGGCATCGCCCAGACGGCGCAGCTCGGCGGCGGCTCGCACCTTGCCGTCGACGACATAGCCGTGGACCAGGCTGCCGTAGTGGGTCATGCGCCGTGCGTACTCCTCGATGAAGGCATCCGACACCGAGTGGGCAAAGCGCATGCGGCGGCTCTCGTTGTCCAACCGCAGAAGGTGGTCGCGGAACTTATCCGTCTCCGTCGGCCACAGCCGGCGGACAATGCCTTCGCCGGTGACAAGCTCGCTCATGATCGAACCTCCTACTCTCATTCGGTATTCGAGGTTGTTTTTGTTGGCCGCGTTGCGTCGCGCGGCGGGATCTCCCATGTAGGTTGACTACTGCGTTGCACAATTGCCAACAAAGCAGGGCAGCTCAGTGGTGACAAATTATCGTGACATACCAATGAAATGGCGCTGTTGCTGCAAGGCAACAAAATGGCCTCGGCGCATCGAAGCCGAGCCGACTGCCTACGTTGTGGGCAGCCGCGGACGTGCCGCGATGCGGCCGGTGTCTCGCAATCGCGTTGACCCGGCGCCAGTGCCAGGCTAGCCGAGACGCCCATGCCCCTCGCTGCCGCTTACGGCACGCTCCTCGCCAAAGGCGCGATTGCCGCCGATCCCGCCCAGTGCCAGTGCGTTGCCAAGCTCGGCGAGCTGTCGGGCCGCCTGGCGCGCTGGCGGCGCGGCGGCGGCCTTAAGGGGCTCCTCGCCCGCGCCGAGCCGCCACCGCGGGGCCTCTACATTTTCGGTCCGGTCGGCCGCGGTAAGACCATGCTGATGGACCTGTTCTTCGAGACCGCGCCCTTCCGCCACAAGCGGCGCACCCACTTCCACGAGTTCATGGCGGACGTGCACGACCGGCTGGCGGCGGTGCGCCAGAGCGTCTCCGGCGATCCCATCGCCCATGTGGCCGCGGGGATTGCCGCCAGGACCGGGCTCCTGTGCTTCGACGAGCTTCACGTCACCGACATCGCCGACGCCATGATCCTGGGGCGGCTGTTCAAGGCGCTGCTCGAGGCCCAGGTGGTCGTGGTGGCCACATCCAACGTGCATCCGCGCGAGCTCTACAAGAACGGGCTGAACCGCCAGCTGTTCGTGCCGCTCATCGAGATGATCGAGGAGCGGCTGGACATCGTGGAGCTGGCGGCGGCGCGCGACTACCGGCTGGAGAAGCTGACGGGCAAGCCGCTCTACCTCACGCCGGCGGATGCGCAGGCCAAGGCCGCCATGGACCGGCTGTGGTCGGAGCTGTCGGGCGGCCAGACGGGAGCGCCGATGGACCTGGACGTTAAGGGCCGCACGCTTAGGGTGCCGCAGGCGGCCATGGGGCTCGCCCGCTTCACCTTCGCCGAGCTGTGCGAAGAGCCGCTCGGCACCTTGGACTACCTGGCGCTTGTGCACCAGTTCCACACGATCTTCATCGACGGCATTCCGGTCATGGCGCCCGAGCGCCGCGACGTGGCACGCCGCTTCGTCAACCTGATCGACACGCTCTACGACAACCGCGTCGGCCTCGTCGCCTCCGCCGCCGCCGCGCCGGACGGTCTCTACCCGAGGGGCGATGTCCACTTCCTGTTCGAGCGCACCGTCTCGCGCCTCACCGAGATGCGCTCGGAGACCTATCTGGCGGCGCGCGCCGACCGCGGCGGTGCCCTCCCACCGACCCAGCCTGCGTCAGGCTGAGGCGCAGGGATCACGCTTGGGACCACCCCGGCCCCGTGCAGCGGGCAGCGCGACCTCAAGGACGGCGCCGCCCGTCTCGCCGGGCTTCGCCCACACGCGTCCGCCGTGGGCGGCGATAATGGATCGGCAGATCGGCAAACCCAGGCCGACGCGCTTGGGCTTCGTGGTATAGAGCGGGTCGAAGATGCCGTCGTAGTCGGTCGTGGCGATCCCGCGTCCACGGTCCTTCACCCTGACGATGATGACCTGGCCGCGGCGCTCGGTGGAGATGCGCAGCCGGCGCGCCCGCAATGCGACACCGGCCATCGCCTCGATAGCGTTCTCTATCAGATAGACGAATGCCTGCTGCAGCTGGGCGTTGTTGCCCTCGATGGGAGGAAGGCCCCCCTCCAGCGAGAGGGCGACCACAATACGGTGGCTCCGCAGCTCATCCGGGAGACGGGCGATAGCCTCCAGCACGACATCGTTGATATCGAGGAATTCCTCCGCCCCACCCCGTCTCGGTACGATCCCGATGTCCGGGATGAGCCGACCGTCCCTGAGAGCTTTCCCGGGGTTTGCTGGCACAGGACGATATCGCACTTCATATTGTTGATGTATGCGTCCTGTTAATACCTTGTCCGTGTGCGTCCAGTGCGGGTATTATCGCGATCTTGCTACTAATTTTGTCCGAGCGGGCCGTGAGCGCCAAGCTGGCCGTGACGAAATCCAGAACAGAAAAGCGGCTCCCGGACGGTGAGACAGGGAGAGGACGCTGTGACAAGCCGCAGGCCGGCTCGCGCCGAACGGAAAGCCGTTCACACGGTGCTCACCCAGGCCAGCGCCCACATATTGCTGACGAGCCCCGAGAGCGATTGGGAAGGCATTGCCATAACCCGGTTCCGGCTGGGGCGCATGGACGTGGAGCTGCCACCGCTCGGCGTGCCGACGTTCGGTGTCAACTACGGCCAGCAGTTCAATCTGGAGCGCACGCTTCACGGCCAGAAGGTGAGCGGCATAGCGACACCCGGGCAGCTGGCGATCCTGCCGGTGGATTCGCCGACGCGGTGGGTGTTCGACAGGACGGGCGAGATCGTCATCGTCACGCTCTCGCGCCAGGCCCTCGACGATGCGATCGCAGCTGGCACCGGACGCGACCCGAGGTCGGCGGAGGTCGTGCCGCGCTTCCTGATCCGGGACTTGATGCTGGAGAGCGTGGCCCACCAGCTGCTCAGAGAGGTCTGCACGCCTGGCGCAGAAACCGCGCTGAAAGTCGACGAGCTGGCCCGCGGCATGGCCGAGCACCTCGTTGCCGCGCACTCCAATGTGGCGGAGCGGATGGCTGCGAAGCGCAATGCCATGACGCCCGGCCGGCTGCGGCGTGCGCAGGAGTTCATGCGCGCCAACATCGGCCGGCAGATGTCGCTGCGGGAGATCGCCGAGGCCGCCGGGGTCAGCGCGTTTCACTTCGCGCGCAGCTTCAAGGCGGCCACGGGGCTGCCGCCGCATCGATATCTGACCGAGATGCGCCTCACCGAGGCCTGCGGCCTGCTCCGCAACCGCAGCCTTTCCGTCGGCGAGGTGGCGAAGGCCGTGGGCTTTACGCACAGCCACTTCACGGCCCTGTTCATGCGCCGCCTGGGCATGACGCCCACGGACTTCCGCGACGTGCAGCACGGGTGACGTTGCCCATCCGTCATCGGCCGGGTGGTCAGTGAGGGGCAGTCGCAGGCTCCGTACCTCTCAACGCGGGCTTCGAGGAAGGCGAGGAACTCGTCGAGGCGGGCGGGTCGGCTGCGTCCAGGGCGTGGCCAGGCCGGCCAACTGCCTGGCAGAGCGCAACTTGCCGTCGCGGCGCGCTCGGCCTATGTCATCGGCACGCTTCCCCGCCGGAACCGCGGCTTCCAAGGATCGAATGCTGACGCAGGTCTATATCCACCTCGGTGTCGCGCTTGCCGGCCTGGCAAGCTTCCTGTCGCCCTGCGTGCTGCCGCTGGTGCCGCCGTATCTCACCTATCTGGGCGGCACGACGCTGGATCAGCTCGCCGGCCAGGAGCAGGTGGATGCGCGGCTGTGGCGAAAGGTCGTGCTGGCGTCGGTGCTCTTCGTCCTGGGCTTCACCACGGTGTTCGTCGGATTCGGGGCCGGTGCGTCGGTGCTCGGCCAATGGATCCAGGCGCACAAGAGCGAGCTCGCCATCGCCGCCGGCATCGTCATCGTCCTCTTCGGGTTGCACTTTCTGGGGGTTCTGCGCGTGCCGCTGCTCTACCGCGAGGCGCGCTTCCACAGCGCCAGCGACGGCGCCAGCCTGGCTGGCGCCTATGTCATGGGCCTCGCCTTCGCCTTCGGCTGGACGCCCTGCATCGGCCCGGTGCTGGCGACCGTGCTCACGGTGGCTGCCAACGAGGCGAGCCTCGGCGCCGGCGTGCGCCTGCTGTTCGTCTACTCCCTCGGGCTCGGCATCCCCTTCGTCCTGGCCGCAGTGGCCATAGGGCCGTTCCTGGGCTTCCTCAAGCGGTTCCGGCGCCACCTCGGCCACGTGGAGAAGGCGATGGGCCTGCTGCTGGTGCTGGCCGGCCTCCTGATGCTGACCGGCTCGCTCAACACGTTCGGCACCTGGCTTCTGGAGAACGTGCCGGCGCTGGGCCAGGTCGAGGAGCTGTTCACGCCCAAGGGGCTGCAGACGCAGATCCTGAAGGAAGGCGCGCGATGACCGACGCCGCATCCGCGCGGGCGCGCACGCGCATTGCGCTCACCATCGCCGGCTCCGACAGCTCCGGCGGTGCGGGCATCCAGGCGGACCTCAAGACCTTCTCGGCGCTCGGTGTCTACGGCGCCAGCGTCATCACCGCGCTCACAGCCCAGAACACGCGCGGTGTGCAGGCCGTGGAGCCGGTGCCGGCCGGCTTCGTCGCCGCCCAGCTTAAGTCGGTGCTGTCCGACCTGGCCGTGGACGCCGTCAAGACCGGCATGCTGGCCGATGCCGAGATCACCGGGACGGTGGTGCGCGCGCTGCGGGCCGGGCCGGCGCGGCCCCTGGTCGTGGACCCGGTGATGGTGGCGACCAGCGGCGACGTTCTCCTAAAGCCCGAGGCCATCGGCGCCGTCAGGAGCGAGCTGATCCCCCTCGCCGCCCTGATTACGCCGAACCTGCCGGAAGCCGCCGTGCTCCTCGACGCCCGCCAGGCCGAAAACGAGGCGGAGATGCGCGACCAGGCGCGCGCCCTGCTCGGGCTGGGGTGCCGCGCCGTGCTCGTCAAGGGCGGCCATGGCACGGGCGACCAGGCCGTGGACGTTCTGGCCGATGCCTCGGGCGTGGAGACGTTCGCCAGCCCGCGCGTCGCCACCCCGCACACCCACGGCACGGGCTGCACGCTGTCGGCCGCCATTGCCGCGCTGCTGGCGCAGGGTGCGGCCCTCGCCGATGCGGTGCGCCGCGCCAAGGCGTTCGTGTGGCACGGCCTGCAGGCCGGGCGCACCCTGGGCGTCGGCGGTGGGCGCGGCCCCATCGACCACCTGTTCGGGGTGCGTCGCGGCGCTCCGCCGGTGTGAGCGGCGACCCTTTTCAATGCCCATCGCGGCCTTTGAGCAACGGCGAAAAAATCTTTTGCCCGCCTGCCTCAAATCTGCATCACTGGCGGCGCATGCTGGTCTGGCGCGGCCCGCGCGCCACGGCGCCGGGACGGTGCTGGCAGGCATGTCTGCCGGTGCGGTTGGCGAGCCCTGTCCTGCCGCGTTCAAGCGGCGCCGCGCACCGACCATATTGCACGCCCACCGACCTCCTTGTTGGCAAGAACGATCCGGGAAGGAACTGCAATGACGATGCTTGCACGGCTGACCGCGGCGACGCTGCCTGCGGCGCTCTGCTCGTGGCTAGTGGCTGGGCTGGTTGCTGGGTTGGTGGCCGGGCCGGCCCTGGCCGACCCGCTCAGGGACCTGACGGGCTACTGGAGCGGCATCGGCTCCATTGCCCTCAGCAACGGCAAGACCGAGCGCGTCAAGTGCAGCGTGCTCTATAGGGCCGACGGCGGCACGCAGATTCGCCAGACCATGCGCTGCGCCAGCCCGGACTATTCCATCAACGCCCTGGCCGAGCTGCGCCTCAAGGGCAGCCAGGTGACCGGGACCTGGGAGGAGAAGACCTATTCGGCCAAGGGGGACGTGACCGGGCGGTTCGGCGGCGACACTTTCGCCCTGTCGATCAAGGGCGCGGCTTTCACGGCGGCGATGAACGTGACGCTGTCCAACTGCAAGCAGTCGCTCAACATCACCCCCCAGGGGCTGGACGTGACGCGGGTCTCGATCAATCTGGCCAAGGACCGCTGTGGCGAGTGAGACACGCTCGCGTGGCGAACCCGCCGAGCCATGTTGCCCGGCGCCTGGAAGTCTGGAAGAAATAGCCGTGCATAGTCTTGTATGCGATGCCGGATATCGGTTGGGGGAATCTGGCGCTCACACATGATGCAGCAAGACTACGGGGGAGAGAGCGGAGCCTGGTAATCCAGGGACGGGTTCCGCTCCAGAGAAAGCCGGTCCGGATCGCCGGGCCGGCTTTCTTTCGGTCCGCCTTTCTTTCGGTCCGCCTTTCTTTCGGTCCGCTTGGTGCCCTCTGCTTGCCGCCGCCAGGGCTTTGGCGCTATTGAGCCGCCATGCTCGATCGTCTCAAGGCCAACAACCGCGCTTGGTCGCAGAGCAAGCTCTCCATCGATCCCGGCTTCTTCAAACGGCTGGAGCGCCAGCAGGCGCCGGAGCACCTGTGGATCGGCTGCTCCGACAGCCGTGTGCCGGCCAACGAGATCGTCGGGCTCGACCCCGGCGAGCTGTTCGTGCACCGCAACGTCGCCAATCTCGCCCCGCCGCAGGACGCCAACTACCTCTCCGTGCTCCAGTTTGCCGTCGATGTGCTGAAGGTGAAGCACATCATGGTGGTCGGCCACTACGGCTGCGGCGGCGTGGCGGCGGCAGTGGACGGCCGGCGGCGCGGCCTGGTGGACCACTGGCTGCATCCCATCCGCGAGGTTGCCGAGGAGCACCGCGACGAGCTCGCGGCGATCGCCGACCCGCGCGCCCGGCTCAACCGCCTGTGCGAGCTCAACGTGCTCCGCCAGGTCAAGAACGTGGCCTCGGACGTATTCGTCCAGGATGCCTGGGCGCGCGGCCAGAGCTTGCACGTGCACGGCTGGATCTACGCCCTGGCCGACGGGCTCTTGAACGATCTGAACGTGACGGTCTCGCCGCCGTGAGGCAATCGGGAATGGGGAGTAGGGAATAGGGAGTGGGGAAGAACCGGCTACTCCCTATTCCCTACTCCCCATTCCCCACTGCCTCGTCAGAGGACGTCATCCGCAGAAGTTGCAGTTGTGAGTGTTTACACTTTTTAATTGCGAATCGGTGTAGGCAGCCCACTGCGGTTTGTTCGCCGCCGGTCCGCAGTCCGGGCTTGCCGTCGCGCACGGCGGGTGCGGGCTTCGCGGGCTTCGTCCCAAGAAGGAGAATCGATGATGACCCGCTGGATTGCGGCTACTCTGGGCGCGCTCATGCTCACCTTTGGACTCACCCTTGCCGTGCCGTATGGCAACTACGCCGCGGCCGACGGCGTTTCCGCACCCGTCTACCGCCCGGTGCTCAGGCACAAGAGGTGCATCGCGCCTGCATCGTGGTGGGGTCGTGGGCAGACGACCTGGGTATGCAACCGCGATGAGACCTGCTGCTACGACCGGCTGCTGCGCAAAGGGAGCTGCCTCGCGGCCTCCCAGCGCTGCTTCTGACGGCTCGCGGCATAGGATCGGCATCGCCGTTTCTTGCGCCGGCTCGTTGCGTGCCGATAGGCGGCTCCCGCGAAGCGGATCGCGGGCGCCGCCTTCTTTGTGCGGCGACAGCCGGTGTGCGGCGTGGGGTCAGACCCCTGGCCGAGACGTCGTCGGCATTGCTTCTCCAGCAGTGGCCAGGGGTCTGACCCCTGTCTCGCACTCACCGAGCGTTGACCACGCTCGCGGCCGGCGGCTACTAGAGAAGCGCGGCGGGTGGCGGGATCTCTCCGCCATCAGGCGGCCGCAGTGTCCGACAACACAGGTGCCACAGGGGGTGCCAGTCGGGTTTGCGGCTGCCGGGCACGGGCCGAGGCTGGTGTCTTGAGGAACGAGTGGAGCAGGGAACAAATGTCCGACAAGGCTACGGTCTCGACCAGCGTGGATACCTTCAACGACGGAGACGCCTACTACGTGCGCACCGAGATCGAGGCGCGGCTCGTCAGCATCCACGGCCCCTTCCCCGATTCCGACACCGCCAAGCGCCTGCAGGCCGAGCAGTCGGCCTTCGTGAAGAGCGCGGGCGAGCAGCTCAAGGCGGAGCTGCAGGGCACGGCTTCAAGCTCGCCGGCGGGCAAGGCCTCGGGCTGAATCGGCGAGCTTGCCATGGGGTCAGACCCTGCGGGTCTGACCCCATCACTGCCAGGGCATTATCGGCCGGGCCGCACGAACAACAAGACCTGTTAGCTCTTGCACACGTTCGTAAAGGTGGTGCCGCTCTTCACACCCGTGAATGTGCCCGTCTTCAGGCACTTCTTATACGCCGCAGTACACTCCGCCGCGAGGCCAGTGAGCCGCTTGCATCGAACCTCGGCATTTGAGCATGTGCCCTGGCAGGCCTGGGCCCAAGACGACGCATTGGATGCGACAAACGCCGTCGCGCCGACAGCAATCGCCAGACCCAGCGTGAATAGTGCCTTCTTCATACGAATCTCCAAAGCCTTTGCGTTACAAATCCAGCGAGCAATCCTCGCCGCAACAACGTTACCCAAGAGGGGCCAAGCATGTAAAGCTGGCGAGTTCGCCGTCGCGAGTAAGCTGACGGGGACGGCCATGGGTCTGACCCAGCGGGTCTGACCCATGGCTCCGACGCCGGTTTGCGCAGTGGTGTCAGACCCAGAGGGTCTGACACCTTCTAGGGCTCATAGCTGTGGAGGTGTCCGATGGCGACAGCGCAGACTTACACCGGAGGCTGCCACTGCGGCCGCGTGCGCTACCAGGTGACGACGGACCCGAGCCAGGCGATCGCCTGCAACTGCTCCAAGTGCGCCAAGCACGGCCTGTGGCTGACGTTCGTGACGCCCGAGCATTTCAAGCTGCAATCCGGGGACGACGCGCTGGCGGACTACCAGTTCAACAGACACGTCATCCACCACCTGTTCTGCCGCACCTGCGGGGTTGAGTCCTTCTCTCGCGGCAGGACGCCGGACGGCAGGGAGATGGTCGCCGTCAATGTGCGATGCCTCGACGGTGTCGACATCGCGACCCTGGCTCCGAACCCGTTCGACGGCAGGAGCTTGTAGGTGAAGCGGTGTCAGACCCTC
>JBIOWI010000267.1:0-22363 GCA_044868325.1 Hyphomicrobiaceae bacterium
GCCTCGCGACCGCCCGCGCATGACTCGGGGCCGATGCGGATCGCTACTCCTTCATCGCAGTGGACTTGCACCACCTACTCCTCGCCGGTATCACCGGCGCACTTGGGTTACGCCGCTTCGCGGCTAATCCTAACCCAACCTACACGGGTGGGAGAACGCCTGTCGCATTGCTGCGCGGCGGGCCGCAAGGGAGGACATGAAGATGCTGAGACGAGTGCAGGCTCTCGCCGCCGGTGCGCTGGCGCTGGCTGCCGCCCTGGGGGGCCCTCTAGGTGGCATGGGCGAGGCGCGGGCGCAGGAGTACCCGAGCCAGGACATCCGCCTGATCTGCGGCTTCCCGCCGGGCAGCGGCGCCGACGTGTTCGTGCGCTACTTCGCCGACAAGCTGCGGCCGATCGCCGGGCGCACGGTGATCGTCGAGAACAAGGTGGGCGCGGCCAGCAACATCGCCACCGAGTACGTCGCCAAGTCCAAGCCCGACGGCCACACGCTCTATCCGTTCGCCGGCACGACGGTGGCGGCCAGCATGCACCTGTTCAAGAAGCCGCCCGTCGACGTGGGCAAGGAGCTGCGGGCGGTGGCGACCACCAGCAATCTCGCCTTCGTGCTCACGGTGGGCGCCAACAGCCCGTACAAGACGGTGGCGGAGCTGACGGCCGCCATGAAGCAGAAGGGCGCCGCCGCCAACTACGCCGTGGCCGCCAATCCCGGCCGCATCATGGGCGCCATCTACAAGGCCAAGGCGGGCTTGGGCGCCACCGAGGTGCAGTACCGCGCCGCGCCGGATTCCCTCAACGAGATGGAGAACGGCCGCATGGACTATGGCCTGCACGACCCGGTGTTCGTGCTGGCCCAGGTCCGCGCGGGGCGGCTGCGGGCGCTCGCGGTGAGCACGGCGGAGCGGCTGGGGGCGGCGCCCGACATCCCGAGCATGACGGAATCGGGCATCCCCATGAACCTCGCCCTGTGGTGGGGCGTGATGGTGCCGGCGGCCACGCCGGACCCGATCGCCAACAAGATCAACGCCTGGTTCAAGGAGATCGTCAGCATGCCGGAGACGAAGAAGTTCCTCAACGACGCCGGCGCCGACCCCATGATCCGCACACCCGAGGAAGCGCAGAAGATGTTGCTCAAAGCCATCGAGGAATGGGGCGAGTACGTGCGCACGGCCGGCATCGAGCCGCAATAGCTGCCGGTCCCGGCGGGCCGGAGAGGCCTCGCACCTTCCTAAGGCACCGCAACCTGGTGTACTAGGAGCCCGCCGGGCCCGTAGCTCAATGGTTAGAGCCGGCGGCTCATAACCGTCTGGTTGCAGGTTCGAGTCCTGCCGGGCCCACCACACGAGCCGTTCAGCCGCCGAGTCGAGCCGCATCGGAGCTCGGGACGCTGCAAAGTGCCGGCGAAGGGCTCGCCTGTAGTGCGCGGATTGTCGCCGTTGGCCGCCCGCTGCAACCCTGCTAGGGGATTGGCGATGCCCGCCGCCATTCCCATCCTCTCCTCCATTGCCGACCTTGCCGCCGCGTCCGACGCCTGGATCGTCGATATCTGGGGCGTCATGCACAACGGTGCCCGCGCCTATTCTGCGGCCGCCCGCGCCTGCGCCGAGCTCCGTGCACGCGGCGGGACCGTGGTGCTGCTCTCCAACGCGCCGCGCCCGTTCTCCGCGGTGGTGCCGCACATGACCGCCCTCGGCGTGCCGCCCGACGCCTACGACGCCGGCGTCACCTCCGGGGATGTGACCCGCGACATGCTCGCCGCCTGGCGTGGCCGGCGGATGCTGCATGTCGGACCGGAGCGCGACCAAGCCCTACTTGCCGGCCTCGATGTCCGCCCCGCCCCCGCCACGGAGGCCGAGGTGGTGCTCTGCTCCGGCCTCTATCACGACGAGCGCGAGACGCCTGCCGACTATGCGGAGCTGCTCGATACCTTGGCCGCCCGCAAGGTGCCCATGATCTGCGCCAACCCCGACGTCATGGTCGAGCGCGGCGACAGGCTGCTCTATTGCGCGGGCGCCCTGGCGCAGAGCTACGCCGCCAAGGGCGGAGAGGTGAGCTACGCCGGCAAGCCGCACCTGCCCGTCTATGCGCGTGCGCTGGCCGAGGTCGAGCGCCTCGCCGGCCGTCCGGTCGAGCGGAGCCGGGTGCTGTGCATCGGCGACGGCATCGAGACGGACCTTGCGGGCGCCCACGCCGCGGGTCTCGCCAGCGTGTTCGTGGCGAGCCCCATCTTCGCTCCTGAGGGGCTCAACGCAGCCGTGCTCGAAAGGCTGTTCGCCAACCGGCCGTTCGCGCCGCTCGCCGCCATGCCGGCGCTGGCGTGGTGAGTGGGGAGTAGGGAATAGGGAATAGGGGCGTTGGCAGATGAACGGTGGCCCTACTCCCTATTCCCTACTCCCCATTCCCCTGGGGTCAGACCCGCAGGGTCTGACCCCGACAGGGCTGGAACAGGGGCAGCACGATCACGGCGCGGGTGCCGCCGTCTGGGGCCGTCTCGAGCGTCAGCCGCCCGCCGTGGGTCTCGGCCACGTTGCGGGCGATGGCGAGGCCGAGGCCGGCCCCGCCGGTGCTGCGGCTGCGGGATTCCTCGAGCCGTACGAACGGTTCGAACACCATGTCGCGCTGCTCCGGGCGGATGCCGGGGCCCTTGTCGTCGATAAGGATCACCAGCCCGTCGCCCTCGACATCGGCGCCGATCCGCGCCTCGCGGCCGTAGGCCAGCGCGTTGTCGGTGACGTTGGCGAGGAGCCGCCGCAGCGCCAGCGCATCGCCGATGAGCTGCGCGCCCCGCGCCGCCGGCGAGATGCTGAGCGTGACGGGCGCGCCGGCCCGCTGCCGGTCCTCCGCCTCGCGCTCCAGGATGGGGGCGATCTCGATCAGCTCCTGGGCGCGCACCGATGCGCCGGCCTCGATGGCCATGAGCGAGTCGTCCAGCAGCCGCTTCATGTCGTCGAGGTCGTGGATGGCCTTGGCGCGCTCCTGAGGGTCGCCGATCAGCTCGGCCCGCAGCCTGAGCCGCGTGGCGTAGGTGCGCAGGTCGTGCGAGATGCCGCCGATCAACGCCATACGCGCTTTGAGGAGCTGAGCGATGCGCTCCGACAGCCGGTTGAAGGCGGCGACCAGCGCGCGGAACTCGGGCGCGCCACGCGGCACGTCGGGAATGGGATCGGCCTTGCCGGGCAGGGTCATGCGGTCCACCGCCTGGGCGAGGTCGCGCAGCGGCCGAGCCTCGCGGCGCACCATCAACACGGTCACCACGGCCACTGCGAAGCCCAGGACGCCGGCCCAGAACCCCGGCGGGAAGCCCAGCATGGTGAGGTGCAGGATGCCCCCCGTCGCCACCACCAGCGTCTCGCCACTCTTGAGCCCCACCTCGATCTCCACGGCCCCGGGCGAGGCCCAGGCCAGCGCCTCCAGGGGGCCGGAGAGCAGCTCCGAGGACGGCTCGACGCGCACGCGCACCTCGCGTCCGCCGAGTGCGGCGAGGTAGCGGCGTAGGATCAGCTCCACCACGGGCGCCTCGTACCAGGCCGCCTCGCGGCCCTCGGGAGGCCTGTCGGCGATGCGCACGCGCAGATCGGTGCTGCTGGTGGCACGCAGAACGACCGGCCACTGCGCCTTGGGCATCCCCTCCAGCAGCTCGACCAGAGCGGCGGCCTGATCGGGGAGCGGCATGCGCAGGGCTGTGTCGGTGTCGCGGCTGCGCTGCAGGTAGAAGGCCGCCACCGCCAGCACCTGGAGAGCGACGAGGCTCGTCACGAAGATGATGAACAGCCGCGCCGCGAACCCCAGGCGGATCATAGCGGCAGCTGCCTGACCGCCGGCATGAAGAGGTAGCCGTTGTTGCGCACGGTGGTGATGAGGCTGAGCCCTGGCGCGGCGAACTCCATCTTCCTTCTCAGCCGAGAGATGGTCATGTCGATGGTGCGGTCGAACGGGTCGGCGTCGCGGCCGCGGGTCCAGTCGAGCAGCTGGTCGCGGGAGAGGACGCGGCGCGGGCGCACCACGAAGCACGCCAGCAGATCGAACTCGGCGCTGGTGAGCGCGATCGGCTTGCCCGCCCCGGTCTCCAGCCGGCGTGCGTCGAGGTCGATGACGAGGCCCTCGAAGGCGAAGCGGCGGCTCGGCTCCGGCTCGCCGTGGTTGCGTGCGCGCCGCAGCAGCGCTCGTACCCGTGCCAACAGCTCGCGCGGATCGAACGGCTTGGTGACGTAGTCGTCCGCGCCCATCTCCAGCCCGACCACGCGGTCAACCGGATCGCTCTTGGCCGTGAGCATCAGGATCGGCACGCCGCCCCGGCTGCGCAGCCGCCGGCAGATGCTGAGGCCGTCCTCGCCCGGCAGCATCAGGTCGAGGATCACGAGATCGGGGCGCTTGCGTGCGAGCAGCTGATCGAGCGCCGCGGCGCTGTCGGCGACCTCGACCGCGAAGCCCTCGCGCGCCAGCAGGTCGCGCACCAGGCGCCGGATGTCTTCGTCGTCCTCGACGAGAACGACAAGGGCGTCGGAGCTTCCTGTCGTGGCCGTCATGAACGGCACGATAGGCAGGGAGGGAGCCGCAAGGCAAGCCGCGGCCGATGGCGGTTACAAACCGTTACACTCCCGACAAGCTGGCGTGGCCAGCATGCCTTAGTCTCCTTGCCGGACAGCACGTCTCGCCTTCGCCTAGGTTTGGTGCTAGCGTGCATGCTCCGCACAGGTACGGGGTCGATCTTCGAGAGGAGTGCGCAAGATGCGAAGCTGGTTGTTGGCGGCCGGTTTGCTCGCCGCCGTCGCTGCGTCGCCGGCTCAGGCAGCCGACCTCGACGGCGACGAATCTCCACCTCCGAGGAGCTGGCCGCACAGCGGGCACCACGACGGTCCCTATGCCGATCCGCGCTATGCCCGGCCTGTTCCCCCACGGGCGTACCGCGACGACGACGATGACGACGATCGCTACAACGCCGTTCCCCCGCCCAGGAAATACTCGAACGTTCCCCCGAGGTACGCGCCGCCGCCACCTCCCGCCAAGACCTGCGTGCGCAGCGAAGAGGTGCGCGAGCGTCTGTCGCACGAGGGCTGGCGCGATTTCCACGACGGCAAACCGGCGAGCGATGGCACGGTCACCATGCGTGCGCGGCGCCACAACGGCCGCCTGTTCGAGTTGACGCTGCATCGCTGCAGCGGCGAGATCGTGGAGGCGCGTCCGCTCGAGCTGCGGCCGTTCGGCCCCTACGCCTATCGCCAGCCGTACGGGCCGTACGGCGCCTGGCGCTGGGGTCCGCAGAAGGCGCCCCACGGCTACCAGCCCCACGGCTACCGGGACGACGACGGCTGGGAGGAGCGGTCCTACGCCTACCGCGGCCCGCGCCGCTGGCACAACGACGACTAGGTCAAAACCGCACCCAATGTCCGGTCCGGCCAGGCTGGCTGCCTGCCGGACCGTTGCGCATTTTTGCCCGGCAAACCGCCGGCAGCTGCCATCACGGGGGAAAGGCATGGACCTTGTCGCGCTGGCCAAGAACCCGGTCCCCAGTGGCGCCCAGACCGGCATGTTCAAGGGCTACGGCGGGGTGAGGCTGCGCTTCGCCCGCTGGGAGCCCACGCGCGGACCGCACCGCGGCACGGTGTGCGTCTTCCAGGGCCGCACCGAGTACATCGAGAAGTACTTCGAGGTGGTCGCGGACCTGCGCCGGCGCGGCTTCGCCGTCGCAACCCTGGATTGGCGCGGGCAGGGCGGCTCGGAGCGGCTGCTCGGCAACCCGCGCAAGGGCCACGTGCGCTCGTTCGCCGATTTCGACCGCGACCTCGCGCTCTTCATGAAGGAGGTGGTTCAGCCGGTCTCCCGGCCGCCGTTCATCGCGCTCGCCCATTCCATGGGCGGCAACATCCTCCTGCGCAACGCCGCGGACGCCGGCTCGTGGTTCTCGCGCATGGTGCTGTGCGCACCGATGGTGGCCATCGCGCCCAAGGAGCTGCGCTATCCACCGCCCTACCCGCGGCTCTACGCAGAGACCATGTGCGCCCTGGGCCTGGGCCGCACGTACGCGCCGGGCGGAAAGGACGCCTCCATCGACGAGGAGCCGTTCGAGGGCAACGTGCTCACCGGCGACCCGGAGCGCTACGCCCGCAACCGCATGGTGATCGAGACGGCGCCGCACTTGGGGCTCGGCTCGCCCACCATCGGCTGGCTGCGGGCCGCTCTGCGCTCCACCGCCCGCGTCTCGGCGCCGGACTATGCCGCGCAGATCAAGGTGCCGCTCCTGTTGTTCGCGGCGGGCATGGACAGCGTGGTGTCCACGACGCACATCGAGGAGCTGGGGCTCAGGCTGAAGGTGGGAAGCCACGTCCTCATCCCGCAGGCCCGGCACGAGATACTGCAGGAGACCGACGACGTGCGGAAGGACTTCTGGGCGGCGTTCGACGCCTACCTGGGCGTGGACGCCGCCGCGCCTGGGGACCTCTCGTCCTAGCCTAGTCGCGGGCGGGCCGGTAGACCCCGGTGCGGGGGTCGTATTCCAGCCGCCCCATGTCCTTGGCGTAGGCGCGGCCGGCAGCCGCCCTGCGGATCTCGTCCTCGGCGCGCCGCACCTCGGCTACGATCATCCGCGCAGGACGCCAGAGCCAGCGGTAGCCTGCGTAGACGGCGGCTCCCACTAGGGCCAGGGCGATCAACTGTGGCACCACTCACCTCCCGGGGCGAATGCCCCAACTGCACAACCGTCGGGCGAACATTGAAC
Organism: Hyphomicrobiaceae bacterium; assembly: GCA_044868325.1. Classification (GTDB taxonomy): domain Bacteria; phylum Pseudomonadota; class Alphaproteobacteria; order Rhizobiales; family Hyphomicrobiaceae; genus AWTP1-13. Next base: position 6,715 of record JBIOWI010000267.1, read on the forward strand.
CTCAACTTAGAGGCCAAATCGCGACCAGAGCGCCCGCGCCTCGACAGCCGAGATCAGATCATCGGCGAATGAGGGCGGAAAGGCAAATCCCTCGTTCGTGATGGAGTGAAGACCGGGCAGACGCCGGAACCGCGCCAGGAGCCCGCCGCCCGCCAGCGACACGGGCTTCAGCTTCACCTTGCGGCCGTGCAGCTCCCGCATTTTGCTGCGCAGATCGGCGATTCCGTCGATCAGGCCAAGCTCCCGCGCTTTCGGAGCCGACCAGAAGGAGCCGGAGAACAGGTCCTCCCCGGCGCCGTTGAGCTTGCCCGCCCGGCGTTCCTTAACCACGTTCATGAACGCCTCGTGCACGTCGCGCTGCAGCTCCTTGAGCAACGCCACGTCCTCCGGCCGCTCGGGGCGGAACGGGTCGAGGGCGCCCTTGTCCTTGCCGGCGGTATGGACGCGCCGCTCGATGCCGAGCCGGTCGATGAGCTTGTCGAGGCCGAAGCCGGCCGAGATGACGCCGATGGAGCCGACAATGGAGGAGGGATCGGCGTAGATCTCGTCGCCAGCCAGGGCCAGGAAATAGCCGCCCGAGGCCGCGATATCCTCGCAGAAGACGTAGACCCGCTTCTCCTTCTCCTCGGCGAGCTGGCGGATGCGGCGGAAGATCAGGTTGGACTGCACGGGCGACCCGCCCGGCGAATTGACGACGACCGCCACGGTGGGCAGCTTCGACAGGCCGAAGGCCTTCTCGATGGGGCCGGCGACGGAGGCGAGCGCCAAGCCCGGCCGCAGCGGCGTCGCCATGCCGATGGGACCGGTGAAGCGCAGTACCGGCACCACGGGGTTGCGGCTGAACAGACCCATCGACTCGCCTCGGAAGGGTGACGCATCCTAGATGGGGAGCGCCACCGCTGCCACCAAGCGCAGCAGAGCGCCGCGCCCAAAGTTGGGCAAATCAGCGCCCTATCTGCCGCTATCCCCTGCATCGGCGCCGCCACGCAACGGCAGTGGGACGCCGTCGCGCAGGACGGCGGAGATCCGGGGCCGGAAGCTGCCATCGTCGTTATGCAGGACGAGCCCCGGCCGCAACTCAAGCGGGGCGCGGCTGCCCTTGACGGCACGGACCAGCACGCGCAGGGCCGGCTCGCCCTCGCGCGGGTGCACGGGCACGACGACGGCTCCACCGAAGCGCCCGGCGAGCGCGGAGAGTATCTCGGGCAGGGCGTCGGCGCGGTGGATCAGGGTCACTCGGCCGCCCGGCCGCGCCATGGCCGCCATGAAGCGCACCCAACGGTCGAGGGCGCCCGCGGGCATGGCGTTGGCGCCAGCCTTGACGGGGTCGCCGGCCGCGGTGCCGCGGCCTTGCACATGGAAGGGCGGATTGGCGAGCACCGCATCGAAGCTCTCGACCGCCGCGGCCAGCTCCGGGGCCTCGCCCAGCGGGCGTAGGATATCGGCCTCGATCACACGCGCGCGGTGAGCCAGCCCGTTCCGCTCCACGTTGCGACGCGCCAGCGCCGCCAGCAGCCCGTCGCGCTCGACCATCGCGATGCGCACATCCGGCAGCCGGTGCGCGACACACAACCCGACGACGCCGACGCCTGCCCCCGCGTCCAGCACCTGCGCGCCGGCATCCGCCACCAAGGTTGCGGCGAGCAGCACGCCGTCGATGCCGGCGCGGTAGCCGGTGGCGGGCTGGAGCAGCCGCAGCCGCCCACCCAGGAAGGCATCGTCGGTCACGTCCGGCGGCGCATTCCGTGCGGCGGCATCGCTCATGTTTGAGCCGCTCCGTCGGCAACCAGCCAGGCCTCCAGCCCGGCCTCGCTCAGCACGCGGCGGGCCTGCATCCAGTCCTCGGCGGCCACCGTCAGCCGGCGCGGGAACGCGCCGATGGAGCCCTCCACGGCGCTCATGTGCAGGTCCGCAACGAAGTAGTCGACGCCGGCATCGCGCAGCACCGCCTGGGCGAAGCTGATGATGACAAAGTCGTTGCTGCGCAGCACTTCCAGCATTTCTGTCGCTCTCGCGCACGAACCGCCGTAGACTACGGCCACGCCTCGGCGATGCGTTCTGTCGCGGACACTAGGCTTGACTGCCTCCGGCCACCCCCGATTATAGCCGGGGTCAACTTCAGTCGGAGATACCACGGCTTGGGCGTCGTCGCACTCCAAGAGGCGCAGGGCCAATCGCAGGCACAGACGCGGGGCCTGCAGCCGCTGCTCGACCTTGTCGCCGACGACATGGCCGACGTAAATCGCATCATTCTCGACAAGGCGGTCTCCGACGTCGAGCTGATCCCCAGGCTGGCGCATCATCTGATCGACTCCGGCGGCAAGCGTCTGCGTCCGATGCTGACCATCGCCGCAGCCAAGCTGTGCGGGTATCAGGGCACCGGGCATGTGCGCCTGGCGGCCGCGGTGGAGTTCATGCACACAGCCACCCTCCTGCACGACGACGTGGTGGACGACAGCGACCTGCGCCGGGGCAAGACGTCGGCTCGGCTGATCTGGGGCAACCAGGCGAGCGTGCTGGTGGGCGATTTCCTGCTTGGGCAGGCATTCCGCATGATGGTGGACGTAGGATCGCTCGCGTCCTTGAGGATTCTGTCGAATGCCGCCGCCGTCATTGCCGAGGGCGAGGTGATGCAGCTGGCCGCCGCCAAGGACACGGCCACCACCGAGCCGGATTACCTCGCCATCATCGCCGCCAAGACGGCGGCCCTGTTCTCAGCCGCAACGGAGGTGGGAGCCGCCATCGCCAACCGTCCGGCCGAGGAGCAGGCGGCCCTGCGTGCCTACGGCCTCAACCTGGGCATCGTTTTCCAGCTGGTGGACGATGCGCTCGACTATGCCGGCGAGAGCGCGAGCCTCGGCAAATCCACGGGCGACGACTTCCGCGAGGGTAAGATCACGCTGCCCGTCATCCTCAGCGTGAGCCGCGGAAGCGCCGAGGAGCGCGCCTTCTGGCACCGCACCCTGGGCGAAGGCCGCATCGAGGACGGCGACTTCGAGCGCGCAGTCGGGCTCATGCGCCGCCACGGCGCCATCGAGGCGACGATCGAGCGGGCACGCCACTACGGCGATCTGGCACGCGAGGCGCTGGCGCCCCTGCCGCAGGGCCCTGCGCTGCGCGCGCTGACCGAGGCGGTCGAGTTCTGCATCAGCCGGGCGAGCTGACCTCTTTTGCGGCCCTGACCGCAAAGCCTCCCCCCAAATGGGGATGCCCGATTCCCAGGCGCTTGCCATCTGACCGGTGTGGCTCGGGGGCTCGAGTCAATCGAGCGACGCCCCAACATGGGCCGCACCCGGCCTCGGGCACGGTCAGGGTGCAGGCTTTCATGAGCGGGCCGCGCCCGGCCTTAGGGGAGGTCAGGGTGCGGCCCTATCTTATGGAGCTCCATCGAGTACGGTCGGTTCGACCCACCAGTCCGGCTTAGCCGTCGCAATACCCGCCGCGGCCCGACGCGTGTCCTCCTGCGTCGGGTAGATGGCAAAGCAGGTGGGGCCACTCCCCGACATGGCAGTGAACAGGCAATTCGCTTGGGCTGCCAGCAGCGCCTTGATGTCAGCGATCACCGGAAGCAGCCCAATGGCGACAGGCTCCAAGTCGTTGCCGCGTGCGCGCATGTAGCCCAGCAGTGCAGGCAGATCGGTGAATACCGGCGTGATCGGTGCTTCTGCAGCGGGGGACGCCGGACCGCTGTTCAGTGCAGCAAACACCCTGCGGGTTGCCAGAGGTACCCGCGGGTTGACCAGGACAGCATGCATCGCTGGAAGGACGGGCATCAGGGTCATGTGCTCCCCCTTGCCCCGAATGCCGGCCGGATGGTCGGCAAAGCAGACCGGAACATCGGCGCCAAGCTGCGCTGCGATTTCCAGCCACGGGACATCGCTCGCGAGCTCGCGGTTGGCACGACGCACCGCGCGCAGGAGCGCCGCAGCATCGGCGGAGCCGCCGCCCAGGCCAGCCGCGACAGGCACCTCCTTCTGCAGGTGCACCGATCCGATGCGGAGGCGCGGCTCCGCATCGCGTAGGAGCGCCATAGTCTGTGTCAGCAGGTTCTCGCCGCCGATGTCTTGAGCGAAGGTGCCGTTGACCGTCAGCCGGTCGTCCGCCTCCGCCTCGATCGTCACGACGTCGCTGACACCGGCGAACGTGACGAGGCTTTCGAGCTCGTGGTAGCCGTCGCTACGGCGTCCGTGGACGCTGAGCGTCAAGTTGACTTTGGCACGGGCCCGCTCGCCAACTCGCATGGTAGTAGTGGCGCCTCGACGAATGCGGCCCGCACGGAAGCTGCCCGGGCTATGGCCCCTTGGCATTCGCCTCGCTGCTCGACTTGGGCCGAACCTCGCTGCGCACCACCTTGCCGCGCTTGGCCTGGCGGGGCTGGCTGGACGGCAGGCCCTTCTCCAGCTTCTCCCGCAACTTCTCGACTTCCGCCGGCTCCGGATTCAGCTTGAGCGCCTGGTCCCACTGGAAGCGCGCCTCGCGCTCCCGGCCGACACGCCAGTAGGCGTCGCCCAGGTGGTCGTTGAGCGTGGGGTCCTCGGGCTTTAGCACTACCGCCTGCTCCAGGTACTTCACCGCCGCATCGAAGTTGCCGAGCCGGTAGTGCGCCCACCCCAGGCTGTCCACGATGTAGCCGTCGTCGGGCTTCAACCGCACGGCCTTCTCGATCATCTTGAGGCCCTTCTGCAGGTTGCGGTTGTGGTCGATCCAGGTGTAGCCGAGATAGTTGAGCGTCAGCGGCTGGTCGGCGCTGAGCTGCAGGGAGCGCAGCAGGTCCGCCTCCGCCTGGGGCAGCTTCTTCAGCCGCTCATAGCAGGTGCCGCGGTTGTAGAAGAAGGTCCAGTGCCGGGTCTCCGGCTTGCCGATCAGGGCAATGGCCCGGCCGTAGAACTCGGCCGCCTCCGCGTAGCGCTTGTGGGAGCGCATGATGTTGCCCAGTGCTTCCAGGGGGCGAATGTCGCGCGGATGCTGGCGCGCAATGTCCTCCAGCAGCGTCTTGGCCTCCTCGACGCGGTCCAGCTGGTTCAGGTTCAGCGCCTTGTTGATGTCGATGGCCGCAGCCAGGGGTGTGCCCTTGGGAACGCGGTCGTAGGCATCGATTGCGGCACCGTACCGCTTGGCCGTCTCCTGCGCGCCGGCCAGTGCCAGCAGCGGGAACGGGGCGTCGGGCGCGAGGTGCAACGAGAGCTGCAGGAAAACGAGGCCCAGCCGCAGGGTGAGGGTGTCGCCGGCGGTCGGAACGGGCTCGTTGGCGAGAAGCTCACCCAGGCCATAGAACAGCTCGGCCATGCCCTCCGACGCCGAGGTCACCAGCAGCGGGGTGCGGGTGCCCGCCTCGACCTCGCTGAGCAGGGTGCGGGCGTAAGGGTGTCCGTCGCCCTTGATCCGCTCGAAGTACCCGTTGAGGACGCTCTGCGCCAGCTTGGCGTCTCCACCGTTCGCGGCGTGCCGGGCATAAGCCAGGGCGACGCGCAGGATGCGCTGGTCGTTCTTCGAGATGCGGTTGTAGGAGGCCCGCGCCTCCGACGTGCGGCCCCCCAGGTCGGCCAGCAGGGCGCGGTGATAGCGTACAAAGGTGGCGGCCCAGTCGGGCAGCTTCTGCGCATCCAGGGCGGCCAGCGCCTCGTCGGTCTTGTCCTGAGCCTGGAGTATCCAGGCCCGCGCCAGGAGGTTGGTCAGCTCCCCGATGGGATGCCCGCCGCCGCCATCGAAGTGCGACTCGGCCTCGGCATAGCGGCCAGCCTTGAACGCGGTGACGCCGAGGAGCACGCGCGCCACGCGGTTCGCCGGCTCGAGATTGATGAGCTCCCTGGCCAGGGCCTCGGCGCGCTGCCAGTTGGCGCGGCTCGCCTCCATCTGCAGCGCGGAATCGATCAGCATGGCGCTGCCAGGATCGCTCTCCAGCGTCTTCTTGTAGAAGACCGCTGCGGCGGGGATGTCGAGGACCTTGCCGGCAAGCCGGCCGGCGAGATAGCTGCCAAGCTGCGAGTGCGGCTCGATGGACTGAGGCGGAGGGTCGCCGGCCGCCAAGGCGGATTGCGCCACCGCAACGTTCAGCAGCACAGTCAGCTTGAGGGCGAGCGCAGCGCCAGGGAGCGCATTAGGCCGAACGCGCATGATACCTCGTCGAGGGGCCCGATCTACGGATTTTCCAATCTTGGACCGAACGCTACCAGAAGTGGCTTTCCGTTGCGACCGTTCTGTTGGCAACTCCAACAGCTATGCGGCCGATTGTGTCAGCCTCGGGTCTGACACAATCAAGCACCGGGCCCGTTAAGCCATGGTGTCGGACTGAGAGGGTCCGAGACCTCCTGCAGGCGCATGGCGGCTGTATGCACCAGCTTGAGCGTGAGGGCCTTGCGGCGGGCGCCGGGAAGCCTGCGCTCGGGCGCGCCGCGCACGACCTCGCCGCCGTAGCGGTCGGCGACGATCAGGCCCGTATCGGCGGGCAGGACCTGGCGCGGGAAGGCCGGGCCCACGGCGAAGTAGAGCCGGTCGCAGAACGCTCGGTACTCGGGCCATTTGTGATCGGCGCGAAAGTCCTCGATGGAGGACTTGATCTCCACGATCCAGATCTCGCCGCCGCTTGTCACTGCAACGAGGTCTGCGCGCCGTCCGTTGGCCAGGGAGACCTCGGCCACTGTGGCCATTTGGTGAGCGTGCAGCAGTCTTGCCACACCGCGGCGGATATCGCAGGCAGCCGGGGACTGGCCAAGGGACCTAGGCCCGTCCTGTGGCGCGTGGGGCTCCGGACGGGGCCCAAGAGCGGCCTCCGGCGAGAGTGAGGCCATCGGCGCGAGATCGCTCGTCACTGTGTCACTCCTGTCTCGGCAGATCCCGCGAATTGCGATAGAATTGAACGGCTAGAGGGCGTTCTCCTCCGGAATTCTCGAACAGCGCCCGCCGTTATCCAGGGATCGGCTCAGCAGCAGCAGACGGGGGCGACTATCGCATGTTTTTCAGACGCTCGCAGCAAGGTGAAGGTGCAACACAGCCGGTCGAAGGCGCACCCCAGCCAAGGGAAGCTGCGCCGCAGCCGGGCGAAGACGCGACTGTGGTAGCTGCCAACGACCAGACCGGCATCGTCACGGCAGGACGGCGCCAGCCGCTGCCGGCCTCCGAGCTGCGCCGCGTGGTCAACCCGTCGTCGCTCGGCTTCAAGACGACGGACGATCTGACGCCGATCAACGGCCTGATCGGCCAGGAGCGGGCGCTGAAGGCCATCCAGTTCGGCACCGACATCCAGAGCCACGACTACAATATGTTCGTGCTCGGGCCACCGGCCTCGGGCAAGACCACGGCCGTGAAGGCCCACTTGGGCCCGAAGGCAGCCGACGCACCCACGCCGCCCGACTGGGTCTACGTCTACAACTTCGAGAACCCGAACCGGCCGAATGCCCTGCGGCTGCCCTCCCGGCGCGCCAAGGACCTCGCCAAGGGCATGATCGCCGCCTTGGACGAGCTGCGCGGCGTGCTCCCCGGCCGGTTCGAGAGCGAGGACTACCAGACCCGCCGCCGTGCCATCGACGAGCAGTTCCGCTCCGGCAACGAGGAGACCCTGGAGGCCCTCACCAAGAAGGCCAACACCCAGAACATCGCGCTGTTGCGCACTCCCACCGGCTTCGCCATGGCCCCCATGCACGAGGGCAAGGTGGTGAAGCCCGAAGTCTTCAACGCCCTCCCCGAGGCCATGCGGCGCGACGTTGAGGCCAAGATCTCGGCCCTGGAGAAGGAGCTGGCGGTTGTCCTGGAGCGCCTGCCCACGGCCGAGAAGCGGCGCCGCCAGCAGCTGAGCGAGCTCAACGAGGAGGTGGCGACCGCGGCGATCCGCGATGCCCTGGTCGAGCTGCATGCCTCCTTCAGCGACGTGCCCGAGGCCGCGGCCTATCTGGAGGCGGCCGGCCACGACATGGTGCGCAATGTGGGGCTGTTCCTCGCCACCGGCGAGGAGGAGAACGCCATCGTGCGGCGCCCCATCGACAGCGCCCAGGACCCGCGCTTCCGCCGCTATCTCGTCAACATCATGGCCTCGAACGGCGAGAGCGCGACGGCCGGCGCGCCAGTGATCGAGGAGAACAACCCCACCTACGGCAACATGGTCGGCCGCATCGAGCACGTCGCCCAGATGGGCACGCTCGTCACCGACTTCCTCCTCATCAAGCCCGGCGCCCTGCACAAGGCCAACGGCGGCTACCTGCTGGTCGATGCCCGGCGGCTCCTGCTCTCGCCGTTCGCCTGGGAGGCCCTGAAGCGGGCCATCAAGGGCCGCGAGATCCGCATCGAGCAGCCCGCCGAGGTGTCGGGCCTCGTCTCGACCCAGACGCTCGACCCGGAGCCGATCCCGCTCGACGTGAAGGTAGTGCTGTTCGGTGACCGGGAGCTGTACTACCTGCTGGCCGCGCACGACCCGGATTTCCCGCGCCTGTTCAAGGTGCAGGCGGACTTCGACGACACCATCGCCCGCTCGTCCGAGAACGACAACGCCTATGCCCGCCTGATCGCCTCGGTCGTCAAGGAGCACGGCCTCAAACCCCTCGACGCCTCTGCGGTAGCCCGCGTCATCGACGAGGGCGCGCGACTCGCCGACGACCGCGAGAAGCTGTCGATCGAGCTCGGCCGCATCTCCGACATCGTGCGCGAGGCGGACTACTGGTCGAGCCAGGCCAAGCGCAAGATTACAACGCGCGAGGACGTGGCGAGAGCCATCGAGGAGCAGATCCAGCGCGCCGACCGCCTGCGCGACCGCGCGCAGGAGACGATCGCGCGCGGCATCGTCCTGGTCGATACCGACGGCGCCGAGGTCGGCCGTATCAACGGCCTGTCGGTGATCCAGCTGGGCTCGTTCTCCTTCGGCCGCCCGAGCCGCATCACCGCGCGCGTGCGGGTGGGCTCCGGCCGCGTCATGGACATCGAGCGCGAGGCCAAGCTGGGCGGCCCCCTGCACTCCAAGGGCGTGATGATCCTGTGGGGCTTCCTGGCCGGACGCTATGCGCTAGACGTGCCGCTGGCCCTTGCCGCAACCCTCGTCTTTGAGCAATCCTACGGCGGCGTGGACGGGGACAGCGCATCCTCGGCCGAGCTCTATGCGCTCCTATCGGCGTTGTCGGAGGTGCCGATCAAGCAGTCGCTGGCGGTGACCGGCTCCGTCAACCAGCAGGGCGAGGTGCAGGCCATCGGCGGCGTCAACGAGAAGATCGAGGGCTTCTTCGACATCTGCCGCGCCCGGGGTCTTAAAGAGGGGGGCCTCGCCGGCGATCATGGCGTGCTGATCCCCAAGTCCAACGTCCAGCATCTGATGCTGCGGGAGGACGTGGTGGAGGCCGTGAAGAACCGCCAGTTTGCGATCTACGCCGTCGGCACTATCGACGAGGGCATTGAGATTCTCACCGGCGCGAGGGCCGGCGAGCGTGGGTCCGACGGCCGCTTCGCCGCCGGTACCCTCAACCGACTGGTGGAGGACAAGCTCAAATCGTTCGCGGAGCGCGGGCGCAACTTCGCCCAGGGTGGACGCGAGGGCAGCAGCGAGGGACAAGCCGAGACATCATGATCGCTCACGTCGCCCAATCCGGAGAAGACCGCGGGCGGGTCGTGATCCAGATCAGGTCGCGCCACCCGAGCGCCGTCGCCATGCAGGCCGCCGTGCAGATCGCGCGCGCCTTCGGGTCGGACCTGGAGAGTCTGTTCGTGGAGGACACGCAGCTGTTCGACTGCGCCGCCTACGCCTTTGTGCGCGAGGTGTCGCTGTCGGGGAGGGAGAGCCGGCCGCTGTCGCTCGATGCCATGATGCGCGACTTGCATCTGGCGGCCCAGGGAACACGGCGCCAGCTGGAGGCGCTGACGCGCCAGGCTCAGGTGCCGCTGCGCTGCCGGGTGGTGCGCGACGAGCCGTTGCGCGCCCTCACGATCGCCTGCGCCGAGGTGGGCCCGTGGAACGTGGTGACCCTCGGCGAGCCGTTCGCGGCCGGCCACAGCGGCGTGCTCAAGCAGATGCTGGCCGAGGTGTCCGGCACGACCGGTATCGTCACCGTGGGGCCCAGGGCCCAGCGCATCGCCGGGCCGGTGATCGTGTGCGTGGAGGACATGGCCGAGCTCCCGGACATGCTGCGCACCGCGGAGCGGCTGGCCGCCGTCGACAACGCGGAGGTGGTGCTGCTGGTCGTCGGCGCCGGCGAGGACGAGCTCGACCGCATGGAGGGTGAGGCGCGTCTCGTCGTGGAGGATCGCGAGGGCGTGCGCATCGCCCGCGCCGCGGCGGCGCCAGGTGCCACCGCGGCCATTGCCGAGGCGCTGCGCCGCCTGCGCGGCGGCATGGTCATCTGCCGCTTCGGCGGCCTGGTCGTCCCCGACGAGGGCGACCTGAGCCCCCTCGCCGCCGCCCTGGAGTGTCCCCTGTTCCTGGTGCGGTAGGGCTGTTCGCAGCGCCGTAGCTCCGTAGGTTAGCGCCGAAGGGCCGTAACCCAAACCTACAAGTTGCTCTGCAGATACTCGAACACGTAGTCCGCATCGTTCGCCGAGCGGAATTGGATCTTGTAGTCGATCGCGCCGTTCTTGAGGGTGATCGATCGCTCGGGGGCGAAGCCGCACGTGACGGACTTGATCTTCTCCTTCACGGCGTCCTTGCCCATCGGGTCCTCGCACACGCGCCGCATGCCGTCGAGCACCGCCCTGCAGTAGGCGTACGGGACGGCTCCGCCGCGCTCGGCCGGCATGGCCGACCAGTCGAACCTGACCGCGACGTTGGTCTCGCACCGCTCGTTGGCGAGCGAGACCTCCTTGGCGAGCTCCCGCTCCTGCTCGGCGAAGTATTGCCTCTCTTTCAGGGATTGCGAATGGACCGTCGCGGCGCCGGCGACCACCAACACTGCGATCAATCCGACATGATATTTCATCTTCACAGCTCTCCGATGTTGCGGGTCGCGCCGACCTGAGGCCTGAGTAGTTTACGTGCGGCTATGCGACGCCTAGACCTTCTCCGCCTTCACGAAGCGATACGCGCAAGCGGCGAGCTGCCTGCTCTCGAACGGGAAATTCCGCTCGGGCAGGCCCACGACGTCGACCGTGAGCTTGATTTTGTCGCGGGCGGTTGCGACCCCGTTCGCGGTGCGGATGCGCAGCGCGTCGGGGTCGATCTGCCCGCTCGTGCTGCGGCCGCGGTACTTCTTGCCCGTCGCAGCCGCCATCAGGTCTTCGATGTCCCCCGGCGTGGTCACCTCGATGCTGCCGATCGAGCGGCCTTTGCCTTGGCCGGTTCCGTCGATCTGTGCATAGAAATCGAGCCTGGTCCTGCTCTGGCTGATTCGAATGCTGCTCGGCAGCTGCAGGTAGCCCTCGATCCAGTAGCGCTTGCCATCGTTGGCCTCGCTGCACATCTCCTCTCGGTTGAGTGGTGAGCTGGTAAGGTTGAGAAACTTCTCAAACGAGCCTGGCTCACCTGCACCCTTGCAGTCGGGCAGCCAGGAGAACGCCAGGACAACTGCAGCGAGCCTGCCAAGCATGGAAACCTCCCCTGATCCTCCCTCTCGATGCGAACTGGGACCTCAGGTCTCGGGGCCCACCGACCGCACCCGTACGAGCTCCCCGGCTCCCACGTTGCTGGAGTCGAAGTTGGGGGCCTGCAGCGTGAGCGTGATCGGCCGCATCGGCGCGTCAAGCACGCGATCGAGCCAACCGCTGGGAGGTGGACTTACGAGACTCAGCGTCATCTCGACCTTGCCGTTTTTGTCGAGCACCCTCGCCACGTACGCGTCGTACTCGGCAAATTCTGGAAGGTTGGGATATTTCTCGCGCAGTTGGCGGAAGCTGACGACACCGGCATCAGTCATTTCGGTGCGATACTTTTTGTCCATTGCCTCATTGAAGGCTCTAATTTTGGTCACCGGCGTGAGCGCCTTTCCGTTGCTGTAGCTCACCGGGTAGAAAACGACCGTGCCCCTCCAGGCCGACCGCCCGGCCACCACCAGCGCGGAGAACGGCGTCTTTGTCCTGGGAGCGTTGAACTGGGGGTTGAAGAACGATGGCTCCGCAGTGTAGGTGGCCTCGAAGCGGGCGCTCAGACCAGTCTGGAGGTTCTTCACGTCGAGGTGCAGCGCCACGACGGCAGCGTCGCGCGCGCCGCCGTTGGCGATCGTGACGGGTACGGCGAGCACTTCGAAGCCGCCTGACGGCTGTATGTCGACGCTGGGGGTGGTGTCGCGCGTATAGGTGACCACCCCGGGAACAAAGACGGAAAGGTCGGCCCGCTTGAGCGACGTCTCCCACAGGCTGTAAGCCGAGAAGACGAGCGCTATGACGGTCCCGACGGCCGTAATCGGGCTACCCACGGAGTGCCTGGCAGCGTGCATTGCGACCTCGTTCGCGTCCGTGTCAACCCGACGACGCCGGAACAACCTCATGACGGGAACTCCCTCGATGAAGGCGGGGGTGGGGGCGTGTGCGCGATCCTTCATCGGTGCACGGGGCGAGTGGGCTCAAGATCGCGCGGCCGGCCGCCGCAACCGCACGGGATCGCTGTTCTTCGTCTGCAGGAGTGACTCCGGAACATCCGGCCCTTCCAGGGTGAGCGCGACCGGCTGCACCGGCGCGCCAAGGAGGCGGTCGAGCCAACCGCTCGGCGCCGGGCTCATGACCCTCAGCGTCACCTCGACCTTGTCTTTTCGCGTGACCACCTTCGCATAGTAGGCATCCTGCTCACTCCACTCGGGAAGGTCGGGACGCTTCTCGCGCAGCACGCTGATGCTGCTGGAACCACCCATTTCCTCGGCGTATTTCTTGCGCAGCTCGTCGTTGAAAGCCGCAACTCTGGAGACCGGCGTCAGCGATTTGTCGTTGTTGCTGTAGCTCACCGGGTAGAACAGGACGGTGCCGGTCCATGCCGTGCGGCCGGCGATCACGAGGGCGGAGAACGGCGTCTTTGGCCGTTTGTCTCCGCCGGTAGCGAAATAGGCGGCGTCGGCGGTGTAGGTGGCCTCGAAGCGGGCGCTCAGACCCGTCTTGGGGTTCCTGACGTCGAGCTGTAGCGACAGGACAGGAGCGTCGCGCGCACCGCCGTTGGCGATGGTGACTGGCACCGCGAGCACCTCGAAGCCGCCCGCTGGCTGTACACTGACGCCGTCGGAGGTGTCGCGCCCGTAGGAGACGATGCCCGTTACGTAGACGCTGAGATCGGCCTGCTTGAGGGACGTCTCCCACAAGCTGTAGGCCGAGAAGAGCAGCGCGACCGCCGAGACGACAGTGGTCACCCCACCGTGTGCGTGCAGGGCCGTGTGCGTCGCGATATCATTGGTATCCGTGCGGGCCGCACGGCGGCGGAGCATGCGCATGATGGGTTCTCCCTCGGTCCTTCCCCCTACGCCCGTTGGCTCCGATCCCCCACCGACCGGGCCGATGCCCTGGTGTCAAAAGAACCGGGCAAGTCTTGGGCGAGCACGCGGCCCGTACGGGTGCTCGCGCCTACCGGCGCCCGCACTCCTTACGTCTCGGTCGCGACTCTGGATCTGGCGCCGCAGATAAAAGTTTCGTGACCAGCGGCGATCTGACCGTGGGCCGCCAACTCTCCGCGAGCGGCATGCTTCTGACGGCAGACCAGGCACGGTTGAACGCAGCCGGCCGATGGCTCGACCCCATGGCGGTGGGCGTGCTAACCGGAGCCGACGGCTCGACACCGACCCGGAACGACGGCAGATCTCGCAGGTAGGCGCCATGCCTTTGCAGCTTGACGGAACCCTCCTCCTCGCCGGCGCCGGCAACATGGGGCACGCGCTGCTCGCGGGCTGGCTGGAGCATGGGCTCGAGCCGGGGCGCATCGTGGTGCAGGACCCGGCGCCGCAGCCGCACATCCGGCAGGAGCTGGAGGCCAGAGGCGTGCCTGTGCACGCCGAGGTTGCGTCGCTACCGAAGCCGCCGGCCGTCCTGCTGCTGGCCGTGAAGCCGCAGGTCATGGACGAGGTGCTGCCGCAGCTGGCGAAGCTGGTGGGCCAGGGCACGGTGGTTGTGTCCATCGCCGCCGGGCGGCAGATCGCCGGCCTGGCGGCGCACCTGCCGGAGGGGACGGCGGTTGTGCGGGCGATGCCCAACACGCCGGCGTCCGTGGGGCGGGGCATCACTGTTGCGGTGGGCAATGCGCACGTCACCGCGGCGCAGCGCCACGCCTGCGACCGCCTGCTGCGGGCCGTTGGCGAGGTAGCCTGGGTCGACGACGAGGGCCTGATGGATGCCGTGACGGCGGTCTCGGGCTCCGGTCCGGCCTACGTGTTCCATCTGACCGAGTGCCTGGCTGAGGCCGGCGTCGCGGCGGGCCTGGCGCCGGCGCTGGCACGACAGCTGGCGCGGGCAACGGTGGCCGGGGCCGGGGAGCTGCTGCACCGCTCCATCCTCGACGCCGCCACGCTGCGCCGGAACGTCACCTCGCCCGGCGGCACCACTGCCGCGGCCCTGGAGGTGCTCGCAGCCGAGAGCGGGGGCCTGCCGGAGCTGATCCGCAAGGCCGTTGCCGCAGCCGCCCGGCGCTCGCGCGAGCTTGCGAAATAGCCGGCAGACGCTAGAACGGGGCGCCCGGCTCAGCCGGGTGAGATGGTGAGTGGTGAGATGGTGAGATATAGGGAGTGCCCGTGGCGCACGGAGGAGGCTAAACGCTCCGACAGGCTAGAAGGGGATGAGGCGGTGGGTTTCTTGAGGTTGCTTCCGATCGGCATTCACGAGCTCACTCGACGTTAGCCCCCGTCCTCGCCCCGAGCACAAACCTGAACTCATCACCTCACCACTCACCATCTCACCGTTGCCCTGAACCCAGACCGATTGGCACCCGCCATGCCCAACACTGCGCCTCAGCCGCGGCCCGGCATTCTAGAGATCGCCGCCTACGTTCCGGGCGAGAGCGAGGTGCAGGGCGGCGTGAAGCCCATCAAGCTGTCCGCCAATGAGACGCCCCTCGGCCCCTCGCTCAAAGCGATCGCCGCCTACAAGGCGGCGGCCGAGCATCTCGATCGCTACCCGGACGGGGCCTCCACGACCCTGCGCAACGCCATCGCCCGGCACTACGGGCTGGATCCGGCCCGCATCGTGTGCGGCGCCGGCTCGGACGAGCTGATCAGCCTGCTGGCGCACCACTACTCCGGCCCCGGCGACGAGGTGCTGGTCACCGAGCACGCCTTCGCCATGTTCAAGATCTTCACGCTCGCGAGCGGCGCCACGCCGGTGGCTGCCCCCGAGCGCGACTATCGAGCAGACGTGGACGCCCTGCTGGAGCGGGTCAGCCCGCGCACCAAGATCGTGTTCCTCGCCAATCCGAACAACCCCACGGGCACGTACATCCCCCACGACGAGGTGCGCCGGCTGCACCGCGGGTTGCCGAGCCATACGCTGCTGGTGCTCGATGCGGCCTATGGCGAGTACGTGCGCCGCAACGACTACGAGGCGGGGCTTGAGCTGGTGGCCACCAGCGCCAACGCCGTGATGCTGCGCACGTTCTCCAAGATCTACGGGCTGGCGGCGCTGCGGCTGGGCTGGGCCTATTGTCCCGCGGCGGTGGCCGACGTGCTGAACCGCGTGCGCGGGCCGTTCAATGTGAACGCGCCTGCGATCGCGGCCGGCGTCGCGGCGCTGCAGGACACCGCGCACGTGGAGCGCGCGGTGGCCCACAACGAGAAATGGCTGC
>JBIOWI010000268.1:0-21473 GCA_044868325.1 Hyphomicrobiaceae bacterium
CCCCGATTGACGCTGCAACACACCTCATCTCAACCTCGCCACGCAGAAATGCCCCAATGCACGCCAGACCCCACGGGAATTTTGCTACTACCTCCCTCTGGGTCTGACACCATTGCACCGAATGGCATCGGAGCCACGGTATCGGACTCAAAGGGTCCGATACCGAATCTTGCCACACCGGCGCCTTCGCCCTATTGCAGACCCATGCCCATGCTCCTGTGGATCGCATTCGCCCTGCTGACGGCCGCAGTGCTCGCCTGGGTGCTGGCGCCGCTGGCGCGACCCGCTCCTGCGGGCGACGCGCGCGCGTCGGCCGAGGCTGGCGCGCGCGCCGTCTACCGCGACCAGCTGGCCGAGATCGAAGCTGAGCGCGAGGCCGGCCTGATCCGTGCCGCCGAGGCGGAGGCGGCCAGGATCGAGATTTCCCGCCGGCTGCTCGCCAGCGCCGCGCAGCCCGAGGATGCGACACCGGACATCCCGGCGCCAGGCCGCGCCACGCAACACGGCCGCATCGCAATGGCAACGGCCGCCGCCGTCCCGCTCCTCACGCTCGCCCTCTATCTCGCCTACGGTTCCCCGGGCATGCCCGGGACCCTAGCCTCCCAGGGTGCCGCCGCCCGCGAGCAGGCCCAGATTGCCCGCATGATGGCCCAGGTCGAGGCGCGCCTACGCGAGGCGCCCGACGACAGCAAGGGCTGGGAGGTGATAGCCCCCGTCTACCTCAAGCTCGGCCGCTATGCCGATGCTGCCACCGCCTACGCCAACGCCGTCCGCCTGCAGGGCGAGAGCGTGAAGCTGCTGGCCGGCCTTGCCGAGGCCTCCATCCTCGCCAAGGACGGCATCGTCACCGAGGAGGCGCGGACGGCCTACGAGAGAGTTCTCGTGCTTGAGCCCGGCCGCGTGGAGCCCCGCTTCTGGCTCGCCATGGGCAAGGAGCAGGACGGCCGCTTGGCCGAGGCGCTGGCAGACTACACGGCGATGCTGAACAAGGCGCCGCCCGACGCTGCCTACCGCGAGGCGCTTGAGGCGCGTATGAAGGAGGTCTCCGCACGCATCGCGGCGGGCGGAGGACAGGAGCGGGGCAGGAAGGCTGCCGAAGTGTCGGCGGGCCCCACGGCATCCGACATGGAGGCCGCAGCCAAGCTCAGCCCTGAGCAAAGGCAGCAGATGATCGTCGGCATGGTCGAGGGGCTGGCACAGCGCCTCAAGCGCGACGGCAAGGACCTTGCCGGCTGGCAGCGCCTGCTCAGGGCCTACGCGGTGCTCGGCCGCCACGACGATGCGCGCGCTGCCCTGGCAGAAGCGCGCCGCAACTTCGATGGCGACCAGCGCGCCCTCTCCGATCTCTCCGGTCTCGCGGCAACATTGGGCCTCGGTTCATGACCCGCCGTCAGCGTCGTGCCACTTTCATCGGCCTGGGCGTCGGCATCCTGTGCCTCGCCGTCTTCCTCGTGCTGTTCGCATTGCGCGATTCCGTGGTCGGCTTCCACTTTCCCAAGGATGTGGTGGAGAAGCACATCCCCCCTGATCGCCGCATCCGCCTGGGCGGCCTGGTCGCCCCCGGCAGCGTCAAGCGCGGTGAGGGTCTCATCGTCAACTTCGGCATCACCGACATGGTGCAGACCATCCCTGTCACCTTCGACAAGATCCTCCCCGATCTCTTCCGCGAGTGTCAGGGCGTGATCGCGGAGGGCAAGCTCGACAGCTCGGGCCGCTTCGTCGCCGACACGGTGCTCGCCAAGCACGATGAGAACTACATGCCGCCCGAGGTGGCCAAAGGCATCAAGGACCAGAGCGCGTGCGGCACCGCCGTCACTAAGGTGGAGGCGCGGAAGTGATTGTGAACTCGTGGCCCACTGCTCCCGAAGCAGGTACGCTATCCCCTCGGCGCTTGCCGAAAGGTTTCGTGTCTCCATGATCGTCGAGATCGGACATTTCGCGCTGCTGCTTGCCCTGGCCGTGGCGCTGGTGCAGACGGCGCTGCCGGCCTGGGGGGCGCACACCCGCGATGCGCGCCTGATGCAGGTCGCCGAGCCCGCCGCCTTCGTCCAGCTCGGGCTCATCGCGCTCGCCTTCGCGGCCCTCACCTATGCCTACGTCACGTCGGACTTCTCGGTCCAGAACGTGTGGGCCAACTCGCATTCCGACAAGCCGCTGCTCTACAAGATCTCCGGCGTGTGGGCGAACCACGAGGGCTCCATGCTGCTCTGGGTCCTCATCCTCGCCCTGTTCGGCGCCGCGGTCGCGTTCTACGGCACCAACCTGCCCGACGGCCTGCGCGCCAACGTGCTGGCGGTGCAGGCCGGCATCGCCGTCGCCTTCCTCGCCTTCATTGTCTTCGCCTCCAACCCGTTCACGCGCATCCCCCTCCAGGCCGAGGGCCGTGGCCTGAACCCCCTCCTGCAAGACCCTGCGCTGGCCTTCCATCCACCGTTCCTCTACGCCGGCTACGTCGGCCTCTCCGTCGCCTTCGCCTTCGCCGTCGCCGCCCTCATTGAGGGCCGCACCGATGCGGCATGGGCGCGCTGGGTGCGGCCGTGGACGCTGGCCGCGTGGGTGTGCCTCACGCTCGGCATCTCCATGGGTTCCTGGTGGGCCTACTACGAGCTGGGCTGGGGCGGCTGGTGGTTCTGGGACCCGGTGGAGAACGCCTCGTTCATGCCGTGGCTCGCCGCCACCGCACTGCTTCACTCGGCGCTTGTCATGGAGAAGCGCGAGGCGCTGAAAGTCTGGACCATCCTGCTCGCCATCCTCGCCTTCTCGCTCTCGCTGATCGGCACCTTCCTGGTCCGCTCCGGCGTCCTCACCTCCGTGCACGCCTTCGCTGTCGACCCGCGCCGCGGCGTGTTCATCCTCGCCATCCTGGTGGTGCTGATCGGCGGCGCGCTTGCCCTCTACGCCTGGCGCGCGCCGCGCCTCAAGCAGGGCCAGCTCTTCGCCCCCATCAGCCGCGAGGGCGCGCTAGTCCTCAACAACGTCCTCCTCACGGTGGCCTGCGCCACCGTCTTCATCGGCACGCTCTATCCACTGGCGCTGGAGTCCATCACCGGCGAGAAGATCTCCGTCGGCCCACCCTATTTCAACGCCAGCTTCGGCCCGCTGATGGTTCCGCTCCTGCTGGCTGTGCCGCTCGGCCCCATGCTGGCCTGGAAGCGCGGCGATCTCCTCGGCGCCCTGCAGCGCCTGCTGGCAGCCGCCGCCGTCGTCGTAATCGCGCTGGTCGCAATCTTCGCCGTCCATTGGCGCGGGCCGTGGCTCGCCCCATTCGGCATCGCGCTGGGCGTCTGGATCGTTGCCGGCGCCGGCGCCGAATGGACCGCGCGCATCAAGCTGCTCTCCGCTCCCGCCGGCGACAGCCTGCGCCGCGCCACCGGCCTGCCGCGGTCGGCCTACGGCACGCTGCTGGCCCACATCGGCCTCGGCATCTGCGTGATCGGCATCGTCGCCACCAGCGCCTGGCAGAGCGAGACCGTGGCCGCCCTGAAGCCCGGCGAGCGCGGCGAGGTGGCGGGCTACACCTTCGTCTTCCACGGGGTCACCGTCGAGCAGGGCCCCAACTACAGCGAGCTGATCGGCCGCATCACCGCCACCCGCGGCGGCACGACCGTCGCCCAGCTCACGCCCTCCAAGCGCACCTTCGACACCCCGCGCCAGACCACCACGGAGGCCGGCATCCACGCCGCCTGGGGCGGCGACCTCTACCTCGTGCTGGGCGATGCCCTCCCCGCCGGCGCCTTCGTCGTGCGCGCCTATTTCCATCCGCTCGTGCGCCTGATCTGGCTCGGCACCATCGTCATGGCGATCGGCGGCGCCCTCTCCCTCCTCGACCGGCGCCTGCGCGTGGGCGCACCCAGGCGCAGCGCCCGCCGCCCGGTGGTGGCCGCGCCTTCACCTGCGGAGTAAGGCGATGAGAGGGCGAATGGCGAATGGCGAGTGGCGAATGGTGGCGGCTTCGCCCATTGCCATTCGCCATTCGCCATTCGCCATCCGCCTTTGGACGGCTGCACTCCTCGCCCTCCTCATCGCCCTCGCCCCCGCGGACGCGGTCGAGCCCGGCGAGATGCTCAAGGACATGGCGCTGGAGGCCCGAGCGCGACGCCTCTCGCAGGAGCTGCGCTGCGTTGTCTGCCAGAACCAGTCGATCGACGACTCCAACGCGTCCCTCGCCCACGACCTGCGCGTCCTCGTGCGCGAGCGGCTCCTCGCCGGCGACAGCGACGCCGAGGTGCTGGCCTTCGTCGAGGCTCGCTACGGCTCGTTCGTCCTGCTGCGCCCGCGCTTGACACCGCAAACCGTCTTCCTCTGGCTGACACCCCTGCTTCTGCTCGTTGGCGCGGCCGCCTACCTCGTGCGTATCCGCCGGCGCCCGGCTGCTGCGTCTGCCGAGACGGCGCCGCTCTCGCCCGAGGAGCAGCGGCGCCTTGCGGAGCTGATGCGTGAGTGAGCCGGGTCAGACCCCCGCGCCATTCGGGGTCAGACCCCTCGCCTCCAACCTATCGATCGAACTCTGACTTCGGCGCGAGGGGTCTCACCCCGATCGATCCCCCCGGCGAACGTTACGGTTTTTTAAGGTAGCCGACATCGCCACGTAAGTTTGCCTTCCCTAATAAGGAGGCGTGTCCTGATTCCGAATTCTCGCGCGAGGTGACGCCGATGCTTGCTTCTCCTTCCCAGGGCCGCGCCCCGCGCCCGGCCCGCTGGCGTATGGCCCTGCTGTCCGGCCTGGCCGTTGCGGCCGTGGCCGGCAGCACGCTGCTCATGCCTCCGCATGATCGTCTCCTGGCCCAGCAGTCGCAGCTCCTCCCGCCCGGTGCCCCGTTGTCGTTCGCCGACCTGGTCGAGCGCGTGAAGCCGGCGGTGGTGAGCATCCAGGTAACGTCCCAAGGCCCCAAGATCGCGCGCACGCCGCCGCAAGACCCGCGCGGCCGTCCTCCCGCCCCACGCGAGCCCGGCGCGCGTCCGCCGTCGCCGTTCCCCGACGAGAACCCGCTCGAGGAGTTCTTCAAGCGCTTCGGCCGCGACGGCATCCCGCGCCCGACCCAGGCGCAGGGCTCGGGCTTCATCATCTCGGCGGACGGCTACGTCGTCACCAACAACCATGTGGTCGACAACGCCAGCAAGGTGCAGGTCAGCTTCGACCAGTACAACAAGTACGAGGCCGAGGTGGTGGGCACCGACGACCGCACGGACCTTGCCCTCCTCAAGATCAAGGCCAACGGCAAGACCTTCCCGTTCGTCAAGTTCGCCACCGACAGCCCGCGCGTGGGCGACTGGGTGGTGGCCGTCGGCAATCCGTTCGGCCTCGGCGGCACCGTCACGGCCGGCATCGTCTCCGCGCAGGGCCGCGACATCGGCTCCGGCCCCTACGACTACATGCAGATCGACGCCGCGGTGAACAAGGGCAACTCGGGCGGCCCGAGCTTCAACCTCGCGGGCGGCGTGGTCGGCGTCAACACCGCCATCTACAGCCCCACCGGCACCAGCGTCGGCATCGCCTTCGCAATTCCCGCCCGCACCGCGAGCGAGGTTGTCGAGCAGCTCAAGTCCGGCGGCTCGGTCAAGCGCGGCTGGCTCGGCGTGCGCATCCAGAACGTCGATGAGGACACGGCGGCGAGCCTCGGCCTCAACGAGGCGAAGGGCGCGCTGGTGGCCGACGTGACCGCGCCGAGCCCGGCGGCAGAAGCCGGGATCAAGAGCGGCGACACCATCCTGTCCGTCAACGGCATCAAGATCGCCGACAGCCGCGACCTTGCCCGCCAGGTCGCCGCCTTTGCGCCGGGCACCAAGGTCGACCTCAAGGTCCTGCGGGCGCAGAAGGAGCAGACGGTTGCCGTCAAGCTTGGGCTCCTGCCCTCCGCCCAGGAGCTCGCGAAGCAGGCACCCAGCCGTCCCTCGCAGCCGACCGAGCTCGGCCAGCTGGGCCTGACGGTGGCACCCGCCACCGGCCCCGACGCGGAGGGTGTCGTTGTCACCGACGTGGACAACAACACCGACGCGGCCCAGAAGGTCAGGGTTGGCGACGTGATCCTTGAGATCAGCGGCAGCCCGGTCAGGACCCCCGAGGATCTCGTCAACGGGGTCAGGGACGCGAATAAGCTCAACCGGCGCGCGGTTCTCCTGCGCATCAAGTCGGGCAACGAGACGCGCTTCGTGGCCCTCCAGTTGAAGCGCAGCTGAGGACGCCCACATCCCGCGCAACCTCACAGGCGAGGCGAGCCGCTTCTTTACGAGCGGAGCGCCTCGCCTCTTGCATTTCTCCGGCCTTTCCGGATGCTCCCGCCCTGCGGAGCGGGCCGGCATTCAGGCGCTGCCGGCACAACCTGGGCGAGGCACCAAGCCAATGCGCGTGCTTGTGGTCGAGGACGATCGTGAGACGGCGCTGTTCCTGCAGCGCTCGCTCAAGGAGAACGGTCACGTCGCCGAGATCGCCGGCGACGGCGAGATGGGCCTCGCGCTCGCCCGCGAAGGCGGTTGGGACGTGCTGATCGTCGACCGTATGCTGCCGCGCCTCGACGGCCTCACCGTGATCGAGACTCTCCGCCGCGAGGGCGGCCGCACGCCGGTCCTCATCCTGTCCGCCCTCGGCGACGTGGACGACCGCGTCAAGGGCCTGCGCGCCGGCGGCGACGACTACCTCACCAAGCCCTACGCCTACACCGAGCTGCTCGCCCGCATCGAGGCGCTCGCCCGCCGCCCGGCCCCCGAGGAGCAGGTGACCCGCTACACCGTGGGCGACCTGACGCTCGACCGCCTGTCCCACAAGGTCACCCGCGCCGGCCAGCCCATCGTCCTGCAGCCACGCGAGTTCCGGCTGCTCGAATACCTCATGCGCAATGCCGGCCAGGTCGTCACACGCACCATGCTGCTCCAGAACGTGTGGGACTACCACTTCGATCCGCAGACGAACGTCATCGACGTGCACATCTCGCGGCTCAGGGCCAAGATCGACAAGGGCTTCGCGAGACCGCTCCTGCATACGGTGCGCGGGTCCGGGTACATGATCCGTGACGGTGCTGACTAGGCTCCTGGGGTCCACCCCCTTCCGCCTGACGGTCGCCTACATGGGCGCCTTCCTGGCGGCTGCGGCGCTGATCGTGCTCTATGTCGCCTGGCAGGCGAATGCGCTCCTGACCAGCAAGGCGGTCGAGGCCCTGCGGGCGGAGGTGGCCGGCCTGCGCACGCAGTTCGAGGCCGGCGGGAGGCCGCGCCTCGTCGCCGCCATCAACGAGCGGGTGAGCGAGCCCGGCTCCGGCCTCTATCTTCTGCTGGATGCCGATGGAACCAGGCTCGCCGGCAACCTCCCCCGCCTGCCCGCCGCCCTCGCCGAGGACGGCCAGGGCCACCTGTTCTCCTACCCGCGCGCCACGAGCGGCAGCGGTGTCAGCGAGCGCCTCGCCACCGGCCTCGCCCTGTCGGTGGCCGGCGGCCTCACCTTGGTCGTCGCCCGCGACATCGAGGACCAGCGCCAGCTCGCCGCCGGCATCGGCCGCCTGGCGCTGTTGAGCTTCGGGCTCCTGTGCGCGCTGGGCGTGGGCGCCGGCATTCTCATCAGCCGCAGCATGGTATCGCGCATTGAGGCAGTCACCGAGACCAGCCGCCAGATCATGGCGGGCGACCTGTCCCGCCGTATACCACTCAGTGGCTCCGGCGACGAGCTCGATCGGCTCTCGGAGAGCCTCAACGCCATGCTGGCGCGCATCGAGGAGCTGCTGGCGGCGCTGCGCGAGGTGTCCGACAACATCGCCCACGACCTGAAGACGCCCCTCAACCGCCTGCGCAATCGCGCCGAGGCCGCCATGCGCAGCTCCGACGCCGGCACTCACCGCGACGGCCTCGCCAGGGTCATCGAGGAGGCCGACGAGCTGATCAAGACCTTCAACTCGCTGCTCCTGATCGCTCGCCTGGAGGCCGGCGCCGCCGCCGAGAGCATGACGCGTGTCGATCTGGCCGAGGTGATCGGCGACATTGCCGAGCTCTACGAGCCCGTCGCCGAGGAGGCGGGCCTCCGCCTCGCCGTCGCGACCGAGCCGGGCCTGTGCACCATAGCCAACCGCGAGCTGGTGAGCCAGGCCGTCGCCAACCTGGTGGACAACGCCATCAAATATTCCGCCGCAATGGGCGTGCCCGCAGCGGCCGGCGCCGCCGCGGCGCCTTCGCCGACGCCGTCCCCCGAGATCGCCATCGTCCTGAGGCGCGCCGGCGAGGCGATCGAGATGGCGGTGGCCGACCGAGGGCCTGGGATCGCGACGGAGGACCGCGAGCGCGCTCTGCAGCGGTTCGTGCGCCTGGAGAAGAGTCGCTCCCGCCCCGGGGCCGGCTTGGGGCTCAGCCTGGTCGCCGCCGTCGCCCGCATGCATGGCGGCTCTGTGCGCCTGGAGGACAATGTGCCTGGATTGAAGGCAGTTCTCTCCATTCCGATACGTCGCTCTGTGTCGGTCCCATTGCCTCGATAGGGGCAATCCGCGAGCGGGGGCGGTTGGGCCTCTTTCTTGCCTCTTTCTTGCTGTGCCTCGGCTCCGCGCGTCGATGTGGCACGCGCACCCAGACGAAGAATCCGTCACAGTAGGGTCTCTACGATCATTCGGCATGCACCAAGAGCATTCATTCGAGTTTTCAGCACCGGTGAGGCGAAGATGAACCACGCGCCCGATGCCACTGGGACCGGAGGCAGTCGGCCGGCTCTCTCCCGCAGGATGGCATTGACCATCCTAACCGGTGGCGTGCTCTCCATCGGCGTGCCGGCTCAACAACGGGAGATGCGCCCGACAGGCGATATCGTCATTGTCGACGGCTGGGTGCTGCGGATTGGCGATCTCGAGGGGATCCCGGGCGTTGCTTATTGATGCTGAGAAGCTTGACGGGGAAGACTTTCCCAGCAACGTGTTCGACGTATGCATCGTGGGAGCAGGGCCAGCGGGGATCACGCTTGCGCGCGCTCTGGGTCAAAAAGGCTGGCGCGTCGGCCTGATGGAGGGCGGTGGCCTCGTGTCGAGCGAGGAGTCGCAGAGCCTCTACCTGGGCTCCAGCACCGGTGTGGAGTATCCGGTGCACTCGGCCCGGCTGCGCTATCTCGGCGGCACCTCCAACCATTGGACTGGAGAGACGATGCCGCTCGACGAGCGCGACTTCGAGGCGCTGCCCTACCATCCACTGAACGCGTGGCCGATCGGGCGCGCTGACCTGGACCCCTATGCCCAGCGCGCCGCAGAGATTCTCGACCTTGCTCCGGTCGACGAGCTACCCGATATCTTCAACGGCCGTGACGACGCCCTGATGCCCGTCGTCCGTGTGATGAGCGCGCCGACGCGGTTCGGGCAAAAATACCAGCGCGAGCTCATCCGATCCGAGCCGATCCGGCTTTGCATCAACGCCAACCTGATCGACATCGAGCTCGATGAGGGCCTCAAGTCGGTATCGCAGCTCTCATTCCGCTCGCATGCGCGCACGCAGCCCTTCAAAGTACGCGCGCGCCGCTATGTGATCTGCTGCGGCGGGCTGGAGAACGCGCGCATCCTGCTCAACGCCGATCGGCAAATACCGCCGGGGGTCGGAAACGAGCGGGACCTCGTCGGTCGCTTCTTTAGCGAGCACATCGACGTTTCGCTCGGCCAAGCCGTCCTGGCGACCATCCCGGCCGATGGCGCCGACTACATGCCAAGCGACGCTTCGATGCGATCCCATCGATGTCTCAGCTACATCGTGACGATCGATCCTCTTCGCCAGGTGGCCTCTCCGGCCGAACGCAAGAGGACGTTTCGCGAGCGGCTGCGCCGGGCGTTGCAAGCGGACCGGGCCACCGATTTCGATGCCGAGGTGACGGTCGCCGTTCAGCAATCGGCAAACCGAGACAGCCGCGTGACGCTTGCCAAGACCAGAGATCGCCTCGGGCTCCTGAGCATATCGCTCAACTGGGCCCTATCCGATCTCGACCTGCATACCATCCGCACGGCAGCGCTCGAGATCGGGCGAGCCCTGGCTCAGCACAATGTCGGACGGTTGCAGCTTGCCCGTTATCTCGACGCGGGCATCGAGGCCATTTCCAAGGAGTGCGTAGGGCAAGGTCACCACATGTGCAGCACGCGCATGAGCGACAGCCCGATGACCGGCGTCGTCAACCGCGACTGCCGCCTGCACGGCGTCGAGAATCTGTACTTTGGCGGCAGCAGCGTGTTCGCCAGCGCGGGAGCGGCCAACCCGACCTATACCATCGTGCAGCTTGCTCTGCGTCTCGCCGACCACCTGGATGGCGAGCTGAGGTGAAAGGTGTGCGCGCACAATGCGTGCATTCGTCAGTCGACTTGGAGAGACGGCTTGACGATCGCCGTCGTGACCCTGGCGTCTTTCTCGCACCGTCGCGGCAACGTATACATGGGCGATGGCACCGGATGACGACCAGAAGCGCCTGGAGCCGCTCCAGCGGCGCATCGTTGCCGCTCCCACGCTTCACGACGGCGCGCGTGCGGCGACCGCGCTTTCGCACCTGGCGCGCTGCTGCGGCGACGAGCCAGGCTTGGCTGAGCTTGGGGGGCTCATAGCCAGGAGAGAGGTTCGCGATCTGCTTGCCGGCATCTTCGCCGCGTCGCCCTACCTGACCCACATCATCGAGCGGAATCCGGCCAGTCTGCAGGCGGCGCTTGCGAGCTCTCCCGAGCAGCGCTTCTGTGGCTTGGTGCAGGAAACGACGGCGGCGGTCGATGCGGCCGACGCTGCGCCCGAGGCCATGCGCCTGCTCCGCCGCTTCAAGGCGGAGATCGCCCTCCTCGTCGCGCTCTGCGATCTCGGCGGCGTGTGGCCCGTCATGACGGCCGCGCGCCGCCTCTCCGAGGTGGCCGACGCCGCCGTGGCCGCCGCCGTGCGCTTCCTCTTCCGCCAGGCCCACAAGAAGGGCGACTGGCTGGCGTCCGCCGAGCCGCAGGCGAGGCAATCCGAAAGCTCGCCGGACGGCTACATCGTGCTGGCCATGGGCAAGCATGGCGCCTTCGAGCTGAACTACTCCTCCGATATCGATCTCATCGTCCTCTACGACCGCGAGCGCGTGCGCCTGCGCTCCGGCCTGGAGGTGCAACCGTTCCTGGTGCGGCTCACCCGCGACCTCGTGCGCCTCGTCAACGAGCGCACCGAGCACGGCTACGTGTTCCGCACCGACCTGCGCCTGCGCCCCGACCCGGCCTCCACGCCGTTGGCCATCTCCACCGAGGCCGCGCTCAACTACTACGAATCCGTCGGCCAGAACTGGGAGCGCGCCGCCCTCATCAAGGCGCGCCCCATCGCCGGCGACATCGCCGCCGGGCAGCGCCTCCTGCAGGACCTGGCACCCTTCATCTGGCGCAAGTACCTCGACTTCGCCGCGATCGCCGACATCCACGCCATGAAACGGCAGATCCATGCCGTGCGCGGCTTCGGCCAGATCGCGGTGGCGGGCCACGACATCAAGGTGGGGCGCGGCGGCATCCGCGAGATCGAGTTCTTCGCCCAGACGCAGCAGCTGATCGCCGGCGGCCGCCAGCCGGCCCTGCGTGTGGCGGAGACCCTGGGCGCGCTTGAGCGGCTCACCGACGCCGGCTGGATCAAGCCGGAGGTGCGCGACGACCTGGACCGGGCCTACCGGTTCCTGCGCACCGTGGAGCACCGGCTGCAGATGATCGCCGACGAGCAGACGCAGACCCTGCCGTCGGACCCCGACAAGCTCGCCAGCCTCGCCCGCTTCTGCGGCTTCCCCGACACGCCGGCCTTCGCCGTGCGTCTCACCGCCGAGCTGGAGCGCGTGCAGGCCCACTACGCCCGCCTGTTCGAGCACAGCCCGGCGCTCACCCGCGGCGGCGCCAACATGGTGTTCGCCGGCGAGGCCGACGACCCCGGCACCGTCGAGGCGCTGTCGCGCATGGGCTACGGCCGCCCCGGCGCCGTGATCGCCGGCGTGCGCGGCTGGCACCACGGCCACTACCCCGCCGTGCACGCCCCCCGCGCCCGCGAGCTCCTCACCGAGATGCAGCCCCTGCTGATCGAGGCGCTCTCCCGCACGGCCGACCCGGACCAGGCCTTCATCGGCTTCGACCGTTTCCTCTCCGAGCTGCCCTCCGGCGTCCAGCTCTTCTCCCTCCTCAAGCAGAATCCCGCGCTCCTCGACCTGATCGCGGCTATCATGGGCAGCGCGCCCCGGCTTGCCCGCATCCTGAGCAAGCGCCGCCGCGTGCTCGATGCGGTGCTGACACCCGGCTTCTTCGGCGCGCTGCCCGGCGCGGCCGACCTCGACGCCATCGTGGCCGCCGAGCTGGCCGGCGCGACCGACTTCCAGGACGTGCTGGACCGCGCCCGGCGGATCGGCCACGAGCAGGCGTTCCTGATCGGCGTGCGCGTGCTCACCGGCTCGATCGGCGCCGCCCAGGCCGGCGGCGCCTACGCGCTGGTGGCCGAGCGCACGATCGCCGCCATGCAGGCCGAGGTGGAGCGCGAGGTGGCGAGGACGCACGGCCGTGTGCCGGGCGGCGCCATGGCCGTGGTCGCCATGGGCAAGCTCGGTGGCCGGGAGATGACGGCGGCCTCCGATCTCGACCTCATCGTCGTCTACGACTTCGACGAGCAGGCCGCCATGTCGGACGGCCTGAAGCCGCTCTCCCCAACCCACTACTACACGCGCCTCACCCAGCGCCTGATCAGCGCTCTTGCCTCCCAGACCGCCGAGGGCAGTCTCTACGAGGTGGACATGCGGCTCAGACCATCCGGCCAGAAAGGCCCCGTGGCCACCCAGCTGTCGAGCTTCACCCACTACCAGCAGCACGATGCCTGGACCTGGGAGCATCTTGCCCTCACCCGTGCCCGCGTCGTCAGCGGCCCGCCCACCCTGCGCGCGGCGGTGGAGCAGGCCATCGGCGCCGCCCTCACCCGCAGGCGCGATCGGGCCAAGACCGTGAAGGACGTGCGCGACATGCGCGCCCTCATGGAGAGGGAGAAGGGCAGCAAGGACATCTGGGAGCTGAAGCAGGTACGCGGCGGCCTCGTCGACCTGGAGTTCATCGCGCAGTATCTGCAGCTCATCCACGGCCACGCCCACCCGGAGGTGCTGAGCACCAACACCGTCGACGCGCTGGTGAACCTGGACCGAGCCGGCCTGCTCCCCCCCTCGGCGGCGGACGTCCTGCTGCCCGCGGCGCGCCTGCTCGGTAACCTTACCCAAGTGTTGCGCCTGTGCCTCGATGGGCCGTTCATCGCCGGCAAGGCCGCCGACGGCCTCAAGGCACTCCTGGTCCGCGCCGGCGAATCCCCCGATTTCGCGCGCCTGGAGGCCGATCTGGGCGCCCGGCAGGCCGCTGTTGCCAGGCTTTTCAACGATATCGTAGCCTGAAATCCCGCCCGCGACGGGAAGGCGCCGGCCGGACCGTTGGAGGAGGCAGCAGGACCGCGTTTTTTGCCGTATGATCGTGCCTGGGGAAGGGGCGAGCGGGTTAATCGCGGCGAGGCGAGATCTGGTGCTTGCACGAAAGGTTGGGGCCGGGCCGGCCACGCAGGCCGGCTCTGACGAGGCCGAGGACGAAGCTGCACTGGTCGCGCGCGTCGCTGCGGGGGAGGCGCCGGCCTTCCGCGCGCTCGTGGACCGTCACCTGCCCACCGTGCTGGCTATCGCCAGGCGGATGCTGCGGGACGACGCCGAGGCCGAGGACGTGGCGCAGGAGACGCTGCTGAGGCTCTGGCGCAACGCTGCCCGGCTCGATCTGGGCGAAGGGGGTGTGCGTCCGTGGTTGCGGCGGGTCGCGGCCAACCTGTGCATCGACCGGGTGCGTGCGCAGCGCAACACCAGCCTGGGCGATGCCCTGCCCGAGGAGGTAGAGCCGGCGAGCCAGATGACGACGTTGGCGGAACGGGAGCTGGGGAGACGGGTGGATGCGGCGCTGAAGGCGCTGCCGGAAAGACAGAGGCTGGCGCTCACGCTCTTCCACTACGAGGGCATGAGCCAGATCGAGGTGGGCAATGTGATGGGCATATCGGACGAGGCCGTCGAGTCCCTGCTGGCGCGGGCGCGCCGGGCGCTCAAGGCCTCGCTCAAGGAGGAATGGCAGGGTCTGCTGCCGCAGGCAGACTGAACCGAGTGCATACGTCTTCAAGACTGGTCCGGGAATGACGAGCATGAGCAACAAGAGCATGACGCCGGTCGAGTTCGGACAGCTACTCGACGTCTACGGTGCGGGTCGCACACGCTGGCCGGCGGATGCACGCGCCGCCGCCGCACAACTCCTCGCCAAGGATGCCGGGGCTCGGAGGCGGCTCGCCGAGGCGGAGGCGCTCGACCGCGTGCTGGAGAGCGCGCCGGTGCCGGCCCTGGCCGTGGAGGCGGCGCTCGCCGAGCGCATCGTCGCTGCGGCGCAGCGCTCCCCCCGTATCGTGAAGCTGGACGAGGCGCCGCCCGTCGCTGTTGCCCCAGCCAGCCGGACCGTAGCCCTGCCGGTTGTGGTGAATACGGGCCCCCGTCGGCCGCGGCTCCTGAGCAGGCAGGCCGGTGCGATCGGCTTCCTTGCCGCGTGCCTGTTCATGGGCGTGGCGATCGGCCATTCCGAGCTGACGCCGCAGCTCCTGCCAGAGCTCGCCGATATGGCCGATCTTGCGTCCGATCGCGGCGGCCTTATCCAGGTCGCTCTCTCCGATGAGGTCACGCAATGACTGCGGCGGTGACCGAGATGACGAGCACGCGCCCCGCCCCCCGCTGGCTGATGCCGGTCCTGATCGGCTCGCTGGCGCTCAATCTGATCGTGATCGGCGCCATCGGCTCGCTGCTCTGGCGCGGCGAGCCCACAGGGCACCTGGGCCGGCGCGTGGTGCCGAATATCGTCGGCTATGCGGTCACCCTGCCGTCCGAGCGCGTCGGCGAGTTGGAGCGGCTCACCAAGGAGGAATGGCAGAGGGTGAGGCCCCTGCGCCGCGCACTCGTCGAGGCGCGCGCCGAGGCGATGAAGGCACTCACCGCCGAGCCGTTCGACCGTGAGCGTTTCCTGGCCGCCCAGGCGAGGCTGTTGGCGGCTGACCAAGTCTCGCGCGAGGCGGCCTTCAAGCTCCACACCGCCATCTCAACCAATCTCACACCGGAGGAACGGCGTGGCTTCCTGCGCTGGCGCGAATCGCAGCGCCCGGCACGCAATCCACTCGATGTACCCGAAAAACCGGCCAGCGATGCCCAGCAGCGCTAGGACGCGAGGTACGCGCTTGGCCCCCTTCTCCAACGCGGAAGGCGATGCTGGCCATCCACCCTTCGGCGTGAGATCCATCAGCGAGGTTGAGCTCCGCCCCCTGCATCTCGATCAGTGAGCGCGCGAGGACCAGGCGCAGACCGTCGCCGGCGGCTGAACGGCCTGCCTGCCGGCCGTCGGCAGCCGGGCGGCGCCCCCGGTCTCGCGCCGGCGCAACGGGCTCCACCACGATGTCGATACGGCTCCGGCCGCTCCTGGCCGTGATGGCACCGCCGGGCGGCGTGCGGGCAACGGCCTCGCCCAGAAGATGCCGTAACGCCTCGCCGGTCGCCTGACGGTCGCATTCGATCTCGGCGGCGCCGCCTTCGTCCATCGTCAGCCGGACATCCGTGTTGGACTCGGCCGCCGCAGCCCATGCCTCGCGCAGCAGCGCCGCAGCCGGGAGCCACTCGCGCCGCAAAGCACGCCGATCCGCCATGAGCACCGACATGGTCGCGGCAACTGCGAGCGCATCCTCCGCGGCCTTGAGCAGGCGCCCGCCGCTCTCGCTGATGTGGGCAACGTACTCCTGGTAGCGCGCGTGGCCCAGCGGCCCGTGCAGCTCGCGCTGCATCGCCTCCGAGAACCCGAGCATGGCGTTGAGCGGCGTCCGCAGCTCGTGGTGCATCTGCGCCAGCAGCCGTGCCGAGTCTTCCGGCGCACCCTGGTCCAGGCATGCAGGCTGCGGGGCCGGCGGTGCGGCAGCACCGGCCGACCGCAGAGCGATGGTCGCAGCGACCGCAAATATCGCAAGCAGGGCGCCAAGGTGCAGCGCTGTGGTACCGCCCGATCCCGCATCGGCCGCAGCCAGCCAGCTCGCCGTTATCGGCAGCCCGAGCGCGAGACCGCCCATCGCGCTGAGCGCGAGGAGCTGCAGCCGTGCCGCTCCCGCGACACGATCCCGCCCCGCATCCCCCCAGCGTTCGGACAGACCGTCGCCGTGGGTTGACGTGCCCTCCGTCATCCCTCGCCTGCCTGATTTTGTACGAGTGTTTGCTGCCCACCGGCGACTCGGGGCGACGCGCACAACCCGAATCACCGCATCTAATTCTGTATGATGCGCGAATCGCTTGTCGAGAGGCGAAGCCCGCTTTGGGCAGAAATATGGCGGGTGTGTCGGCTTCGCCGTGGCCCGTAGGCCATAACCCGTGACGAAATGGGGTCAGACCCTGCGGGTCTGACCCCAGGGGGTATTTCCAGGCGGACCTAGCGTCGCGTTGGCGTAGTTGATGCCCGGGAAACGAGGACTCAGGGAAAGGACACTGCCACGGGGCCAGACCCGCAGGGTCTGACCCCGCTACTCCAGCATCTTCGATACGATCTCGAACACGTCGTTCGACAGCGGCTTCGCCCTGGCGACACGCTGCAGCGTCGCCTTGGCGGCGGCGCGGCGCACCGGCTCCAGCATGCGCCAGCCGCGGAAGGTCGAGAGCATGCGGGCGGCGATCTGCGGGTTGAAGGCATCGAGCTCGAGCACGCGGTCGGCCACGAAGTCGTAGCCCTTTCCGTCCGGCCGGTTGAAGTTGACAGGGTTCGCCGCCGCGAACGTGCCGATCAGAGCGCGCACCTTGTTGGGGTTCTTGATGGAGAACAGCGGGTGCTTCGTGAGTCGCCTGACGTTGGCGAGCGTGCCGGGCAGCGGAGACGCCGCCTGGCAGCGGAACCAGCTGTCGATGACCAGGTGGTCGTCCTTCCAGCGCTCGTAGAAGCGTGCCAGCGCCGCGACCCGCTCGGGGGCATCGACCTCCGACAGGACCTCCAGTCCCGCCATCTCGTCGGTGAGGTTCCGGCTCTCGGCGTAATGCATCGCCGCGCGGGCCACGTCCTCCGGCCTGCCGCGGATCGTCAGGTAGCCCAGCGCAACGTTGCGCAGCGCCCGCCGGCCGGCCGGCTCCGCCGCCGGCGAATAGGGGCCGGGCGTCTCCATGCGGCGGTAGATATCGGCCAGCGGCTGGTAGAGCCGCGTGGCGATGGCCTTGCGCAGCGTCTTGCGCGCCCGGTGGATCGCCAGCGGGTCCACATCCTTGCCGATGATGCGGGCTAGGTCGTTCTCGCTCGGCAGCGTCAGGAACTGGGCGAGGTAGCCCGGCGGCGCCACGTCACGATCGGCCAGCGTCGCCGCCAGCGCCTCGATGAATGCCTTGGAACTCGGCGCCCTCTCTTTGGCGATGTGGGCCTTTGCGGCGCGTGCGGCCACCGTGCCGGTCAGCACGCTGGCGGCATAGTCCTGCGCGGCCTGCCAGCGGTTATACAGGTCGCTGTCGCGCGCCATCAGGAACGCCAGCTCCGTGTCGCTGCGCTTCATGGCGAGGTTTACCGGCGCCGAGAACTGGCGCAGCAGCGACACGACGGGCGGCGAGGCGATCTCGCGGAAGCGCAGCTTTTCGCTCTTCTTCCTCAGCTCGACGAGCCCTCCGGCGAGCCGCTCGCCCGTCGCCAGCGTCAGCCCCATGTCGCGGCCGTCGGCGTCGATGAGACCAAGCTTGATGGGGATATGCAGCGGCTTCTTCCTGGGCTCGCCCGGCGTCGGCGCCTGCGTCTGGGCGAGCGTCAGCTCGGCCGTCTTGGTCCGGGCGTCGTACTTCAGCGCACAGGCCACCTCGGGCGTGCCGGCCTGGGAGTACCAGGTCATGAACTGTCCGAGGTCGCGGCCCGAGACGTCGGCGAAGCAGGCAACGAAGTCCTCCACCGTGGCGGCCTGGCCGTCGTGCCGCTCGAAGTAGAGGTCCATGCCCTCGCGAAAGCCGTCGCGGCCGAGGAGCGTCTGCAGCATGCGCACCAGCTCGGCGCCCTTGTCGTAGACGGTGGCCGTGTAGAAGTTGTTGATCTCGATATAGCGGCCGGGCCGCACGGGATGGGCCAGCGGCCCTGCATCCTCCGGGAACTGCCGCGCCTTGAGATTGCGCACCTCAGCGATGCGCTGCTCGGCGGCGGAGCGCATGTCGGCGCCGAACTCCTGGTCGCGGAAGACCGTGAGGCCCTCCTTGAGGCAAAGCTGAAACCAGTCGCGGCAGGTGATGCGGTTACCCGTCCAGTTATGGAAGTACTCGTGCGCGATGACGCGCTCGATGTCCCTGAAGGCAGCGTCGGTGGCCGTCTCGGGCGAGGCCAGCACCAGGGCGTCGTTGAAGATGTTGAGGCCCTTGTTCTCCATCGCGCCCATATTGAAGTCTGAGACCGCGACGATGTTGAAAACGTCGAGGTCGTACTCGCGCCCGAACCGCTCCTCGTCCCACCGCATGGACCGTTTGAGGCAGTCCATGGCCCAGGCGCAGCGGCCCTCCTTGCCGGACTCCACGTAGATGCGCAGGTCCACTCTCCGGCCCGACGCGGTGGTGAAATCCGAGGCGATGGAGGAGAGATTGCCGCCCACCAGCGCAAACAGGTACGACGGCTTGGGGTGTGGGTCGCGCCACACGGCGTAGTGCCGCGCGCCGCCGTCCAGCGTGCCGCGCTCCACCGGGTTGCCGTTGGCGAGCAGCACTGGCGCCTCCTCGCGGTCGGCCTCCAGGCGGACCGTGTAGGTGGCCAGCACATCCGGGCGGTCGATGAAATAGGTGATGCGGCGGAAGCCCTGGGCCTCGCACTGCGTGCAGTAGATGCCCTTGGAGACATAGAGCCCCGTCAGCGCCTGGTTGGCGTCGGGGTTGCAGGTGGTGACGGTATCGAGCTCGAACGGCTCCTTCGGCGGGGAGAGGATGACCAGCTCCTTCTCGCCCAGCGTATAGTCCCGGCTCGTGAGCAGGCGCCCGTTGAGCTTGATGGACTCCAGCTCCAGAAGCTCCCCATCGAGCCTGAGCGGACCCGGTCTCGCCGCCGTCGGGTTCGCCCGCAACCGCAGTCGCGAGCGGACGCGGGTGCGCGTCCTATGGAGCGCCACATCGAGGTTGACGTTGTCGATCAGGTAGCTCGGCGGGCGGTAATCCTTGAGCAGGATGGGGCGCGGGGTATCGGTCTTCATGTCCGCTCCGTAAGCTCGGGCCGGCACTGGTTCAGTGGGGGCCGGCGGGCGGCAATCGAGGGCCCCCTACATAGGCGCATGCGCCCGTGAAGCAAGAAAAACCGTTACCACCGTTGATTTTACGTCTGCTCTGTGGGCTACGGACAACGGTCGGCCGCCGCCACGGCGGGCAGCCCCTGCCCAGATGGTAAGCATCGCGGCGCAGCCTTTGCTATGCTGGTGAAACGGGGTCAGACCCCTCGCCTCGAACCTATCGATAAAAACTCTGACTTCGGCGCGAGGGGTCTGACCCCGTTTCGAGCCCCGAGGAGACGCCATGGCCGTTCGCATCGAGAAATCCGGTTCCGTCTGGACCGTCATCCACAGCCGTCCCGAGGCGCGCAACGCCATGGACGCGAGGAGCGCCGACGACCTGGTGGCGGCGTTCGAGCAGTTCGATGCCGACGAGAGCGCCCACGTAGCCGTGTTCTGGGGCGAGGGCGGCGCCTTCTGCGCCGGCTGGGACCTCAAGGCGGCCTCGGGCCTCGACCAGGACGACCCCGTCGGCGCCCTCGACTTCCCCAAGGACGGCGGCAAGCCGCCGCGCGGGCCGCTGGGACCGTCGCGGCTGGAGCTGGGAAAGCCCGTCATCGCCGCGGTGGAAGGCCCGGCCGTGGCCGGCGGCATGGAGCTCGCCATGTGGTGCGACGTGCGCGTGATGGCCGAGAGCGCCTATTTCGGCGTCTACTGCCGGCGCTGGGGCGTGCCCCTGATCGACGGCGGCACCGTGCGCCTGCCGCGGCTGGTCGGCATGGGCAAAGCCATGGAGATCATCCTCACCGGCCGCAAGGTGCCGGCCGAGGAAGCCTACCGCATCGGCCTCGCCGAGAAGATCGTGCCCCACGGCGCCGCGCGCGAGGCGGCCGAGGCCATGGCCCAGGAGATCGCCCGCTTCCCGCAGGAGTGCGTGCGTGCCGACCGGCTCTCGGCCTACCGCGCCTGGGGCAAATCCGTGCGCGAGGGCCTGGAGAGCGAGTGGGCCACCAGCGCCGGCATCGTCAAGGCCGAGGGCATCCGCGGCGCCGCCCGCTTCGCGGAAGGCAAGGGCCGCCACGGCGATTTCAAGGACATCTGAGGAGCGGCGGACATGGTTCTCCTGGCCGGCGCCCTCGTCTCCGGGTTCCTCGGCTTCAGGCTGAAGGGCTGGTGGGCGCCTGCGGCGGTGGCGTGCGTGGCGCTCGCCCTGCAGGCGGTCTCGTTCCAGGGCGTTCTCTCGACTCCGGACGGCCTGAGCGGCTTCGTGCAGATGCTGGCGCTGACCGGCGTGACGTTCCTGTTCGTGTGCTACGCAGTATTCAGCATGGGCCGCTCGTTGGGCCTGCGATGGAGGAGGAAGCGGCAATGACGGCGCAGCTCAAGGACCGGATCGTTCTCGTCACCGGTGCGCGTGGCACCCTGGGCACGGCCATGTGCGGGGCGATAGAGTCGGCCGGCGGCATCGCCATCCGCAGCGATCTCGCCCAGCGCGGCACCGTGGACATCGCCCTCGACGTGACGCGGGAGGAGGACTGGCAGGCCGCCATCGCCGAGATCGAGCGCCGCCACGGTCGCCTCGACGGCCTCGTCAACAACGCCGGGGTCGGCACGCCCGGCGACGTGGAGCAGACGAGCTTCGCCGAGTGGCGCCGGGTGATGGCCGTCAACGCCGACGGCGTGTTCCTGGGCTGCAAATACGCCATGCCGCTGCTGGCGAGGTCCAAGGCGCCATCCATCGTCAACATCTCCTCGGCCTCCGGCATCGTCGGCGGCGCCAACCTGGCCGCCTACAACGCCTCCAAGGGCGCGGTGCGCCTGCTCACCAAGTCGGTGGCCCTGTCGGGCGCGCGCAAGCGGCCGCCTGTGCGGTGCAACTCGGTGCACCCGGCCTTCATCGAGGGCGACATGGTTGACGCCATGGTCAAAGGCCGCCCCGACCCCGCCAAGGCCATGTCCAAGCTCCATGCTCAGATCCCCCTGGGCCGCCTCGGCCAACCCCAGGAGGTCGCCAGCACGGTGGTGTGGCTCCTGTCGGAGGCCTCCTCGTTCACCACCGGCTCGGAGGTACTGGTGGATGGCGGCCTGATCGCAGGTTGATGCAGGTCACCTCAACGAGGCCCGCACGGAGGTCGTCGGGCCCGGCTTCTGCTGCCGGCAGGCTGGTGACGATATAGGCGACCTCGACGCTCGTCTTGTCGCCGATCTCGCGTGTGCGCTCGATCCGCGCCACCTGAGCGGCGCCCGGCCATTGCAGGTGCGGTACGACCTCCGCGCTCACCTTT
>JBIOWI010000269.1:0-6214 GCA_044868325.1 Hyphomicrobiaceae bacterium
CGCCGCGCATGGCCTCGATCAGGTCGCGGGTCTGGTAGCAGACGGCTTCCAGGGCGGCGTGGGCAATCTCCCTGGGGCCGGTGGCGCGGGTGAGCCCGAGCAGGGCTCCGCGGGCGTCCGGCTGCCAATAGGGCGCGCCGAGGCCGACGAAGGCCGGGACGAGATAGACGTCCTGCTGGGCGTCCGCCTCGGCTGCCAGCGTGCCGCTCTCGGGCGCCGAGGCGATGATCTTGAGGCCGTCGCGCAGCCACTGCACCGCGGCACCGGCCACGAAGATCGAGCCTTCGAGCGCGTACGTGCGCCTGCCGTCGAGCTGGTAGGCAATGGTGGTCAGCAGCCGGTTCTTCGAGGCCACCGGCTCGGGGCCGGTGTTGAGCACCGCGAAGCATCCGGTGCCGTACGTGGACTTCACCATGCCCGGCGCGAAGCAGGCTTGGCCGATGGTGGCGGCCTGCTGGTCGCCGGCCACGCCCAGGATCGGCAGCGCAGCGCCGAGGATCGACGGGTCGGTGGTGCCGTAGCTGGCGTTGGAATCCCGCACCTCGGGCAGCATGGCGCGGGGGATGCCGAACAGCTTGAGGAGATCGGCGTCCCAGTCGCCCCTGGCGATGTCGTAGAGCAGCGTGCGCGAGGCGTTGGTGGCGTCGGTGGCATGCACCCGGCCGCCGGTGAGTTGCCAGATCAGGAAGCTATCGACCGTGCCGAAGGCCAGATGCCCTGCGTCGGCCAGCGCCCGCGCGCCGTCCACGCGGTCGAGCAGCCAGGCGATCTTGGTGGCGGAGAAATAGGGGTCGAGCAGCAGCCCGGTCCTGGCCGTGACCATGGGCTCGTGGCCCGCGTCCTTGAGGCGGCGGCACAGGTCGGCGGTTCGGCGGTCCTGCCAGACGATGGCGCGGTGGATCGGCTTGGACGTGCGCCTATCCCAGACCAGGCAGGTCTCGCGCTGGTTGGTAATGCCGACGGCGGCGATATCGCTTGGCCGCAGGCCTGAGGACGCGATGGCCTGGCGCGCCGTCTCGGCCGTGGTGCGCCAGATGTCGTCCGGGTCGTGCTCGACCCAGCCCGAGGCTGGGTAGTGCTGCGCGAACTCGCGCTGGGCGAGGCCCTTGATGCTCAGATCGGGGGCGAAGACGATGGCGCGGCTCGACGTGGTGCCCTGGTCCAGCGCGAGCACATTGCCTGAGTGCATGGGGCCTGAGTGCATGGGGTCCTCCCTCGCCCTTCTGTGGGGCTCTCCGCGGCGGCACCGAACCCTAGACGGCGTCGGAGGGTGGCGACAATGCTCATGGGAGCGCCACCAGGCCTAGACCCACCGGAACACAGCCAGGGCGTAGACGAGCGAGACGGCCAGTGCCCCCCAGAGGGGCACGCCGAACGCCGCAAGCCAGCCCAGGTGGATGAAGGCGCTGCCGAGGAGCGAGATGAACAGCCGGTCGCCGCGGGTCGTCACGATGGCGAGGATGCCGCGCCGCTGCGCACCGCCGGGCGAGCGCAGCTCCCAGACGGTCATGGCCACCAGCATGAGGGCGATTGAGGTGAAGAAGGCGGCCGTCTCCCAGGTCCACGCCATCCACGAGAGGCCCGTCGCCGTGTCCATGCTCGCCTCCGTAGGGTGCAATAGGGCGTTAGCCCGTATTGCACCGATTTGCATAAGCCAGCGCGAAACGGTGCAATACGCTCGCTCCGCTCGCTATTGCACCCTACACGCGCCCCAGCGCGAAGCCCTTGGCGATGTAATTGCGCACGAAATAGATCACGATCGCGCCGGGGATGATCGTCAGCGTGCCGGCGGCCGCCAGCAGGCCCAGCTCGTAGCCCGAGATGCTGACGGTGCGCGTCATCGTAGCCGCGATCGGCTTCGCGGCCACCGAGGTCAGCGTCTTGGCCAGCAGCAGCTCCACCCACGAGAACATGAAGCAGAAGAAGGCCGCTACGCCGACGCCGGGCGCGATCACGGGCACGAAGATGCGCAGGAAGAAGCGCCAGAAGCCATAGCCGTCGAGGTAGGCCGTCTCGTCGAGCTGACGCGGCACGCTCGACATGAAGCCCTCCAGGATCCACACCGCCAGCGGGATGTTGAACAGGCAGTGCGCCAGCGCCACGGCGATATGGGTGTCGAACAGGCCCATGGCCGAGTAGAGCTGGAGGAACGGCAGGGCGAACACGGCGGCCGGAGCCATGCGGTTGGTGAGCAGCCAGAAGAACAGGTGCTTGTCGCCCAGGAAGCTGTAGCGCGAGAAGGCGTAAGCCGCGGGCAGCGCCACGGCAATCGAGATGACCGTGTTGATGACGACGTAGATCAGCGAGTTGACGTAGCCGCCGTACCAGGTCGGATCGGTGAGGATCTTGACGTAGTTCTCCAGGGTGAACCGGTTCGGCCAGAGCGTGAAGCCGCCGAGGATCTCGTTGGTGGTCTTGAACGACATGCTGACCAGCCAGTAGATCGGCAGCATCAGGAACACGATGTAGAGGGCCGGCACCAGCCAGCGCAGCCTGCCCAGGATGCGGCGGGACTTGCTCATCGGGCCTCCTCCTCGCCCCGTGTGATGACCGTGTAGAAGAGCCACGAGAGCAGCAGGATGATCAGGAAATAGATGAGCGACATGGCCGCCGCCGGCCCCAGGTCGAACTGGCCGAGCGCGATCTTGACGAGGTCGATCGACAGGAGCGTGGTGGCGTTGCCCGGCCCGCCGCCGGTGAGCGCCAGCACCTCGGTGTAGATGTTGAAGCTGTCCATGAAGCGCAGCAGGACGGCGATGGTGAGCACGCGGCGCATCTTCGGCAGCTGAACGTAGCGGAAGATCGCCCAGGAAGAGGCGCCGTCGATGCGCGCGGCCTGGTAGTATGCGTCGGGGATGGCGCTGAGCCCCGCGTAGGCCAGCAGCACCACCAGCGACGTCCAGTGCCAGACGTCCATGGCGATCATAGTCGCCCAGGCCGCCAGCGGCTGCTGGGTGTAGTTGTAGTCGAAGCCCAGGGACTTGAGCGTCCGCCCCAGCATGCCGACATCGGGCAGGGCGAAGATGTTCCACATGGCGCCTACGACGTTCCACGGGATCAATAGCGGCAGCGCCATCAGCACCAGGCAGACGGAGACCCACGGCCCCCGGCGCGGCATGGCGAGGGCGATCGCCACGCCCAAGGGGATCTCGATGGCCAGCACGATGCCACTGAAGAGGAGCTGACGCCCCAGCGCGGCATGGAAGCGGTCGGAGTGCAGCACCTCGTCGAACCACTTCACACCCTCGAAGAAGAACAGGTTGTTGCCGAACGTCTCCTGCACCGAGTAGTTCACCACCGCCATTAGCGGGATGATGGCGTTCAGCGCCACCAGCGCCAGCGCCGGCAGGACCAGCAGCCACGCCTTCTGATTTTCTACCTTCGTGCCCATGCCGATGCTCCAGAAGGCGGGAGTGGAAGTCGGAAATCAGAAGTCGGAAATCGGAAATCGGAAAGCAATCGGAGCTTTGCGCCGGTCCCGGAGCCAGTGCTTCTGATTTCTGATTTCTGATTTCTGATTTCCGATTTCCATTGCCCACTCCCGCATTTCCCTGCCCTCACTCCACCAACCGGTCATCGGCATAGAGCCGGGTGTAGGCCGGATCGAGCCGAACGAAGGCGCTGCCGGTTGGAATCTGAACGCTGTCGTCGGCCAGCAGCCTGATCGGCGTGGCGCCAAGCCGCGCCTCGACGATGCGGTAGCGGCCGGCGTCGCTCACCCTGACGATGCTGACGGGCAGGCCAGTCTGCGCCAGCATCACGAACTCTGGGCGGACGCCGATCTCAAGGCGCTTGGCCTGCAGGGCACCCGCGGGCGGGTTCTCGATCTCCACCCACTCGGCGCCGACATAGGCAGCGCCGTTCTCCAGGCGGCAGGGAAGAACGTTCATGCCGGGCGAGCCGATGAAGTGGCCGACGAAGGTGTGCCGAGGCCGCTCGAACAGCTCCACCGGCGAGCCGGTCTGCACCACCATGCCGGCGTGCATCACCACCACCTTGTCGGCGAAGGTGAGCGCCTCGGTCTGGTCGTGGGTCACGTAGATCATGGTGCGGCCGATGCGCTGGTGCAGCTCCTTGAGCTTGGAGCGCAGCTGCCACTTCACGTGCGGGTCGATGACGGTGAGCGGCTCGTCGAACATGATGACGTTCACGTCGGAACGCACGAGCCCGCGGCCCAGCGAGATCTTCTGCTTGGCATCGGCCGTAAGGCCGGACGCGCGCCGGTCCAGCGTCTCCTCCAGGTCGAGCATGCGGGCGATGTCGCGCACCGCCCGGTCGATGGCGGCCGGGGGCAGGCCGCGGTTGCGCAGCGGGAACGCCAGGTTTGCGTACACCGTCATGGTGTCGTAGACGACCGGGAACTGGAACACCTGGGCGATGTGGCGCCGGTCCGTGGGCACGTCCGTCAGGTCCACGTCGTCGAACAGGACCTTGCCCTCGGTCGGTCGCACCAGCCCGGAGATGATGTTGAGCAGCGTGGTCTTGCCGCAGCCGGACGGCCCGAGCAGGGCATAGGCGCCGCCGTCGGACCACACGAGATCGACGCCCTTCAGCGCCCAGTCCTCCGGGCCGCGGGGGCGCGGGGCGTAGGTGTGCCGGACACTGTCGAGGGTGATCGTCGCCATCAGCGCACCGGCAGGCTCCGCTGCTGCGACGAGTCCCCTCTCCCCGCTTGCGGGGGCGGGGTCAGACCCCTCGCCTCCACGTTTGAGAAAAGCACTGAGGTCAGAGTAGAGGGGTCTGACCCCGTGCGACGTCGGAGCGCGCTGCTCCTCATCCCTGCCCTTTCCCGGCGCAGCCGGAGTGCGCGACGAGGTCGAAGTTGCGCGGGGAGGGGGAGACCGTCGCCGGGACTCATGACGCCACCAGCCTTCCGTCGGCATCGAAATACATGCACTGCCCGGCATCCATGTAGAACGTGGCCGTCTCGCCGACCTGCATGGCATGCACGCCATGCGACTGCGAGGTCCAGCTCAAGTCCCCGTGCGCGAAGTGGATCACGCTCTCCGCCCCGCTGAGCTCGGTGATCAGCACCCGGCCTCCGATCTCCACGGCGGCACCGCCGTTCGGCACCGGGCTGATGCTGTGCGGGCGGACACCCAACGTATAGCGGCCGTTGGGCAGGTCCCGCATGCCGCCCTTCGCGCTCCATCCGACGCCGTTGCCGCTGAGCAGGATCCTGTCGCCGTCCTTCATCACGGGCGCGGTGTTGATGGGCGGGTTGGAGAACACCATGGCCGTGCGCAGGTCGGCGGGCCGCCGGTAGACCCCCGCCGTCGGGCCGAACTGGGCGATGCGGCCCTCGTGTAGCGCCGCGGTGTGGCCACCGAGGAGGAGGGCATCCATAGGGTCCGTGGTGGCGAAAACGACGGTGCAGCGCCGGTCGGCGAACAGCTTCGGCAGCTCGTCGCGCAGTTCCTCGCGGAGCTTGAAGTCGAGATTGGCCAGCGGCTCGTCGAGCAGTACCAGGTCGGCGTCCTTGACGAGGGCGCGAGCCAGTGCCGTGCGCTGCTGCTGGCCGCCCGACAGCTCGCCCGGGCGCCGCTGGAGGAGCGGCTTCAGGTGCAACAGCTCTGCCATGCGATGCACGCGCTCGTCGATGGCCCGGCGCCGCATGCGTGCCACTCGCAGAGGCGAGGCGATGTTCTCGTACACCGTCAGGTTCGGGTAGTTGATGAACTGCTGGTAGACCATCGAGACGTTGCGCTTGCGCACCGGCACGCCCGTCACGTCGCGGCCGTCGAACCAGACCTCGCCGGCGGTGGGCCGATCGAGCCCCGCCATCAGTTGCATGAGCGTCGTCTTGCCGGCGAGCGTAGGCCCAAGCAGGACGTTGAACCCCGTCTCCGCGAGCCTGAGGCTCGTCTCGTGGAGATGCGTCTCGGCGCCGACGCGCTTGACGACGTTTCTCAACTCAAGGGTCACGGAAGCATCCCAGAGATGGGTCTCCCTCTCCCCGTCGCCCTCGGGCTATCCACAACCGCAACCTCGCCACAAGGGCCCCGAGGGCGACGGGGAGAGGGTTGGGGTGAGGGGCAGCCAGGGGCTCCGACCCATCCACGATCATGAGAGGTACGCGCATTCCCGAGCTCCCTCTTGGAGAGGGTTTCATCTGCGGCTGCCCCTCACCCTAGCCCTCTCCCCGCAAGGCGGGGAGAGGGAATTCCGGGCAGTACCGCAGCGCTCAGCTCTTCCAGCGCTTGACCAGCTCGTC
>JBIOWI010000270.1:0-13364 GCA_044868325.1 Hyphomicrobiaceae bacterium
CATACTGCTTCCACTCGCTGCAGGTGACGTTGCCGTCGCGGCTCATGTCCCAAGTGGCCACGGCCGCGACGAACTTGAGGTCGGTCGCCGACGCGGAGGCCAACGGGCCGGCATTGCTGCTGCAACCGGCGAGCACAACCAGGCCGGCCAGCACAAGCACGCTCCTCATCGCGCAGTATCCTGCGTTGCCGATCCCATCGATGGCAAACCATGGGCCGGATCGGGCCCCCGGATCGGGCCCCCGGATCGGGCCCCCAGATCGGGCCCAGGGACCGGCAGAAGACGCACCCGCGCCTGAGCAGCTACGGCCGTGCGGCACCGGCGGATCGGCCAAGCTGCCAAGTGATGGCAGCTACGTCACGAATGCGACGCCGGGATGGCACCGGACGGCCCGTCCCGATTTTGCGTGGCTCGCGCGGCAGGCACCGATAGGTCCCCTCTCCCCGCTTGCG
Source organism: Hyphomicrobiaceae bacterium (assembly GCA_044868325.1). Taxonomy (GTDB): domain Bacteria; phylum Pseudomonadota; class Alphaproteobacteria; order Rhizobiales; family Hyphomicrobiaceae; genus AWTP1-13. The sequence goes on from JBIOWI010000270.1 coordinate 453, forward strand.
GGGAGAGGGTTAGGGTGAGGGGCAGCCCCAAGCGAAACTCTCTCCACGCCGAGCCTCGAAGTCTTGCTCCGGCCTCAAACAAGCCGTTGAGAGGGCGGAGCCTCTTGCTGCCCCTCACCCCGACCCTCTCCCCGTCGCCCTCGGGACGATTAAGGCGAGGCTTGCCCGAGTGGATGGCCCGAGGGCGGCGGGGAGAGGGAGGCACGCGCCATTCGCCACTCTCGCGCCACGCCCGAGGCTTTGCTGCACACCGTTTCGTCATCGAGGGTCGGCGGAGCAGGCGATCGGCTGAACCTACGGTTTCAGACTTGCCGGGTCCGACACCGCCGCGCGGATCAGGCGCTTGGCGTCCTCGCTGTCCCACTCGGCCGGGCCGAGCAGGCGGCCGACCTCGCGGCCCTGGGCGTCGAGGAGCAGCGTTGCGGGCAGGCCCACCACCCGCAGCTCGGAGGTCGCCCGCCCGGTGGGGTCGACATAGAGGCCGAGCCGCTCCACCTTGGTCTCCTCCAGGAACTTCCTGGAGGCGTCGAGGCCTTTGCGGTCCACGCTCAGAGCCACCACCTCGAACGTGTCGGAGCCCAGCTCGGCCTGCAGGCGGTCCAGCGACGGCATCTCCCTGCGGCAGGGCAGGCACCAGGTCGCCCACAGGTTGAGGAGCACCACCTTGCCGCGCCAGTCCGCCAGCGTGCGCTCCCGGCCTTCGGCATCCTGGAACTTGATCGGAGCAAGCGCTTCCGGCTCCTTGCGGAAGACGAACGCGGCCATGTGGCCCTGGCTCAGGGGATTGGCCCCCGGCCCCTTCGGCGGGATCGGGACGGTGGCAACGGCTCTGGGCGCCGGGGCCGGCACCGGGGCTGCGGCGTTGTCAGGCCGCCCGACGGTCACGTATACCGCTGCGAATCCCGCGGCCGCAGCGACCGCCGCCACGGCGAGGGAGACGACCGCCGTCCTCAAAGCGCTCTGTCTCGGAGCCTGGTCTTCCATCCGCTCCACTCAGGCCGTTGCAACATCGGAAAGAGCCTCGTGACCGACAAATCCGCCAACAAGATGTGGGGTGGGCGCTTCGCGTCGTCGCCGGCCGCGATCATGGAGGAGATAAACGCCTCGGTGGGCTTCGACAAGGTCCTGGCCCCGCAGGATATCCGCGCCTCCAAGGCGCACGCCGCCATGCTCGGCAAGCAGGGCATCGTCTCCAAGGACGACGCGCGCAAGATCGCCGCGGGCCTCGACCGGGTGCTGGCCGAGATCGAGAGCGGCGCGTTCGTCTTCCAGCGCTCGCTGGAGGACGTGCACATGAACGTCGAGAGCCGCCTCAAGGAGCTGATCGGCGAGCCGGCGGCGCGGCTGCACACCGCCCGCTCGCGCAACGACCAGGTGGCCACCGACTTCCGGCTCTTCGTGCGCGACTGGATCGACGGCGCCGACGCGGCCCTGGCGGCGCTGCAGCTCGCCCTGGCGCGCAAGGCCGAGGCGCACAGCGGCCTCATCATGCCGGGCTTCACGCACCTGCAGCCGGCCCAGCCCGTCACCTTCGGCCACCACCTCCTGGCCTATGTGGAGATGCTGGGGCGCGACCGCGGCCGGCTGGACGGGGCGCGCGAGCGGCTCAACGAATGCCCGCTGGGCGCCGCAGCCCTGGCCGGCACCTCGTTCCCCATCGACCGCGACGCCACCGCCGCGGCGCTGGGCTTCGACCGGCCCTGCGCGAACTCGCTCGACGCCGTCTCCGACCGCGACTTCGTGCTGGAGACGCTGGCCGCCGCCGCCATCGCCGCCATGCACCTCTCCCGGCTGGCCGATGAGATCGTGCTGTGGATGACCCCGCAGTTCGGCTTCGTGCGCCTGTCCGACAAGTTCACCACCGGCTCGTCGATCATGCCGCAGAAGCGCAACCCCGACGCCGCCGAGCTGGCGCGCGCCAAGGTCGGCCGCATTGCGGCGGCGTTCCAGGGCCTTCTTATGGTGATGAAGGGCCTGCCGCTCGCCTACGCCAAGGACATGCAGGAGGACAAGGAGCTGACCTTCGACGCCCTGGCCAGCCTGAGCTTGAGCGTTGCCGCCATGACCGGCATGGCGGACGACCTGGAGCCCAACGGCGAGGCGATGCGGGCAGCGGCCGGCGCGGGCTTCTCCACGGCGACGGACTTGGCGGACTGGCTGGTGCGCGTGCTCGGCCTGCCGTTCCGGGAGGCGCACCATGTCACCGGTCGGATCGTGGCCGCCGCCGAGGCCAGGGGCGTCACCCTGGACGCGCTGCCCTTGGCGGCGATGCGCGAGGTGGAGCCGCGCATCACGGAGGACGTTTTCTCGGTCCTCTCAGTGGAGAGCTCCGTCAGGAGCCGCGCAAGCTATGGTGGAACCGCGCCACAGAACGTCCGGAAAATGGCCAAGGCCTGGATAAAGCGGTTGGAAAAGCAACAAGGAAGGGGCTAGATACGGCCTGACGGCCCTGGTATGGCTTGCTGCCTTTGCCTTACCAAGGCTCGATGGACGTTGACGACTAGGAACCTAGTGGGACTCAAGGAGTTAGCGAGCCGCACATGCGCAGCCGCCTGCCGCTCTGGCTCGTGACGGCCACCACCGTGCTGGCTCTGCTTGCCGGCTCGGGCTGCGGCGTGCGCGGGTCGCTGGACGCCCCGCCCAAGTCCGTCAGCAGCGCGCCGCCCAGCAAGCCCGGCGAGCCGCCGCCGCATCGGCCCACGGTCCTCGACCCGCTGATCCGCTGACGCTTCTCCATGCACCATTTCGCCTACCGCGATGGTGTCCTCCACGCGGAGGATGTGAGCTTGGCGCATCTCGCGGCCGAGGTGGGCACGCCGTTCTACTGCTACGCCACGGCCACCATCGAGCGGCACTACCGGGTGCTGAGCCAAGCCTTCGCCGGCCTCGACACGCTCGTCTGCTACGCCATCAAGGCCAACTCCAACCAGGCCGTTATCGCCACCCTGGCGCGGCTGGGGGCGGGCATGGACGTGGTCTCTGAGGGTGAGCTGCGCCGGGCGCTGGCCGCCGGCGTGCCTGCCGACCGCATCATCTTCGCCGGCGTGGGCAAGACGCGCGACGAGATGGCCTTCGCCCTCACCGAGGGCATTCGCGGCTTCAACGTGGAGTCGGAGGGTGAGCTGGAAGCGCTGAGCGAGGCCGCCGCCGGGCTCGGCCGCACCGCCCGCATCGCGCTGCGGGTCAACCCGGACGTGGACGCCAGGACGCACGCCAAGATCTCCACCGGCAAGGCCGAGAACAAGTTCGGCGTGCCCTACGACGACGCACCGCGCCTCTATGCCAAGGCCGCCGGGCTGCCCGGCATCGCGGTTGCCGGCGTGCACATGCACATCGGCAGCCAGGTCACCCACCTCCAGCCCTTCCGCGACGCCTTCACCCTGATGCGCGACCTGGTGGGCGACCTGCGCCGCGCCGGCCACCCGATCGAGCATCTCGACCTGGGCGGCGGCCTCGGCGTGCCCTACCTCAGCGGCGCCAACGACATCGCCCCCTCGCCGGCGGCCTACGCGGCCGTGGTGCGTGAGACCCTGGGCGGCCTGGGATTGAGGCTCGTGCTGGAGCCGGGGCGCATGATCGTCGCCAACGCCGGCGTGCTGGTGGCCCGCGCGATCTACGTGAAGCGGGGCCGCGACAAGACCTTCACCGTGGTCGATGCGGCCATGAACGACCTGATCCGGCCGACGCTCTACGAGGCCGAGCACGAGATCTGGCCGGTCAGCGAGGCCGCGGCCGGTGCCGCCCCGGCGGTCCAGGACGTGGTGGGCCCGGTGTGCGAGACCGGCGACTATCTCGCCCTCGGCCGCGCCCTGCCGCCCACCGCTGCCGGCGACCTGATCGCCTTCATGACCGCCGGCGCCTACGGCGCTGCCATGTCCTCAACCTACAACTCGCGCCTCCTGGTCCCCGAGGTGCTGGTGAAAGGCGCCGCCTGGTCCATCGTCCGCCCCCGCCCCACCTACACCGACCTGATCGGCCTCGACCGCCTGCCGGATTGGCTGACGTAGGCTGCGCTCTCCTCTGACGCTGGTTCAGGCTGGCCGATTCGCGGCACCCGCGGCGCGGCCGGCAAGGGCTCAACGTTGCCAGCGATGACCGCCATGTCCACCGCCGAGGCAACCACGTAAGTGTTGTACTCAGCCAGTATCTTTCCGCCTTTGTGACCCAAGCAGACCTGCTCGATACTTCTCGCAAGAAGGTCCGATTGTGAAGCCAGCTGACCTCGAAGATCAGGACGGGGGGGCAGCTTCGTGGATCAGGCTCCACAGCTGGTCAGCTGCTTGGCTTCGACAATCAGGCGAACGAAACAGCCTAATCTCAACTTGAACATCGAATGCGTTCGATCCGGCCCTGACCAGACGGCCCGTGCCGAGATCCTCCTTGGCCAATGTCACCGGAAGCCATGCGACACCGTGGCCTTCACGGGCCATCGTCATCAGTGTTGCCGCAAGCTGAGATGTGAACACGGTCTCCGCGCCTGCAATCGCAGACCCGCCCGGTTCGTGAGCGGCCAGTATGCGGCCCAATCCGGATGCCTGGCTGTAGCCGAGCACCCGGGTCGACTTCTCCGCTTTGCCCGGGATCGGCCACGTGGGTTGCCCTCGAGCATCTGGAGAGCAGAGCGCCACGAGCGTGTCGCTGCCCAAGCGCTTGCTTGGAAAGCGAACTGCATCGAATTTCGCCGGTACGTCGCTGTGATGGTGGCACAGCAGGAAATGCACTTCGCCGCTGAGCATGATTTGCTCGCAGGCTTCCATGCTGTCGGAGATGAGATTGAGAGTTCCGATGGCGTCCAGGCTGACATGCTGACGTATCCAGCTCGGAAAGAACGTAAACGACAGTGCATGCGTCGCTGCGATGGAGAGCGACTCGTTCTTGCGCTCGCCAACAGCCCGTGTGTCTCGCCGTGCGCGATCCAGGGCGCGCATCATGTCGTCGGCAAGCGGACGCAGGTGCACCCCAGCGGGCGTAAGGGTTGTGCCTTGTGCACCGCGAACGAACAACGGCACTCCGATCCAGTCCTCCATGGCGCGGATGCGGCGGCTGAAAGCGGGTTGCGTAACGTTGCGGACATCCGCGGCGCGCGAGAAATTTCCCTGCTCCGCGAGGGCCAAAAAGTCTTTCAACCAGTCCAGATCCATGGCGATGCCGCTCGTGCATAGGGCGAACCGATGTTGGCATTGGCGCCCAGCCCACGTACAGGGGAAACCGTTTTCCAGTCACGTCATTACCGGGGAAGGTCACATTGCGCATCATCGATGTTCGCGAGATCACCAAGCCGATCGCATCGCCGATCCGCAATGCATACATCGATTTTTCGCAGATGACCGCCAGCCTTGTAGCGGTCGTCACCGATGTCGTGCGCGACGGCCGGCGCGTGATTGGCTACGGATTCAATTCGAACGGCCGCTATGGCCAAGGTGGCCTCATCCGCGAGCGTTTTCGCGGCCGCGTCCTCGAAGCCGCGCCCGAGAGCTTGCTTGATGCGACCGGCGACAACCTAGATCCGCACAAGATCTGGGCCGCCATGATGACGAATGAGAAGCCGGGCGGCCACGGCGAGCGCTCGGTTGCAGTCGGCACTCTCGATATGGCGATCTGGGACGCGACCGCAAAGATTGCTGGCAAACCGCTGTTCCGCCTGCTGGCCGATAGCAAAGGGTGCAAGGCCAATCCCAAGGTCTTCGTCTATGCCGCCGGAGGCTATTACTATCCTGGCAAAGACGATACAGCCCTGCGGGCCGAGATGCGCAGCTACCTCGATCGCGGCTACAATGTCGTCAAGATGAAGATCGGTGGTGCGCCCATCGAAGAGGATCGCCGCCGTATCGAGGCGGTGCTCGCTGAAATCGACTCAAAGGCCCGCCTCGCGGTCGACGCCAACGGCCGCTTCGATCTGGAAACCGGCATCGCCTACGCCAAAATGCTCCGCAACTATCCCCTGTTCTGGTACGAGGAAATCGGCGATCCGCTCGACTATGCGCTGCAAGCCGCACTATCGGAATTCTATCCGGGCCCCATGGCAACTGGCGAGAATCTATTCTCGCATCAGGATGCACGCAATCTGCTGCGCTACGGCGGTATGCGGCCTGATCGCGATTGGCTGCAATTCGATTGCGCACTTTCCTACGGCCTTGTCGAGTACCTGCGCACGCTCGACGTTCTCGCGCAATTCGGATGGTCGCCCAGCCGCTGCGTTCCGCACGGAGGACACCAGATGTCGCTCAATATCGCGGCCGGCTTGGGCCTAGGCGGCAACGAGAGTTATCCGGACCTGTTCCATCCCTACGGCGGGTTTCCGGACGGCGTACGCGTCGAAAACGGGCATATTGTCATGCCCGAGCTGCCGGGCATTGGCTTCGAGGGTAAATCAGATCTCATCAAGGTCATGCGCGAATTGGCGGAATGAGTCGTAGCGTATGGAACGTTCCGAAGTAGCTGGCATGGTGTGCAAAACACCAATGGAAGTTCGCCCCAACGGCCGCCAAACCATTGGATAGTGGAAGCGCGACGAAGGAGATTGCAACATGCGTACGCTGATAGCGGCGGGAATCCTGGTTTCTACGCTTGGGTCCGCGTTGGCACAGGACTATCCCTCTCGTACCATCACGCTGATCGTTCCTTTCCCGGCTGGCGGCCCAACCGACACGGTAGCGCGGGTTACCGCCAATGCGATGTCAAGGGCTCTTGGACAGAGCATCGTCGTTGAGAACGTCGCTGGCGCCGGAGGTACGCTCGGCGCGGGACGTGCCGCACGGGCAGAGCCCGACGGCTACTCCCTCTTGATCCACCACGTCGGATTGGCGACGGCCGCCACGCTCTATCGCAAGCTGGCGTATGACACGAGGACGGCATTCGCGCCCATTGGTCTCACGACCGATGCACCGATGATCTTCGTCGGGAGATCGAATCTCGAGCCCAACTCGCTGCAGGAGCTCGTTGCGTATGCGCGGGCCCGCGGCAAGGGCTTCATGTTCGCGAGTGCGGGCCTTGGCTCTGCGTCGAATCTCTGCGGACTAATGTTTATGGCTGCTGTCAAGCAGCAGCTGTCCAACGTGCCCTACAAAGGGGGTGGTCCGCTGATGAACGATCTGATCGGCAAGCAAATCGACCTCGGCTGCGAGCAGGCGACGACCGCAACCGAACCGGCCAAGAGCAAGCTGGTCAAGGCCTATGCCGTGACCACCAGGAAACGCTTGGCATCCTTGCCGGAACTCCCGACAGCCGATGAGGCGGGTCTGAAAGGCTTCGAGGTCAACGTCTGGCACGGCATTTTCGCGCCCAAAGATACGCCTGCAGCCGTCGTCCAGAAGCTCTCGGCAGCTTTGAAGGCCGCGGTGAAGGACCCGGAGGTCATGAAGCGCTTCAGCGACATCAATACGGTGCCGGTCAGCGAGGACAGGGCGACGCCGGAAGCGTTGGGCAAATTGCTCATCAGCGAGATCGAACGCTGGGAGCCGGTCATCAAGGCAGGCAACCAGTTCGCGGATTGAGCACCTCTAGCTGTGATCGCAGTGGTTGAGCGCGCGGCATAACCGCCTAACGCCCAGCCGGCGTGTCATAATCCACCCGCACCAGATAGAGCCCCCGCGCCGGCGCCACGGGGCCGCAGGCGGCGCGGTCCCTGGCGGCGAGGGCGGCGGCGAGATCGGCGGCCGTCCACTTGCCCTCGCCCACCAGCTTGAGCGAGCCCACCATGGAGCGCACCTGGCTGTGCAGGAACGAGCGCGCCGACGCCTCGACGACGATCTCCTCGCCCGCGGCCGTCACCGTCAGCCGGTCCAGCGTCTTGACAGGCGAGCGCGACTGGCAGCCGGCGGCGCGGAACGTCGTGAAATCGTGCCGCCCGACGAGAACGTGCGCCGCCGCGCCCATGGCTGCGGCGCGCAGTGGCTGCGGCACCCACCAGACCCGGTCGTTGTCGAGCGCCGGCGGGGCGCGCCGGGCCAGGATGCGGTAGCGGTAGTGGCGGGCGGTGGCGCTGAAGCGGGCGTCGAAGCTGTCCGGGACGACGGCGCAGTCGCGCACCACCACCGGATGCGGCTTCAGGTGGAAATTGACCGCCGCCCGCACGGTATCGGTGGGCCACTCGCGCGCCAGATCGAAATGGGCGACCTGGCCCAGCGCGTGCACGCCCGCATCGGTACGCCCGGCGCCGCGCGGCATCGCGGTCTCGCCCGAGAACCTGGCGATCGCCTCGGCCAGCCGCCCCTGTACGGAAAGGCCCGCGGCCTGCACCTGCCAGCCGACGAACGGCGTGCCGTCGTATTCCAGGGTGACGCGGTAGCGGGGCATCTGGGTCTGTCGAAGCCTGGCGGCGCGCGGGGTCGGTCCCTCGCAAAGACCGCCCTATACCAACTCCGACGTTTGCGCGAGGGGTCGGGCCTCGCTTCGGCGCGTAGGGTGCAATAGGCGGTAGCCGTATTGCATCAGGCGCTCCATTCGGTGCAATGCGGCTTCGCCTTATTGCACCCTACGCTCCAAGACCTTGGAAGAACTCGCCAACCTCCCTCGCCAGCGCCTCGGGCTGCTCCAGCGCCGCGAAGTGTCCGCCTTTCGGCATCGCGCTCCAGCGCCTGATGTCGGTGTAGGTCCGCGCCGCCACCGAGCGGGGCGGGCGCAGGATCTCCTTGGGGAACTCGACGTAGCCCATGGGCACGTCCACGGTCTGGCCCTCGGCGATCGGCCAGGGCCCGTGCAGGCGAGCGTAGTACGGCCAGAACGAGGAGCCGATCGCGCCCGTGAACCAGTAGAGTGCGATGTTGGCGAGCATCTCGTCGCGGCTGACAGCGCTCTCCGGGTTGCCGTCGTTGTCGGTCCAAGTACGGAACTTCTCCACGATCCAGGCCGCAAGGCCGGCCGGCGAGTCGGTGAGGCCGAAGGCCAGCGTCTGCGGCTTAGTGCCCTGGATCCACTGGTATCCCGTCTCCTCCTTGAGGAAGTGCTGGAGCTGCTGGAGGTAGGCCTTCTCCTCCGGCGTCGGGCTCGACAGCATCGCCGGGTCGCGCCGCACCGCCAAAAGGTTGAGGTGGATGCCGGCCACCCGGTCCGGATAGCGCAGGCCCATGACCGAGGCGACGAAGCCGCCCCAGTCGCCGCCCTGCACGCCGAAGCGCCGGTAGCCGAGCACATCGGTCATCAGCTCGGCGCAGAGGTCGGCGATCTCGCCGACGCCGAAGCGCTTCTGCCCCGGCTTGAACGAGAGCGTGTAGCCCGGCAGCGACGGCGCAATCACGGTGAACCGCTCGGTGAGCAGCGGGATCAGCTTGTGGAACTCGAACACCGAGCCGGGCCAGCCGTGGGAGATGAGAAGGGGCATGGCGTCCGGTCGGCGCCCCGGCTCGTGGATGAAATGCAGGTCGATGCCGCCGATCGGCACCGTGAACTGGCGGAAGCCGTTGAGCTTGGCCTCCCAGGCGCGCCAGTCGAAACCGGTGCGCCAGTAGTCCACCAGCGCCTTGGCATAGGACACGCAGGTGCCGGTGGACCATGGCTCCAGCGGCGGCTCGTCGGGCCAGCGCGTGCGGGCGAGCCGTTCCTTCAGATCCGCGAGAGTGGGTTCGGGGATATTGAGCGTGAACGGCGCTGGAGCGGCCCTGGTCATCGCGTGCACCTCGTCTGCGGAAGGAGCTCAGATACTCGCGCGGGCGGCTGGGCTTGGCAAACGAGGCGATCTCATGGGCCGCGCAATAAAATCTCAGGCATCGGCGCCGGAGAGCATCGCCGCATCGTGTGGCGTGAATCGGGTCGGCTTCGCCGCTACGCCCGGAGTAGATTGCGCCCAGAGTGCCGGAGAAGAGAGCTGTGCCGGAGAAGAGAGCTGCGCCGGAGAAGAGAGCTGCAATGAGAACAGCAGAGCTGAAGGACAGGGAGACGGCCAAACCCGCAGCCCCTCCCGTGCTCGACCGCATCGCGTGGCCCGAGGTTGCGGCCGAGCTCGACACGCACGGCTGCGCCGTTGTCGGCCCCCTGCTGACGGCCCGGCAGTGCCGCTCCATCAGCGCGACGTTCGCTTCGGAGGAGCCGTTCCGCAGCCGGATCGTGATGGCCCGGCACGGCTTCGGCCGCGGCGAGTACAAGTATTTCGCCTATCCGCTGCCGCCTCTCATCGAGGCGCTTCGCACCGCGCTCTATCCGCCGCTCGCCGCAATCGCCAACCGCTGGAACGAGGAGATGCGGATCGGCGTGCGCTACCCGGCGCAGCACGCGGAGTTTCTCGATCGGTGCCATGAGGCAGGCCAGGCCAAGCCGACGCCCCTCCTGCTCCAATACGCAGCCGGCGACTACAACTGCCTGCACCAGGACGTCTACGGCGAGCACATCTTCCCCCTGCAGGTGGCGATCCTGCTGTCCGAGCCCGGCGTGGACTTCACGGGCGGCGAGTTGGTGCTCACCGAGCAGCGCCCGCGCATGCAGTCGCGGGCCGAGGTGGTGCCGTTGAGCCAAGGCGAGGCGGCGGTGTTTCCGGTCCGCGAGCGCCCCGTCCACGGCACCCGCGGCATCTACCGCGTCAACATGCGCCACGGCGTCAGCCGGCTGCGCTCCGGCAGGCGCCACACGCTGGGGCTGATCTTCCACGATTCGAAATGACTGCGCTGCTATCTCGCCCCTCGCCGAAGACCGCCGAACGGCTCCACGGTCATCATGGCCTCAAGGGTTCGGATCGTGAACACACGGCCGTCGGTGTCCCGCACCACCGGCCCGAGCGTATCGGCCGTCCGCCGCCAACCGAGACCGGCGAGGACCGCGAACACCGGTACGCCGCCGAGCCGTATGGCCTCGCTCCGCAGGGCTGCGAACCTCGCGGCCTTGTCTCGTGCTGTTCCTCCGTCGTTGGCCTGCTTGCATTCGAGGATCGCGCGGAGGGCCTCATGCTGGTCGTAGACGACGAAGTCGGGCGCGGGCTTGACGGTCAACCCGAAGTCCGCGGCAATGGCCGCCTGATTGCTAGATCCTGTCCTGAGGAAGAGGATCCTATTCTCCGCCAACAGGTCTTCGACCGCATCTTCGAGCAGATCGCCGCGCTTCCCCGAGGTGGCATCCAGGAGCTGTCGGAAGGCACCTCCGTAGTGGCGTTGATGCAGGAAGACAGGTAGCGGCACGTTCTCGGTCGCATACTTACGCACGGTCGCCCAGCCGTCTACAGTGTCGGGCTTTTCGATCTTGCTGCGCAGATTGCCTGAGGCCTTGGAGAAGAGCTTGCCGTGCATCGCCTGATCCACGGTGGCAGCCAACAGCTTGGCGACCTCGTCGTTGCCACCTCTCCCCGCCTCCATCGTCTTGATGGTGCTCTCGGATACGGGCGAGGTCCCCAGTGGGTCGGCAATGGCCAGTGTGGCGGCAGCGAGTTCCTTAATTGTGAAGCCCAGAAGCAACCGAAAGATGCGGACTGTAGAGGGCTCGGCCGCCAACACACTGGCCAGCCTTGTGGGCTCGACAGTTGTGAAGCCGCTCGTCAAGGCAAACGCTGTTTCATAGGCACGCTCAATCGGTTCAAGCTCATACTCATCACGCCAATGCACATAGGCGAAATCTGGCGCCAGCTCCGATACGTAGACGGCCTTTGCGACCGCGGCGTAAACGGCTTGATGCTGCGCCTTCCCGAAATCCTCGGGTATCTTTCGAATCAACGCTACGCGTGCGTTCCAAGACACCGCCGCCGCTATACTGGCAACGACGGCTTCCACCCTGTCGTTCTCTGGCAAGCTGACCCCAGTACGCTTATCGACCCGTAGCAAAACGCGAGGGAGCCACGGTAGCGTAGTGGGGATCGATCTCGGCCACAAGCCAGCGCCGCTCCAGCTTCTCGGCTGCCAGAGCGGTTGTCCCGGTGCCCGCGAACGGGTCGACCACGAGCTGACCTGGCTTCGTGAGCAATTTGATGAAGAAGGTCGGCAGCTCGAGCGGGAAGCGCGCCGGATGTCTTGATGGGTTCGGGCTGAATTCAGGCTCCAGATGCAGCAGTGTGGAGGGACGCACCATGTCGGGCCCAGCCTGCACGCGCTTGCGGCCCTGACCCGACGGCGCGTTGGCGCGGACGTAGTTGTGGGCGAGCTTTTTGCGGCGCTCCCGGTCCTTTGCATCCCAGCGGGCGGGGGCGAGGCAATGCTCTGGATAGAACTGCCAGCGGGGTGTCTTGGCGAACTGGAAGCAGTACTCGACCGCATCCTTGAGGAAACGGTTGAAACGGCCGGGCGGCGGCGACGGCTTGCCCCAGATGAAATCCTCGCAAAACAGGAAGCCCTGTCGACGCAGCCAGAAGATCATCTCGTATTGCAGCACGCCGCGCTCATCCCCACGCCGCTTCGACCGGTAGTTCAGCACGAAGCTGCCGTGCGGCTTAAGCGTGCGGTAGACTTCCGCAGTCACTTCCAAGAAAAAGCCTTCGTACCACTCTCTCTCGTACTTCTCGCCGTTGCCGTATTTCGACTGCCCGTCGTAAGGCGGCGAGGTGACGACGAGATCGACACTGTCGGATGGAAGCGCCCTCAGCACGTCCAGGCAGTCGCCGATCACCAGACTTCCGAGCTTGGTCGCGAATGTCTCCGGGAGCGAAGATTGGGCCTTGGCCACGCTCAGCCTGTCCCGCCTCGGATCCTCCATTGGAGCTTCGACGAACATGTCTCTCAAGGCGGCCCCCACCACGTCACGCCGCGTCAGACCTGATTTGGCGCAACGGCGTCAAGCGGCTGCGCCCTAGCCCGGCGACGGACTGTTGATGGATACGAGCATGTTCACTTTTCGTTCAATTGTCAATAAGATTTTGTAGGACTCTCTTACAGAGCGACCGAATCATAGACCGGCGGAAGGAAGCGGTTATGGATCAGTGAGCCCACCCATCCGCGCCAGCTCGCGCAGGTGGTGGTCGGCGTCGCCGAAGGCGAGGTCGATCATGGAGAGGCGCTTGAAGTA
>JBIOWI010000271.1:0-31760 GCA_044868325.1 Hyphomicrobiaceae bacterium
GCTGGAGGCGAGGGGTCTGACCCCCTTATCTCAAAAGAGACTTTTCACCGCCGCGCCAGCGGCGTCCACCAGGGGCGCGGGCCAGACTACGTAGAGCAGGACGGCCAGGCCCGCCACCCCCATCACAAGGCCCGCTTTCGCCTGCACCGGCATGAAGCGTTCGCGCGGCGGGTCGAAGAACATGATCTTCACAATCCGCACGTAGTAGTAGGCGCCCACCACGCTGGCCAGCACGCCGATGATGGCCAGCGGCCACAGCCCTTCGCGCACAGCCGCCAGAAACACGTAGAACTTGGCGAAGAACCCGGCGAGCGGCGGGATGCCGGCCAGCGAGAACAGCAGGATCGCCAGCAGGGTGGCGAGCGCCAGGTTGTTCTGAGCGAGGCCCGACAGATCGTCGATCTCCTCGGTCATGCCGTCCGCACGGCGCATTGCCAGGACGACGCCGAAGGCGCCGAGTGTCATGGCGACGTAGATGACGAGGTAGATCACGACGCCGCGGGCGCCCTCGGGGGAGCCCGCAGCCAAGCCGATCAGCGCGTAGCCGATGTTGCCGATGGCCGAGTAGGCGAGCAGCCGCTTGATGTTGCTCTGGCCGATGGCCGCGAACGCGCCGAGCAGCATGGAGGCGATGGCGAGCGCGGTCACGATCTGCTGCCATTGCGGCTTGATGCCGGCGAAGCCGTCGAGCGTGACGCGCATGAGCAGCGCCATGGCCGCCACCTTCGGAGCCGCCGCGAAGAAGGCCGCCACCGGCGTCGGCGCGCCCTCGTAGACGTCCGGCGTCCACATGTGGAACGGTACCGCCGAGATCTTGAAGGCGAGACCTACCAGCAGGAACACGAGACCGATGACGAGCCCCAGGCTCTGGCCGGCGCCGGCTTGGCCCGCTGCCGCGGCGATGGCCGCAAAGCCGGTCGAGCCCGTGAAGCCGTAGATCAGCGAGGCGCCGTAGAGCAGCATGCCCGAGGAGAGGGCGCCCAGGACGAAATACTTGAGCCCCGCCTCGCTGGAGCGCAGGTCGTCGCGGCGGATGGCGGCCATCACGTAGAGGGCGAGGCTCTGCAGCTCGAGCCCCAGGTAGAGCGCGATGAGATCGTTGGCCGAGATCATCATCAGCATGCCCGCCGTCGCCAGCAGCACGAGCACCGGGTACTCGAACTTCAGGGTGCGCGTGCGGCGCATGTCGTCGAACGACAGGACCAGCGCCGCGCCGGACGCCACCAGCGTCACCACCTTCATGAAGCGGGCGAAGCCGTCGACGACGAAGGCGCCGTCGAACAGCTCATGCTCGCCCCCGGGCTGCGACAGCACCAGCCAGGCCGCCATGCCGATGAGGACGATCGCCATCCAGCCGATCGCCTCGGCCTCGGCATCGCGCTCCGGGCGGAACGCGCCGATCATGAGCAGTGCCATGGCGCCGAGCGCCAGCAGAAGCTCGGGGTAGAGCGGCCAGTAGGCTTGGAGCTGATTCATCGCGAACGCCGCCTAGCGCGTGTTGAGGGCGTGAGCCGCATTGATGGCCGCCTCGTAGCCGGAGACGAGCTTCTTGACCGACACGGCGGTCACGTCGAGCAGCGGCGCGGGGTAGAAGCCGAAGAAGACGACCAGCAGCACCAGCGGCGCGAACACCAGGACCTCGCGATAGCCGAGGTCGGCGATGGCGCGCAGCGCCGGCTTTTCCAGCGGCCCGAACATCATGCGCCGGTAGAGGTAGAGCGCATAGGCCGCCGACAGGATCACGCCGGTGGTGGCCAGGAACGCCACCCAGGTGCTCGCCTTGAAGGCGCCGACCAACGTCAGGAACTCGCCGATGAAGCCCGAGGTGCCGGGCAGCCCCACGTTGGCGAGCGTGAACACCATGAACACGAAGGCGTAGAGCGGCATCCGGTTCACCAGTCCGCCGTACGCCTCGATGCGTCGCGTGTGCATGCGATCGTAGACCACGCCGACGCAGAGGAAGAGCGCGGCGGAGACGAGGCCGTGCGAGAGCATCTGGAAGATGGCCCCGTCCACGCCCTGCACCGTGAAGCTGAAGATGCCCATGGTCACGAAGCCCATGTGGGCCACGCTGGAGTAGGCGATGAGCTTCTTCACGTCCTCCTGCGCCAGCGCCACCAGCGAGGTGTAGACGATGGCGACCACCGAGAGCGCGAACACCAGCGGCGCGAACTCCTGGCTCGCCAGCGGGAACATGGGCAGCGAGAAGCGCAGGAAGCCGTAGCCGCCCATCTTCAGGAGGATGCCGGCCAGGATGACGGAGCCGGCGGTGGGCGCCTCGACGTGGGCGTCGGGCAGCCAGGTGTGCACCGGCCACATGGGCAGCTTCACCGCGAACGAGGCGAAGAAGGCGAGCCACAGCCACCACTGCATGCCGCCGGGGAACCTGTGGGTGAGCAGCGTCGGGATGTCGCTGGTGCCCGCGTGCCAATACATGGCCATCAGCGCCAGCAGCATCAGCACCGAGCCCAACAGCGTGTAGAGGAAGAACTTGAAGCTGGCGTACACCCGGCGCTCGCCTCCCCACACCCCGATGATGAGGAACATGGGGATCAGGCCGCCCTCGAAGAACAGGTAGAACAGCACGAGGTCGAGCGCGCAGAAGACGCCGATCATCAGCGTCTCCAGCACCAGGAAGGCGATCAGGTATTCCTTAACCCGGCTCTCGACGGATTCCCAGCTGGCGATCACGCACAGCGGCATCAGGAACGCGGTGAGCACCACGAACAGCACCGAGATGCCGTCCACGCCCATCTTGTAGTTGATAGAGCCGCCGAGCCACGCCGTCTCCTCGACGAACTGGAAGCCGGGGTTGCCCTTGTCGAAGTTGGCCCAGATCCACAGCGCCACGCCCAGGGTGAACAGCGTGGTGTAGAGCGCGATCCAGCGCGCGTTGCGGCCGGCCTCGCGGTTCTGCGCCGCGATCAGCAGGGCGCCGACCAGCGGGAAGAACGTGCAGACGGAGAGGACGGGAAGACCGTTCATCGCGCCAGCACTCCCCTCAGCAGGGCGCTGATGTCGTTGAACATGAAGGCCGTCACGATCAGCGCCACGCCGATCAGCATGGCAAAGGCATAGTGGTAGACGTAGCCGGTCTGCAGCTTGACCACGCGTCCCGTGGTCCACAGCACGCGCGCGGCGATGTTGTCGGCGCCGAGACCGTCGATGATAGTGCCGTCGCCGCGCTTCCAGAGCAGCCGCCCGAGCCACATGGCCGGCCGGACGAAGATGACGTCGTAGAGCTCGTCGAAATACCACTTGTTGAGCAGGAACAGGTAGAGCGGCTTGAACGCCCGCGCCGTCGCCGCCGGCAGCCAGGGCGCCGCCATGTAGTAGAGGTAGGCGAGGCCGAAGCCGGCGATCATGGCGACGAACGGCGCCCAGCCAACCCAGCCTGGGAGCTCGTGCATGGCGTGGCGGATGTGGTTGTGCGGGCCCTCGGCCAGCGACGCGCGCCAGAACTCGCCGTAGTCGTGGCCGATAAAGAACTGCTGGAACGCGAAGCCCGCGGCGACCGAGCCCAGCGCCAGCGCCAGCAGCGGCACCAGCATGATCCACGGGCTCTCGTGCGCGTGCTCGAAGGTGTGGTGGTCGGCGCGCGTGGGCTGGTGGAAGGTCATGAACATCAGCCGCCAGGAGTAGAACGCCGTCATGAAAGCGGCGATCACCAGCAGCCAGAAGGCGTAGTTCGAGGGCGTGTGCGCCGCGTAGGACGCTTCGATGATGGCGTCCTTGGACGTGAAGCCGGCGAATCCGATCAGGTGCGGGATGCCGACGCCGGTGAGCGACAGCGTGCCGATCAGCATCACCAGCCAGGTGATGCGCAGCTTGGGCGCCAGTCCGCCCATCTTCCGCATGTCCTGCTCGTGGTGCATGGCGTGGATGACGGAGCCCGAGCCCAGGAACAGCAGGGCCTTGAAGAAGGCGTGCGTGAACAGATGGAAGATGCCGGCCGAATAGGCGCCCACGCCGCAGGCCACGAACATGTAGCCGAGCTGCGAGCAGGTCGAGTAGGCCACCACCCGCTTGATGTCGTTCTGGACCAGGCCGACGGTGGCCGCAAAGAACGCCGTGACGGCACCCACGAGCGTCACGACCTGCAGGGCCAGCGGCGCCTGCTCGAACAGCGGAGAGAGGCGGGCCACCATGAATACGCCGGCCGTCACCATGGTGGCGGCGTGGATCAGCGCCGAGACCGGAGTCGGGCCCTCCATGGCGTCCGGCAGCCAGGTGTGGAGCAGGAACTGCGCCGACTTGCCCATGGCGCCCATGAACAGCAGCAGGCACAGCACGGTGAGCGTGTCGAGCTGGTAGCCCAGGAACTCCATCGGCTTACCGGCCACGGCGGGGGCCGCCCGGAATACCGCGTCGAAACCGATAGTGCCGAACACGGCGAACACGCCGAAGATGCCAAGCGCGAAGCCGAAGTCGCCGACGCGGTTGACGATGAAGGCCTTGATGGCCGCCGCGTTGGCCTCGGGCTTCAGATACCAGAAGCCGATCAGCAGGTAGGAGGCGAGGCCCACGCCCTCCCAGCCGAAGAACAGCTGCAGGAAGTTGTCGCTCGTCACCAGCGCCAGCATGGCGAAGGTGAACATGGAGAGGTAGGCGAAGAACCTGGGCCGGCTGTCGTCCTCGGCCATGTAGCCGATCGAGTAGAGGTGCACCAAGAACGACACCGTGTTGACCACCACCAGCATGACAGCGGTGAGCGTGTCGATGCGGAGCGACCACGACACATCGAGCTCGCCCGAGGCCACCCAGCGCAGCACCGGCACCTTCGCCGTCTCGCCGCCGAAGCCGACGTTCCAGAAGGCGATCCAGGACAGCACGGCGGCGATGCCGAGCAGCCCCGTCGTGACGACCTCGCTGGGCCGCGGCCCGATCAGGCGGCCGAGAAAGCCCGCGATCAGCGCGCCAGCCAGCGGCAGGAACACGATGGTTTGGTCGATCATCGGGCGTGGTCCTGGGGCTTCCCGTGGGAAAGGCGGGAATGGGGAATGGGGAATGGGGAATGGGGGTTCGAGTCTGAGGTCACCCTTCCAACTTTTCTTGCAGCGAGCGGATGAGCGCCCGCAAGAGCTTGCCGACCCGCTCGCTCTTCGTCAGAATTTGCTCTGCATCCACCGCGGGCATCAGCTCCACGGCTTGCGCAAGCAAGACGTGCGATTCCAGCTCCTTGAGCGAGCCTTGCGATACTCGGAGCGACTGGATGTAGTATCCAGTGCTCTCGCGTCCGTGGCCTTCCGCGATATTTCCCGTGACCGATGCTGCTGCGCGCCGAATCTGCGAGGTCAGCCCGAAGGCTTCGGAGCGGGGGAAGGACCGCGTCTTGAAGTAGCAAAGCTTGGCCAGCTCCAGGCCTTGCTGCCAGACGATCAGGTCGCGGAAAGAAAGAATCGGTGGCATGCGGGCTCAACCCCCATTCCCCATTCCCCATTCCCCATTCCCGAATTACCACAGCTCAACCCTTCATCACACTGACATCCTCGACCGCGATGGAACCGCGGTTGCGGAAGAAGGCGACGACGATGGCGAGGCCGATGGCGGCCTCGCCCGCTGCGACCGTCAGCACGAACAGCGCGAAGATCTGGCCGACCAGGTCGCCCATGTGAGCGGAGAACGCCACTAGGTTGATGTTGACCGCCAGCAGCATCAGCTCGATCGACATAAGGATGACGATCACGTTCTTCCGGTTCAGGAAGATGCCGAAGATGCCGAGCGTGAACAGGATCGCCGCGACGGTGAGGTAGTGCCCGAGCCCGATGGTCATGCGCCCCTCACAATCCAAGCACCCGCACGGCGATGGCGATGGCGCCCACCACCGCGATGGTCACCCACACCCAACGGCTGCCGCTGAAGAACTGGGCGATCAAGTCCATGCTGCCTCACCTGGAAGTCGAACGGGCTGGGGGAACGGCGGCCGTCCCTGGCGCCACCTTCACGACCTCGACGGCCGTGCTCTTGCGGCGCGCGACCTGGGCGGCAATGGACTGGCGCTTCACGCCCTCCTTGTGCCGCAGTGTCAGCACGATGGCACCGATCATGGCCACCAGCAGGATCAGGCCGGCGGCCTCGAAGAAGTAGGCGTACTTGGTGTAGAGCAGCCGCCCGATGGCCTCGGTGTTGGTGATGCCCGTTTCGGCCGGCGGAATGGGCGCCGACGCGGTCCTCAGGCTGCCGGGCTGCACGATGTTGGTCAGCACCACCATCACCAGCTCCACGAGCACGATGAGGCCCACCAGCGCGCCCAGCGGCGCGTACCTGATGAAGCCCGCTCGCAGCTCGGCGAAATCCACGTCCAGCATCATCACGACGAACAGGAACAGCACCGCTACCGCGCCCACGTACACCACGACCAGGATCATGGCCAGGAACTCGGCGCCCAAGAGCACGAACAGCCCCGCCGCATTGAAGAACGCCAGGATCAGGAACAGCACCGCATGCACGGGGTTCCTGGCCCAGATCACCATCAGGCCGGCGGCCACCATGACGGCCGCGAACAGGTAGAAGAAGGCGGCGGCGATGGTCATGGCACACCCTTTCGGCTCACGCCGACGGGATTCCCCTCCCCCTTGTGGGGAGGGGTTAGGGATGGGGGGACTCCCTGCCATCGATGTTCTGCAATCCCCCCCGCCCTGTCCCTCCCCCACAAGGGGGGAGGGGACCCTGTTGCTCCGTTCTGCGCCATCGTCGCCGTCATCGCTGGCTCACCATCACCGATACGGCGCATCGAGCGCGAGGGCCTTGGCGATCTCGCGCTCCCAGCGGTCGCCGTTCGCGAGCAGGCGCTCCTTGTCGTAGTACAGCTCCTCGCGCGTCTCGGTGGCGTACTCGAAGTTCGGTCCCTCGACGATGGCGTCCACCGGGCAGGCCTCCTGGCAGAGCCCGCAGTAGATGCATTTCACCATGTCGATGTCGTAGCGCGTCGTGCGCCGCGTGCCGTCGTTGCGGCGCGGCCCGGCCTCGATGGTGATCGCCTGCGCCGGGCAGATGGCCTCGCAAAGCTTGCAGGCGATGCAGCGCTCCTCGCCGTTGGGGTAGCGGCGCAGCGCGTGCTCGCCCCGGAAGCGCGGCGAGAGCGGCCCCTTCTCGTGGGGGTATTGCAGGGTCTTCTTGGGGGCGAAGAAGTAGCGCATCGACAGCCAGAAGGCCGAGACGAACTCCTTGAGAAACAGCGAGCCGACGACTTGCGAGACTGCCATGGATGGTTGCCCGAATTCTCGGTCCGACTCTTGGGTCCTCAGGGTGCCAGCTCGAAGACGTGCAGGAAGCCCGCCACCGCCACCACCATGAACAGGGACAGCGGCAGGAACACCTTCCAGCCAAGGCGCATGAGCTGATCGTAGCGATAGCGCGGCACGAACGCCTTGACCATGGCGAACATGAAGAACACGAGCACCAGCTTGGCCGTGAACCACACGACCCCCGGCACCCAGGTGAACGGCGCCACCGCCACCGGCGGCAGCCAGCCGCCCAGGAACATGACGGTGGTGAGCGCGCACATGGTGGTGATGGCCACGTACTCGCCCAGCATGAAGAGCAAGTAGGGCGTGGACGAGTACTCCACCATGAACCCGGCCACCAGCTCCGATTCCGCCTCCGGCAGATCGAACGGCGGCCGGTTGGTCTCGGCCAGCGCCGAGATGAAGAACACGACGAACATCGGGAGCAGCCCGAGCCAGTACCAGTCCAGCATCGAGCTGGGCAGGCCGTAGCGCGTGCCGAGGCCGGTCCTCTGCGCGTTCACGATCTCGGTCATGTTGAGCGAGCCGGCGCACAAGAGCACCGTGATGATGACGAAGCCGATGGAGACCTCGTAGGACACCATCTGCGCGGCCGAGCGCAGGCTGCCCAGGAAGGCATACTTCGAGTTCGAAGCCCACCCCCCCATGATCACGCCATAGACGCCCAGCGAGGAGATGGCGAAGATGTAGAGCACGCCCACGTTGAGGTTGGCGATCACCCAGTGCCCCCAGCCATCCTGGCTGACCGGGATCACGGCCCAGGCGGCCAGCGCCAGCACCGAAGCGACGAGGGGCGCCAGCAGGAACACGCCCTTGTCGGCGCCGGCCGGGATCACCGGCTCCTTGAACACGAACTTCAGGAGGTCGGCGAACGACTGCAGCAGGCCGAACGGGCCCACCACGTTCGGGCCGCGGCGCAGCTGCACCGCCGCCCACACCTTGCGGTCGAACAGGATCAGGAACGCGACACCCACCAGCAGCACCACCAGGAGCACCACGCTCCACAGTGCGGTCATCAGCACCGGCCACAGGTACTCGATGAGCGGCCAGATATGGCTCTGCCAGATGCCTGCGACGCTATCCATGCGTGCCCGTGATCCTGTGCCCGGCGGCCTGCTTGAACGCGCTCAGCTCGGCCATCACGGCGGACGCCCGCGCAATCGGATTGGTGAGATAGAAATCGGTCACAGTCACCCCGAACGGCTCTCCACCCAGCTTGCCACCGGCCGCCGCAAGGGCCTCCACGCCCTTCGTATCCGCGGGCTCGACTGCATCGAGCCGTGCCAGTGTCGGCGCCTGCTTGTACATGGCAGCGCGCAAGGCCGGCAGCGTGTCGTAGGGCAGCTTCTGGCCCACATGGGCGGACAGGGCGCGGACGATGGCCCAGTCCTCCTTGGCATCGCCGGGCGGGAAGACGGCGCGGGCGGTCGCCTGCGCCCGGCCCTCGGTGTTGACGTAGGTGGCGCTCTTCTCGGTGTAGGCGGCGCCCGGCAGCACCACATCGGCCCGCTCGGCGCCAGCGTCGCCATGGCTGCCCTGGTAGACGACGAAAGCGCCCCCGAGGCGCTTCATGTCGATTTCGTCCGCTCCCAGCAGGTACACGACATCCTGCCCCATGAGGTCGATGCCGCCGTTCTCCGGCACAAAGCCCAGGTCGAGGCCGGCCACACGCGCCGCGGCGCTGTGCAGGACATTGAATGGGCTCCA
The DNA here is from genome assembly GCA_044868325.1 of Hyphomicrobiaceae bacterium. Taxonomy (GTDB): domain Bacteria; phylum Pseudomonadota; class Alphaproteobacteria; order Rhizobiales; family Hyphomicrobiaceae; genus AWTP1-13. The sequence goes on from JBIOWI010000271.1 coordinate 8,955, forward strand.
GCCCGCCTCCTTGCCCTCCGCGCCCGCCAGCGCAATCTTCGCCGCAGCCGAGAGCACCGCCAGCCCGTCGGCCCTGGCGGCAGCCGCAGCGCCGACGATCACCATCGGCCGCTGGGAGGCCTTGAGCACGCCCGCGAAGCTGTGCTTGCCGTCCAGCACCTCAGCCAGGGTCTGCGGCCCGCCGCCCAGGAACTCGTACGGGTACGTGAGGTCTGCCCGCTGCCCGATCAGGCCCACCGCCGCGCCAGCCTGCCGCCAGCGCTTGCGGATGTGGGCGTTGAGCACGGCCGCCTCGAGCCGCGGGTTGGTGCCCACCAGCAGGATGGCATCGGCCTGCTCGATGCCTTCGATGCGGGCATTGAAGAGATAGCTCGCACGGCCAAGCTTCGGATCGAGCCTGCTGCCGTCCTGGCGGCAGTCGACGTTCTTGCAGCCCAGGCGGCCCAGCAGGTCCTTGAGGGCGAACATCTCCTCCGCGCCGGCAAGGTCGCCGGCGATGGCAGCGATGTGCTGCGGCCTGGCGGCCTTGAGCTTGGCCCCGACCAGCGCCAGGGCCTCGTCCCAGCCCGCAGGCTCCAGCAGGCCGTTCTTGCGCACATACGGCCGGTCCAGTCGCTGCACCTTGAGGCCGTCGGCCACGAACCGCGTCTTGTCGGAAATCCACTCCTCGTTCACGGCGTCGTTGTTGCGGGGCAGGATGCGCAGCACCTCGCGGCCTCGCGCATCGACCCGGATGTTGGAGCCGACGGCGTCCATCGCATCCACCGACTCGGTCTTGCCCAGCTCCCAGGGCCGGTAGGCAAAGGCCCAGGGCCGGTGCGTCAGGGCGCCGACGGGGCACAGGTCGTTGATGTTGGCCGACAGCTCCGAGTGGAGGCCGCGCTCCAGGTAGGTGGTAATCTCCATGTTCTCGCCGCGGCCGATGGCACCCAGCTCCTCCACGCCGGCAACCTCGGTCATGAACCGCACACAGCGCGTGCAGTGGATGCAGCGGGTCATGTGGGTCTTGATGAGCGGACCCAGGTATTTCTCCTCGACGGCGCGCTTGTTCTCATCGAAGCGCGTGGCGCCCTTGCCGAACGCAATGGCCTGATCCTGCAGGTCGCACTCGCCGCCCTGGTCGCAGATCGGGCAGTCCAGCGGGTGGTTGATGAGCAGGAACTCCATCACCCCCTCGCGCGCCTTCTTCACCATCGGCGAGCGGGTGTTGATGACCTTGGGGCTACCGTCCTTGTTGGGCGGAAGGTCGTTGACACCCATGGCGCAGGAGGCGACCGGCTTGGGCATCCCGGCCACCTCGATCAGGCACATCCTGCAGTTGCCGGCGATCGATAGCCGCTCGTGGTAGCAGAAACGGGGGATCTCCACGCCCGCCTGCTCGCAGGCCTGGATCAGCGTCAGGCCGTCCTCGACCTCGATCAGCTTGCCGTCGATGATGAGCTGCTTGGGCATTCCGCTCTCGCCGCGCGGGGAAGGCCGGACCGGGGGGACCGTTCCAGCGCGCCCTGCTTCCTACACGGGCGGCGCACAGCGCGCTAGGGCGACAATTCGCGCGGGGCGCGCGTTGGCGGAGCAATTTTGCCGAGCTTACGACTTGCGCGCAGAGCCGGTCGGGCGGCCGCGGTCGTTCGAGCATCCGGGTATATTGACACGCCTATTTTATCCGGGCAAATTGATCGGCATGCCCAACACAAGCCACACACACTCGCGTCCCCTGTCCTGCACCGCTTTCCAGGCGACCCGCCAAGTCACCTCCGGCACATACGTGCAGGTCGCTGTCGCGCTCAGGGACTACAGCTGCGCACATCCTGATGCCTTGGTGGTCATCTTCGACGATGCGACCGGCAAGCAGATCGATTTCGACCTGCGCGGCTCTGACGAGGAGATCGCGGCGCGCCTCCAGAAGCGCTTCCCGGCGGCCGAGGCGGATGCGCCCCGCACGCCGGGGCGCCCGAGGCTGGGCGTCGTGGCCCGGGAAGTCACGCTGCTGCCGCGGCACTGGGAATGGCTCGCCGAGCAGCCGGGCGGCGCCTCGGCGACATTGCGCCGGCTGGTGGAGGAGGCCCGCCGCAGCGGCCCGTCTGGCCGGGCGAGGCTGCGCCTTCCGCAGGAGCGCGCCTACCGCGTTATGTCCGCTATCGCTGGAGACCTCCCCGGCTTCGAGGTAGCCTCGCGCGCCCTCTTCGCCAATGACATGTCGCGCTTCAAGGAGCTGATCGCCGGATGGCCGAAGGACGTGCGTGAGCATCTCGTCAGGCTCAGCAGCGACGACCAACCCGCCGCAACAGCGACGCGAGACCTGCGAGGCGGCACGCGATGAGCACGCCCCGAGACGAGAAGCACAAGGCCCTGCTGGCGAGCTTCCCGCAGGAGGTCTGGTCGGACGGCGATATCGAAAGGTGCGCCGCGTATCTCGCCGAGAGGGATCTCAAGCTCCGAGCCGCTCCTCGACCTTGGCGAGGCGGCGCTCGATCTCGTCCAGCCGCTCGTCGATGCGCTTCTGCCATGCGCCGGTTGCGTCGCGATGGGCCTCCAGCCTGCCCACCTTGATCTGGCTCAGCGTGGCCACCCCGAGCGTGTGCTCGACAAGGGGGCGGAAGCCGCCGAGGCTCTTGTCCGTCCGGTCGAAGCGCCGGTCGTGCTCCTCAAGCTTCGCCGAGATGCCCTGCAACTGGGCGTGTATCTCGCGCAAGTGAGCAACCACCAGCTGGTCGGTATCGTTCGCCATACGAGCCTCCTCCCACTGCTCCCCCGACCGCCCCTCACGTCCAGGCATTCACTTCTCGATCTTCTTCTCAACGTCGGAAAGCCGATTGTCGAGCTCGTCCACGCGACCGCTTATGCGCTGCTGTTCCCCCTCGCTGAACTGATAGCGCCGGTCCAGCTCCTGCAATTCGCGCGAATTGGCGGCGCTCAGCACGAAGGTGTGGTCGACGACATCGCGCAACCCATCGAAGCGCTGCTCCATCCGGTCGAAGCGTAAGTCCACTTGGACGAAACGCTCATCGATTTGGGCGAAGCGCAAGTCCATTTGGGCAAAACGCTCATCGATTTGAGCGAAGCGCAAGTCCATTTGGGCAAAGCGCTCATCGATTTGGGCGAAACGCAAGTCCATTTGATGGAAGCGCTCGTCGATTTGCACGAAGCGCTGGTCCATTTGAGTGAAACGCTCGTCGATCCGATCGAAGCGCGCCGAATGCTCAGCCAGCGTCGCGCGAATCTCGCGGAGGTGGACCAGGATGAGATTGTCAGGCTCGTTTGCCATTTACGCAACCTTCGCGCCCTTCATCCAACATAAAATAGCGCACCGGCACTGGAACGACAAGGCCGATCTTTGAGCTGATCTTCGCGCCTGGCAAGCCGAAGAGAGCCGCACCGCTAGCAGGGGCTTGTCGGCCGGGCACGGGGGTGGTACACAACCTTTTCTCAGGTTACGTTGGAATTCATCTGTAATTTCAATGCGGTGTGACCTGGGCTTGGCTGGTCCGCTCTGAGCGGCCGCAGCCGAGTTGCCGATGCGGCGGAGCGACCGTGAGCCCCACCATCAAGTTGCACAAAAGCGATCTGCCAGCCGGGCTCACCTTCGGCAGCAGCGTGGCCGTGGACACCGAGACCATGGGGCTCAGGCCATCGCGGGACCGGCTGTGCGTGGTGCAGCTCTCGGCCGGGGACGGCACCGCCCATCTGGTCCAGCTCGACGGCAGCGACTGGTCGGCCCCCAACCTCAAGGCGCTGCTGGCCAACCCCGAGGTCCTCAAGATCTTCCACTTCGCGCGCTTCGACGTGGGCGTGCTACGGCACTATCTGGGCGTGGCGACCGGGCCGGTCTATTGCACCAAGATCGCCTCCAAGCTCGTGAGGACCTACACGGACCGCCATGGCCTCAAGGACCTGTGCGCCGAGCTCCTGGGCGTCGAGCTGTCCAAGCAGCAGCAGAGCTCCGACTGGGGTGGCGAGAAGCTGACCGACCAGCAGCGCCACTATGCGGCTTCCGACGTCCTCTATCTGCACGCCTTGAAGGCCAAGCTCGACGCCATGCTGCAGCGGGAGGACCGGGCAGGGCTCGCCGAGGTCTGCTTCCGGTTCGTCGCCACCCGCGCCCAGCTCGACCTGGCCGGCTTCGAGGACACGGACATCTTCGCCCACTGATTGGGCAGCCCATACGCCGCCTGGTCGCCGGAAGGCGTTAGCAGTTGGTCACAGAAAAGCGATAGCGGTCCAACCGCTTGGCCTCGCGGCAAGTCCCAATCTCACCTAAATTGCCGGACATTCTGCTCCGCGAGTCGCTCCAGGTCCGGAGGGTTCTGCCGGCGCGGGCGGCTTCGGGGACGCTCGGAGACATTCGGGAGCTTTGGCGGCGCCTGAGGGCGCATTGGGGCGCGCATGGCCATCACCCTTGACACCCGGAACGCGCGCCGTCCCGGCCGCATGCCGGCGGTGACCATCGGTAGTCTTAGCCAGCGTGCGCGAGCGTTTACGGCGGCCAAGCGGCACAGCCGGCTGGTGGCGGTGCTGCGCATCCTCTGCCCGCTGGTGGCGCTTGGGGTCGTCGCCATCTATGCCCTGATCGTGGCCATGAGCTGGGCAGCGAGCGCAAGCAAGTTCAAGGTCGGCGGTGTCGAGATCACGGCCGACGACCTGACCATGAAGGACCCGAGCTACTTCGACGTGACCAAGGATGGCCGCTACGAAGTGCGGGCCAAGCGCGCCGTCGTCGCCTTCAGCCAGAACGCCCCCATCAAGTTGATCGATGTCAGCGGCGACCTGACGCAAAACAGCGGCACGGTCACCAGACTCAAGGCAAAGCACGGACTGTTCGAGCAGAAGAAAGGCGAGCTGGAGCTGTTCGACGGCATCGAGATCGATGGCAGCAACGGCGTCATGGCCCGGCTGTCGCGGGCCATGTTCTATTCCAAGGAAGGCAAGGTGGTCTCCACCGAGCCTGTCAGCGCCACCATGCCGACCGGCTCCGTGCAGGCTGCCGCCATGACCATGCACAACAAGACCAAGCTCGTGCAGTTCCGCGGCAACGTGGCCGTGCGCCTGCTGCCGCAGCAGGGCCAAGGCTTGGGCGCCACCGGCCGCGACGCGCGCCAGCCCGTCGATATCCGCGCCGAGGAGCTCGACATCGACGATGCCGCCAAGGCCGCCCACTTCCGGGGCAAGGTGGTGGCGGTGCAGGGCGAGACCATGCTCCAGGCCCCCTATCTCATGGTCAAGTACGAGGGCAAGGCCGCATCCGGCCTCACCTCGGCGGCAGACGGGGCGGCCACGGGAGCCAGCAACGACGGCGCGCGGGTGACGTTCCTGTGGGCCCGCAACGGCGTCGAGATCACGGCCGGCACCGACCGGCGCATCACCAGCGACCTCGCCGATTTCGACATCGCCGCGGACACCGCGAAGTTCGCGGGCAACGTGGTCGCCACGCAGGAGAAGAACGTGCTGAAGGGCGGCCAGCTGCTGGTCGACCGCAAGGCCGGGCGGACACGGCTGGAAACGCCCGGCGACGGCCGCATCGCGGCGATCTTCCACCAGAGCGGTCCCGCGCAACCGCGGCCGACCAAGCGGCCATCGGGCGTGGAGGAGGTGCAGGCGGGGATGCTCGGCTCGTTTAAGGCTGACCGGAACGCGCCGATGAACGTCGAGGCGGCGTCCCTTGAGCTGCTGGACGCCAGCAGCAAGGCCGTGTTCCAAGGCGACGTGCAGGCGCGCCAAGGCGACCTCCTGGTGCGCACTTCGGAGCTCACGGCCTTCTACTCCGGCCAGAGCGGGATGGGCTTCGGCAGTCCGACCGCCGACGCAGCTGCCGCCAAGGGCAAGGGACCGGAGAAGGGCGAGATCGTGCGCCTTGAAGCGAGACGCAAGGTCATCCTGGAATCCAAGGACCAGAAGGCCACCGCAGACTGGGCGGACTTCGATGTCAAAGCCAACAAGGCGCTACTGGGGGGTAAGGAGGTGATCGTGACGAAGGCCACCGACGACCCGCTCAAGCCCGACGTGGTGAGGGGCGAGCGTCTCAAGGTAGACCTGACGACTGGCATCTCCCAGGTCGAGGCCGCCGAGTCACCCTCGCCGCAGAGGCCGCCGCCGTTGCCGGTCGTGTCCGGGCCCCCCGGGACCCCGGCGCCCACCCCGCAGGAGAGGGTTAATGACTGTCCCCCCGGCAGGACTTGTATTCTTCTCCACCCCAAGCAGGTCAAGGACAAGGCCCTGGAGGTGCTGAAGAAGAAGGCGCCGGGGGTTACGGTGCCGTGACAGGGCAGGCTTTGCGAGCCCGCAATTTTGGGATATTCGCGCTGCTATAAGTGCCCGCCCATGGGCTGGAGCTGCATCGGCTACGCACTAGGACAGCCCCCGGAACGCCCCAGGCCAACTCCCAGGACACCCCCAGGACACCCGATGAGGCTCTTCGCCCGCCGCAGCAGCGACAAAGTTGCGCCGCCTCCACTCCTAGGCCGCCGCCGCCCCAACGGCGGCTATCTGGCGCCCGACCATGGCCCCGAGGCGCTGCCATCGGCAGAGGGCTGGCTCAGCGTGCACGACGTGCGCAAGAGCTACCGCGCCCAGATGGTGGTGCGGGGCATCTCGCTCGCCGCCCAGCGCGGCGAGGCGGTGGGCATCCTCGGCCCCAACGGCGCCGGCAAGACGACACTGTTCTACATGATCACCGGCCTGGTCGCCGCCGATGCCGGCCGCATCATGCTCGACGGCCGCGACGTGACGCGGCTGCCCATGTATCGCCGCGCCCGCCTCGGGATCGGCTATCTGCCTCAGGAACAGTCGATTTTTCGGGGGCTGACCACCGAGCAGAACATCATGAGCGTGCTTGAGCTGGTGGAGCCCAACCGCAAGCGCCGCAAGGAGCAGCTGGACAGCCTGCTGGAGGAGTTCGGCATCGCCCACAAGCGCAAGGCCCCCTCCATCGCGCTGTCTGGCGGCGAGCGGCGGCGTTGCGAGATCGCCAGGGCGCTGGCCACCGGCCCCTCGTTCATGCTGCTGGACGAGCCGTTCGCCGGCATCGACCCCAGGGCGGTGGAGGAGATCCAGAACACCGTTCGCCACCTCACCCAGCGTGGCATCGGCGTGGTGATTACCGACCACAACGTCCGCGAGACCCTGAGCATGGTCAACCGGGCCTACATCATTTACGACGGCCAGGTGCTAATCCACGGAAAACCCCAGGAAATCGTCAACAACGAGATGGTCCGGCAGGTCTACCTGGGCAAGACCTTCGGCTGAATGCGGCGTCGTTATGTCTTGACCGCGTGATGCATCGTGGCAACCATTGGTGCCATGGTGCTATCGCCGAAGTTGGAATTGCGGCAGAGTCAGCAGCTGGTGATGACTCCCCAGCTGCAACAGGCGATCCGTCTCCTGCAGCTGTCCAATTTGGAGCTGGGCGTCTTCGTCGAGAACGAGATGGAGCGCAACCCGCTCCTGGAGCGGGACGAGATCGCGCGCGACGACCCTCATGAGGCAGCCCGGGCCGACGGCAAGGCGCGGGACAAGCCCGGCACCGGCGACGACGGTAAAACCGGCGCCCGCAACGAGAACGCCCCCCCCAACGCCGAGCCCCTGGGTGACAGGGGCGGCTGGGCGTCGCTGAGACCCTCTACCCACAACGGCGACGGATCGGACGGTCCCAACCTGGAGGAGTTCGTCGCTGCCACGCGCTCGCTCGCCGACCACCTCACCGAGCAGCTGCACCTGATGGTCACCGATCCGGCCGAGCGGCTGATCGGCGCACACCTGATCCACATGGTCGATGAATCGGGCTACCTCTTGGGCAGCCTGGACGACGTGGCCGCCCGCCTGGGGGCGCCACAGGCCCTGGTGCACAAAGTCCTCGCCAAGCTCCAGGGCTTCGAGCCGCCCGGCGTGCTCGCCCGCGATCTGGCCGAGTGCCTGGCCCTGCAGCTCAAGGACGCCAACCGCTACGACCCGCAGATCGCCAGGCTGCTCGATAACCTGGAGCTGCTCGGCAGCCACAACCTCGCCGCGCTGCGCCGCGCGGTGGGCGTGGACAACGACGAGCTGGTCGAGATGGTGGCCGAGATCAAGCGGCTCAATCCCAAGCCGGGCCTCAAGTTCGGCTCCATCCAGATCCAGCCGATCCTCCCCGATGTGCTGGTGCGGCCCGCCCCGGCCGGCAGCTGGCTGATCGAGCTCAACACCGACACGCTGCCGCGCGTGCTGGTCAACCGCAGCTACTACGCCACCGTCGCCAAGACCGCGCGCTCGGAGCAGGACAAGGGCTACCTGCACGACTGCCTGCAGAGCGCCAACTGGCTGGTGAAGAGCCTCGACCAGCGCGCCCGCACCATACTGCGCGTGGCCGAGGAGATCGTGCGCCAGCAAGACGGGTTCCTCACCCACGGCGTCGAGCACCTGAAGCCGCTCAACCTGCGCACGGTGGCGGACGCCATCGGCATGCACGAGTCGACGGTGAGCCGGGTCACGTCGAACAAGTACATGGCAACCCAGCGCGGCATCTTCGAGCTCAAGTACTTCTTCACCTCGGCCATCTCCGCCGCCAACGGCACCGGCGAGGCGCACTCCTCGGAAGCGGTCCGGCACCGCATCCGCCAGCTGATCGACGCCGAGACCCCGCAGTCGGTGCTGTCCGACGACAAGCTGGTCGAGTACCTGAAGCGCGACGGCATCGACATCGCCCGCCGCACGGTCGCCAAGTACCGCGAGGCGCTGCGCATCCCCTCTTCCGTGCAGCGCCGCCGCGCCAAGCAGATGGCGGCGCGGCTGAAGCAGGATTAGGCGGGGTCAGACCCCTGCGGGTTAGACCCCCATTCTCCAAACGGTGGTGCCATGGGGTCAGGTGGCAGCGGCACCTCGGCGGACAAGTCATATCCGAGCTGCGCAAGCACGCGATTCATGACGTTGACGGTGTGGTCGTAATCGGCCTCAGTCCAGCACCGCCGGCCGGCCTTGCGCATGCGCCGGTTCGCGGCATCCTCCCTCGCAGAGCGAGCGACCCGCAACGCTTCGTTGTATGATCGGGTGACGATGACCATAACCCATTATCCTATGATTCGTAGTTAACACTACAATTCATAGTGCAAGGATGCTACAATGTCAACGATTCTCCGCGGTTTGACTGTCTTTTCCAGCGGTGGTTAGAACGCCGCAGGCGGAAGGGGGGCGGGGGATGACGAATCACCTCTATTGCGGCGACAACCTCAATGTGCTGCGCGAGAGCATTCGCGACGAGAGCCGATAGAGCGTTTCATGCCCATCCTTCTTACTCCTATCCGGCTTGAGGGGCCTGCGAAACTCGACGCTACCAAGGTTCCAGTACCTGAGCAGCCCGCCTTCGAGCACATAGTACATTTGCTTCAACATTTGGATATTCACACTGTGAATTTCTGGATGGCGTTGCAGCTGTATGACGCTTGCGAAGGCCAGATCAACGATTTCTTTCAAGAAATGATCCGCGCGGCAACGACTAGCGGCAAGTTAGACCGCAGCAAGTTGGACGCGAAGGGTATGAACGACCGGTTCAGTATCTTCGGTGGGTGGCAAGAAATTGCTACCAGGGACGCAGCCATGTCGATCTACCATTTCGGCAGCATCTTGGATGGAATTAAGAGCAGCCTTTCTGCATGCCCGACACTGTGCGCGATGGTTGACCACAAGAACCTGCGCATTGCAATTGGGTCGCTAAAGAGCGCCTTCCCGAACTACAAAGCCATCCGCCATGTCGTAGGACACTCCGCCGACTTCTCTCAGTCTATTGCGAAGCGCCAACAGCACTCGCGTAAGGGCCCTTTCAAGGCCACTGTTGGCCAAGCTGGCATAGAGATCAAGGGATCTCCTGACCGCCTCACCCAGTTCATCGGTAACTCGGCCGGCCGGTCATACTTCGTTACACTAGACGGCGAAGTATACGGCTACGAACTCAGTAGGACATCAGCCGACAGACTCAAGACAATTAGGGGGCGAGTTCACGAATCCTTTGAGGTTGCGACAATACCAGAGCCTGCTTCATGAAGCCGTTTTTCAAGCCAGATGATAAACTAAGTATAATGGAATTATCCATCTATCGCCGAAGCTTCATTCCGGATTCATTTCTCACGCGCGGGGACGCCGCCCCTCCGTTTTGCCCGGCTTTCTTTAAGGGCATCGTAACGTCCACGTGTTGCGGCGCTATGTTGATCGGCTTTTCCCGATGTGGGTGGCGCGCCGCTTGGGTCGCGCTCGCTTCGTGGCTCGCGCTCGGGTGCGCTCCCGCCAGAGCCGCCGACAACGCGGGCACATGCTTCACGCAGCTCGTGGCCGCCATCGATATCGGCCACACCCGTTCCAGTCCCGGCGCGAAGGATGTCTTCGGTCGGGATGAATTGGACTATAACGTCGAGCTCGCCGCGACGATTAAGGGCCAACTGGAGCGATCCGGGATCGGACGTGTCGTTCCGATCAACCGCAATCTCGATATGGCGTCGCTCTCCGAGCGTCCGCAAAGAGCTTTCTGCGCCGGTGCCGACCTCTTCATCTCGGTGCATCACGACCATGTCGTCGACAGTCTCAGGACGAGCGTCGTTGACGAGCAGGGTCGCAAGCTCAGGTCCAACGATCGAATCGAGGGCTACACGGTATACTTCTCGTCGCAGAACAGATATGCCGATCTATCGAGATTGCTGGGCCTGAGCGTGGCGGAGGCGCTTCGTGCAAGCGGGGCGGTGCCGGCCACACCGTTCCAGGATGTTATCGCGGACGACCTTCGCAAGCCTGCGAGCGTCGATCTCAACGTGTTCGATTTTCAGAAGCTGAAAGTGTCTCAGACCTCGCCGATTCCGTCCGTATTGATCGAGGCTGGCTTCCTGTCGAACAGGAACGACGTGCGACGGTTGAGAAGTGCCGAGTACCAACTGCAGATCGCGCGTGGCGTTGTGGAGGGGCTGAAGGCGATGTGCGCGAAGCACCCCGGGATTGCAGGCCTGAATGGGGCGGCGGGGGATCGTCAGTTTCCGTGTGGCTCGAATTGAGGGGCGGCCTCCGCGCGATTGCGCTCGCACCTCGAGAATGGCGGTGTTGGCTGGATGGAGGACGTTGCGTTCTGGAACAGCACTCAGGGGGGCGCGCCGCGCCGCGGTTTGACGCGGTGGAGCAACCGACTTTAGATTCGCCCATGAACGACCACACCAGCGCCGCCATGAGCACCGACAAGCCCTTCGGCACGCCCGCCCCAGCCAGCCTCACCAACCTGCAGCGCCTCAACGAGCGCTCGCGCACCATCTTCCGCGAGATCGTCGAGACCTATCTCGCCACCGGCGAGCCCGTCGGCTCGCGCAACCTGGCGCGCCAGCTGCCGATAACGCTGTCGCCCGCCTCCGTGCGCAACGTCATGTCGGACCTGGAGCGCCTCGGCCTCATCTATGCGCCGCACACCTCGGCGGGGCGGCTGCCCACCGAGACGGGGCTGCGCCTGTTCGTGGACGGGCTCCTGGAGATCGGCGACCTGGTGGAGGACGAGCGCCGCGCCATCGAGGCGCAGATCGGCGCCAGGGGCGAGAAGGCCCTGGAGCAGGTCCTCACCAAGGCGGGCGAGATGATCTCCGGCCTTTCGCACTGCGCCGGCATGGTGCTGGCCGACAGGCAGGTCGGCCGGCTCAAGCACATCGAGTTCGTCCCGCTCGAGCCCGGCAAGGCGCTCGTCGTCCTGGTGGGTGACGACCAGGAGGTGGAGAACCGCATCATCCCGCTGCCGCCGGGTCTGCCGGCGTCCAGTCTCCACGAGGCCACCAACTATCTCAACGCGCGCATCGCTGGACTCACGCTCAACGAGGCGAAGGCCAAGATCGAGCAGGAGCAGGCCAAAGCCAAGAAGGAGCTGGACGAGCTGACCCAGAAGGTGATCGAGGCGGGCCTCGCCACCTGGTCGGGCGCGCTCGATGGCAAGCAGAACCTGATCGTGCGCGGGCAGGCCAACCTGCTGAAGGACGTCGACGGCTTGGAGAGCCTGGAGCGGGTTCGCCAGCTATTCGACGATTTCGAGAGCAAGCGCGAGCTGGCCCAGCTCTTGGGGCTGGCCGAGCGCGGCGAGGGCGTGCACATCTTCATCGGCTCCGAGAACAAGCTGTTCTCGCTGTCGGGCTCCTCGCTAGTGGTGGCGCCGTTCAAGGACGAGCGGCGCAAGATCGTGGGCGTGATCGGCGTGATCGGTCCCACGCGCCTCAACTATGCCCGCATCATTCCCATGGTGGACTACACGGCCAGGCTCATCGGTCGCGTGCTGACTTGACTTCTCCCCAGCTTGGCCGATATGCCCCCCATGACACGGGGTCCGGACCGACCCGTTTTGCATCCGATCGGCGCAAGGCTTGGATCGGCTACCAAGGGGTCCGCCCGGGCAGCAATCTCAATCGCGGAACTTTCGCCGATGGCCAACACACCGCACAACGATTCCGACGCCAAGAAGAACGACACACAGTCGGCGGGCTCGGCAGCGCAGGCCGCCAGTCCCTCTCAGAGTCCGTCCCAGTCCCAGGGCGCCGGCGAGGGAGGCAAGAGCCTGCAGGAGACGCTCGCGGCGCTGCAGGCCGAGCTCAACGAGCTGAGAGCCAAGCAGTCTGAGATCGACGACCTCAAGGACAAGCTGCTCCGGGCTCATGCGGAGGTGGATAACATCCGCAAGCGCGCAGAGCGCGAGAAGGAGGACGCGGCGAAGTACGCCATCACCAAGCTCGCGCGCGACATCGTCAGTGTCGGTGACAATTTCCAGCGCGCGATCGACGCCGTGCCTGCCGGAGCCGCCGAGCAGGACCCGACACTCAAGAGCTTCCTGGAAGGCGTGACGATGACGGAGCGGGAGCTCCTCAACGTGCTCGACCGCCACGGCATCAAGCGCCTGCAGCCCATGAACGAGCCGTTCAACCCGCACCTGCACCAGGCGGTCACGCAAGTGCCGCGCGAAGATGTGCCCGCCGGCACCATCGTCGCCGTCTACCAGGCCGGCTACACCATCGCCGACCGCGTGCTGCGCCCCGCCATGGTCGGCGTGGCCCAGGGTGCGCCCAAGTCGGACGGCGGCACTGACGGATCGGGCTCGGTCCCACCGCCAGCCAACGAGAACGCGCCGCCGGCGGCGTGAGGGCGCCGTGGCGCTCCCTCTCCCCGCTCGCCCTCGGGCCATCCACGAGGGTGAGCGTGCCACAACGCCCCCGAGGGCGAACGGGGAGAGGGCCGGGGTGAGGGGCAGCCAGGAACTCAAGCCTCTCACGAGCGGACCGTACGCCTGCTGCGCGGGAAACCACTCATATCAAGCCGGCTGTCTGTAAAGGCGGTGCGCGCGAAGGGGCTTTCCCTTGTGGCTGCCCCTCACCCTAACCCTCTCCCCGCAAGCGGGGAGAGGGGATTCGCGCGACGCGTCACGCCGCCTTCTCCATCTGCTCCGTCCACTTGCCGAGCGTCGCGGCACCGTTCATGCGGGCGCGGTGGGCGAAGGCGCGCTGGCCGGCGGCGACGTTCTCCGGCTTCCCGCCCCACGCCTTCAGCGCCGCGGTCTGCAGGGCGCGGCCGTAGGAGAACGACAGCTTCCAGGGCAGCGGCCCGAGCCGGTTCATCAGCGACAGGTGCGCGGTAGCGTCCTCGTCGGACTGGCCGCCGGAGAGGAAGGCGATGCCCGGCACAGCCGGAGGCACGCAGCGCTTGAGCACCTTCACGGTGCGCTCCGCCACCTCCTCGCGCGAGGCCTGCTTAGGCGCCTTCTTGCCGGCAATCACCATGTTGGGCTTGAGGATGGTCTTCTCCAGCGGCACGTTGGCGTAGTAGAGTTGCTGGTAGACTTCCTTCAGCACCCACTCGGTCGCCGCCTCGCAGGCGTCGATGTCGTGGTCGCCATCCATCAGCACCTCCGGCTCCACGATCGGCACCAGCCCGCCTTCCACGCACAGGGCGGCGTAGCGCGCCAGAGCATGGGCGTTGGCGTTGATCGCCGCATAGCTCGGCATCTTCGGGCCGATGTCGTAGACCGCGCGCCACTTGGCGAACTTGGCGCCGAGACCGACGTACTCCTTGATCCTGTCGGCCAGGCCGTCGAGGCCCTCGGTGACGGTCTCGCCCGGGCAGAACGGCAGTGGCTTGGTGCCCATGTCCACCTTGATGCCCGGGAGCGAGCCGGCGGCCGCGATCAGCTTGGGCATCGGCGTGCCATCCTTGGCCTTCTGCCGGATGGTCTCGTCGTAGAGGATCACGCCCGAGATGCAGTCGCGCATGGCCTCGGTCGCGCGGAACATCATCTCGCGGTAGTCGCGGCGGTTCGCCTCCGTGCTGTCGGTTTTGACGGTGTCGAAGCGCTTCTTGATGGTGCCGGAGCTCTCGTCGGCGGCGAGGATGCCCTTGCCGGGCGCCACCATGGCCTTGGCCACCTCTTGCAGCGACATTGCCTTCGTCATGTTGAACCTCCCGCAAATTGGCTCACTGCGTGCGTTTGCGTGCATAGCGCGGATGTGGCGCCGATGCCAGACGGCCACCCCCGAAACGCTAATGGGGCGCAAGCCCAGCGTGGACGGAACCGGGCGGCAGCCCCGCCGGGCGTGCTCCATATCGAACGGAGCGAGGCGGTTGCTGTTCCGAAGGTGTCAAGGGTGTCAGACCCTCTGGGTCTGACACCGCGCCGCAGCGATTTCCCGTTGAACGGGAACGCGCTGCCTCGCTATGGCCAACTTTCATTGCGCAATTGCCACACGCAACAGCGTAGGCTCGACTTGTGAGAGCGTAGAGACCAAGTTGTGACTCTGGAGCACCAGTTCATGAGCGCCGACCTCGATCTCAAGCTCGCCCTGGCCGACAGCCACATTGAGGACGCCGAGCGCAACATCAGGCAGGTCGAGGCCCTCCTGCCATGGTTCAGCTCCCAGGGCTATTCGACCGTCGAGATCGAGAATCAGCTCGGCTTGATGTCCGAGGCGCTCTACCACCTCAAAGAGCAGCGCCGCCTCATCGGCAACAGCTATAATTGAAGCCTGACGCTTCCGCAGCTTAGGACCCACCTCCCTCGGCACCGGGCACCGCGGGAGGAGGGCCGTATGCGCTATTGCCGTTCCGCCGACTGTCCGGCCTCCCAGCCGATCAGCGCGCGCTTGCGCGTCAGGCCCCAGTGGTAGCCGCCGAGGCTGCCGTCGCCCCGCAGCACGCGGTGGCACGGCACCACGAACGAGATGGGGTTGCGGCCCACCGCCGACCCGACCGCGCGTGAGGCCGTGGGCTGGCCCAGATGGCGGGCGATGTCGCTGTAGCTCACTGCACGCCCCATGGGGATCTTGAGCAGCGTCTCCCACACCCGCACCTCGAAGTCGGTGCCGATCATGACGAGGCGCACCGGCCGGTCCCGGCTCCAGGTCGCGGGATCGAAGATCTGCCAGGCAAAAGGGGCCGTCCGTTCCGGCGCCGCCACGAACTCCGCCCTGGGCCAGCGCCGCATCATCTCGGCGAGCACGTCCTCGCGCGTCTGGGCCTTGTCCTCGTCGATGAAGGCCAGGCCCGCCACGCCGCGCTCGGTGACCATGAGGAGCGCGTCTCCGAAGGGAGACCGGTGGAACCCGTAGCCCATGGCGAGGCCATCGCCACGGCGCTTGTAGTCGCCCGGCGTCATGGCCTCGTGCGAGACGAACAGGTCGTGCAGCCGCCCGCCGCCGGACAGGCCCACCTCATAGGCGGCGCCGAGCACGCTGGCCGAGCCGTTGAGCAGGCTGCGCGCGTGGTCGACGGTGATCGCCTGCACGAACTCCTTGGGGCTGAGGCCGCACCAGCGCTTGAACAGCTTCTGGCAATGCGACGGCCCGAGGCCGAGGTGGGCGGCCAGCGCCTCCAGCGAGGGCTGCTCAGTCCAGCTCTCGGTGAGAAAGGCGATGGCGCGGCGGATCAGCTCATAGTCGCGCGAACGATCGGCGGTGAGCTGGGCGGTGGTGTCTATGGCATTTGATGTCTGCAGCATGGGTCTCTCTCGCGGTTACGAACGGCGTTGACCCTCAGTTAGTGCCCTGGGCGGCCCGAATCGACCCGATTCTTGCGCTCCCGCGAGGACATCGTCTCGTCCGGGTGGACGCTTCATCGGCAAGGCGTGCTTGGTTTCGACCGCGCACGCGACGTTGCGTCCGATCATTCCCCAACGTACGATTAACGTCCGATAGTTGGCGACGTTCACAAAAAGAAGCCTGTTCTCCGGGGGGAGGCATCTATGTTGCGACCGATTGCAGCCTTGGCGCTGACGGCGCTGGCGTTGTCCACCGCGGCCGAAGCGCGGACGCCGCTGAAGCGCGGCAAGTACCTGATGGAGACCATCGTCGCCTGCGGCAACTGCCACACCCCGCAGACCCCCGTTGGGCCCCAGCGCGGTCGCGAGCTGGCCGGCGGCACCCCGTTCGAGGAGCCGTTCGGCACCGCCTACGCGTCCAACATCACGCCACACAAGACCACCGGCATCGGCAAATGGACGGACGCGCAGATCGTCAGGGCGATCCGCGAGGGCAAGCGCCCCGACGGCAGCATCATCGGCCCGCCCATGCCGATCGCGCTCTACCGCGGCATGTCCGACGCCGATGCCAAGGCCATCGTCGCCTACCTGCGCAAGGTGAAGCCGGTCGCCAACAAGGTTCCGAAGTCGCAGTACAAGGTTCCGCTGCCCCCCAGCTACGGCCCGCCGGTCGGCAAGGTGTCGGCGCCATCGCCCAAAGCCAAGGTGGCCTACGGCGCCTACCTGGCCGGCCCGCTCGGCCATTGCACCGAGTGCCATTCGACGCCCAACGATAAGGGCATTCCCGACGTCGCCAACAAGACGGGCGGCGGCGGGCTCGCGTTCCACGGGCCGTGGGGCGTCAGCTACGCGCCCAACATCACGCCCACCGGCATCGGCAAGTGGACCGACGCGCAAATCAAGACAGCGATCACGACAGGCGTGCGGCCCGACGGAACGTGGCTAAAGCCGCCGATGGGCTTCCACTATTACAAGGGCCTCCGGCCGAACGACCTCGACGCGCTCGTTGCCTACCTGCGCACGCTGAAGCCGCTTTGAGGCGGTAGGATCCGCACAGTACCAACCAACGGCTTGTTTGAGGCCGGAGCAAGACTTCGAGGACCCTCGGAAAGAGGCTTTCGCTTGGGGCTGCCCCTCACCCTAACCCTCTCCCCGCTTGCGGGGAGAGGGGAACTTGTCGGCGCGAGTTTCGCATCAGATTCGCACGCCGCCGCGGGCGGCAAGCAGGGCCTCCCGCAGGGCCGAGGCCAGGTCGCGGCGCTCGTCGTCGGTCAGGAAGCTGCCGAACTTGAGCTCGGTGCCGCGCGCGACGACGCTGAGCGCGGTGCGCCCGTCCGGCCATTCCCTCAGGCTCACCCGTGCCCAGTAGGGGTTGCAGTCGAACGTCTCCCGACGGCCCGAGGGATTCACCCGCGTCAGGACGAACTGGGCCGGAGTAAGCTCCAGGGTCTCGTAGCGCCGCCCGGAGCGGTAGTTGAGCCGGAAGGCGACGTAGACGAGGAGCACGTCGAGACCGAGGAAGCCGAGCACCGGCCAGGCGCCCATGGCGAGGAACACCATGCCGGTGGCGAAGCTCAGCGCACCGAACGCCAGCATCAGGGCGAGAAACCCCCTGGGGCCGAGCGAGCGATGGGGCGTGAGCAACGCGCGGAACGTATCGGCGCCGTCTTGCGCCCGCTCGGAATTTCCGGTCATGTCCCGATCCTACCAACAAACGACGGGGCGCGCGAAGCGTCGATGCCGAAGACCGTTCGACCGGGGGAGAGCCCGCCCAGGGTGCTGCGTGCGAAGCGCGCCAGCCGGAAGTCGCCCCGAGCCTCGCCCGAGACCGTGGCGGAGATCTTCCGCTGCTTCGCCGCAGCCAGCCCCGAGCCGAAGGGTGAGCTGGAGTATATCAACCCCTACACCCTGCTCGTGGCCGTGGTGCTCTCCGCCCAGGCCACCGACGTGGGGGTTAACAAGGCCACGCGCGGGCTCTTCAAGATAGCCGGCACTCCGCAGCAGATGCTGGCCCTCGGCGAGGCGGGCCTGCAGGAGCGCATCAAGACCATCGGCCTCTACCGCAACAAGGCCAGGAACGTGATTGCCCTCTCGCAACGGCTCATCGACGAGCACGGCGGCGAGGTGCCACGCGAGCGCGAGGCCCTGGAGGCGCTGCCCGGCGTCGGCCGCAAGACAGCCAACGTGGTGCTCAACACCGCCTTCGGCGAGCCGACCCTGGCGGTGGACACACACGTCTTCCGTGTGGCGCACCGGCTGGCCCTGGCCGAGGGCAAGACGCCGCTCGCGGTGGAGATAGGCCTCCTTGAGGTCATCCCGGAGAAGTATATGCGCCACGCGCACCATTGGCTCATCCTGCATGGCCGCTATGTCTGCCAGGCGCGCAAGCCCCGGTGCGATGCGTGTATCGTCGGCGACCTGTGCCGGTCCGCGGATAAGTGGTACCACGGCCCTCCGTCAGGCGCCGAAGCGAAGGCTGCTCGGGTCGTCTCTCGGGTCATCTCTGGGCAACAAGGGAAAGCGCGGCAATGACGGTCAGCAACGGCAGGGCCCTCCTGAGCATCCCAGGCCCCACCAACGTGCCCGACGCCGTGCTGGCCGCCATGCAGCGGCCGGCCGTGGACATCTACTCGGGCGAGATGATCGCCATCACCGACAGCTGCCTCAAGGACCTCGCCACTCTCTTCCGCACCGTGGGCCACACCTACATCTACGCCGCCAACGGCCACGGCGGCTGGGAGGCGGCGCTCACCAACGTGCTGTCGCGAGGACAGACCGTTCTGGCGCTGGAGAGCGGCCGCTTCGCCATCGGCTGGGGCGAGATGGGCAGGATGCTGGGCGTCGAGGTCGAGGTGCTGCCGGGCAGCTGGCGCCGCGCCGTCGATCCGGCGGCGCTGGAGGAGCGGCTGAAACGCGACAAGACCCACGCCATCAAGGCCATCCTGGCGGTGCAGATCGACACTGCCTCCGGCGTGGTCAACGACATCCCCGCCATCCGCAGGGCCATCGATGCGGCCGGGCACCCTGCCCTGCTGATGGTGGATGCCGTGGCCTCGCTCGGCTGCGTGCCGTTCGAGATGGACGCCTGGGGCGTGGACGTGGCCATGTCCGGCTCGCAGAAGGGCTTGATGACGCCGCCGGGCCTCGCCTTCGTCGCCGCCAATGCGCGGGCGCGCAAGGCGCACGAGACGGCGGGGCTGCGCACCCTCTACTGGGACTGGACCTTCCGCGAGGGCGAGGTGCACTACCAGAAGTACTGCGGCACGCCCCCTGAGCACCTCCTGTTCGGCCTGCGCAAGGCGCTCGACCTGCTGCTGGCCGAGGGCCTCGACGCCGCCATCCGCCGCCACACCCTGCTGGCCGAAGCGACGCGCGCCGCCGTGGCCAAGTGGACGGAAGGCGGAGCGCTGGCATTCAACATCGAGCGCCCGGCGGAGCGGGCCAACTCCGTCACCTGCGTGCTCACGCAAGGGCACGATCCGAAAGCGCTGCACGCCTACTGCCGCGACAAGTGCGGCGTCACCCTCGGCGTCGGCCTGGGCGCGCTCGAGGGCAAGGCCTTCCGCATCGCCCACATGGGCCACGTCAACGCACCGATGGTGATCGGCACCCTCGGCGCCGTCGAGATGGGCCTTGCGGCCCTCGGCATCCCGCACGGCTCCGGCGGCGTGCAGGCCGCCGTGGAGTACCTGGGGCGGGAGGTGGCGGCTTAGGGCGCCAGCGTCCCCTCCTTCGGATCGGGACGAGTATCGGCTGGACAAGCGTCAATTGATGTACTACCTTTGTTCCTGCTGATCGGTCTTTGTGTCGAAGGCGGTCTCGATGGCTCAGGAGCCCGATAGTCTCGTTCTCGTGCACCTGCGTGAAATGCGGGGGCAGCTCAACGGCATCACGATGCAACTTCAGGGCATCGCGACGAAGCTCAAGGAGCACGACCGTCGCTTCGACGAGTTGCACCTGCTGGCCAATCACGCGCTGGGCCTTGGAATGATAAACCAGCACAGATCGCACAACCTGGAGGAGCGCCGCGATCTCACGGAAGCGTGGCAGATGCGTGCCGACGAGCGGTTCGACCAGCTCGAGCGCCGGCTCGCTGCGGTCGAAGAGAAGCCTCAAACTTAGGCCGCTCGGATTGTGGTGGCGCAGACCGAGCGGGTTCCCGCCTGCAGGGTGCATATTTTGCGAGACACGATTGCGCCGAGGCCGGCCTGAGAACGGCGCAATGCTTTGCGCGCGCGTATGGGCGTCGCCCTACTCCCATTCTCACGCCGCTCGCCCTTTCCGCGCCGGCGGTCGCCGTCGTCCCGCCCTTGCCTCCCTTGTCGCATCAAGAGCCTCCCTCTCGACGGGCCGGTTCGGCGGCTCGGTGCCGGTGAAGCGCCCGACCGCCACCGGATCGCTCGCGGGGAACGTCTCGCGCAAGCCTTCGTCGAGCAGGTCGTCGAGGTGTAGTTTCTCTCGCCCGCCCCTCGCCGCCGACAGGCGCACGAGCATCGCCAGCAGCGCCTCCGCTTCAGCGACCTCCTCCGGATCGTCGCCGTCGAGCCGGCCGGCCCCCATCTGAGCGCGCAGCCACGCAAGCCTCTCCTCCGGCGTCCCCGTCAGGCGCTCCGCCACCAGGTCGGCGATGCGGGGCAGCGGCTTGCCGTCGGCATGGGACGACTTCGACCGATGCGGTCGCTTTGCGCGCGGAACCTGGAACATCGGCCAGTCGCGCATCCTCGGCAGCGAAGGGTTCTTCGGCTCGGCCACGGCACCACTCCAGACCCGGAAGTGCCACCCCGTCCCATCCTACCCGACCCGGAAGGCGGTGTCGCGGGGGTTGCCCGTAAGGGTTGACCCGGGGCGCCTTCTCCCGTCTTACAATAGGCCGGCACGGACGCGGAGCGAGCGAGAGCGTCCGGCCGCAGGATCCGAAAAACGTCGGGAGGAGGCCCATGGCCCGCTGGCTCAAACGCGGACTGGATGCGACCGCCATCAAGGCCGCCGACGCCAAGGTGCGCGAGACGGTGGAGGGCATCCTGGCCGAGGTCGAGGCCCGCAAGGATAAGGCCATCCGCGAGCTGTCGGAGAGGTTCGACAAGTGGTCCCCGGCCGATTTCCGCCTGTCTCCGGCCGAGATCGAGCGTGCCATCGGTGAGGTGCCGCAGCGCGACCTCGACGACATCGCCTTCGCCCAGGCCCAGGTGCGCAACTTCGCCGAGCGGCAGAAGGAGACCATGCGCGATCTCGAGGTCGAGACCCTGCCCGGCGTCGTGCTGGGCCACCGCCACATCCCGGTGAGCTCCATCGGCTGCTATGTGCCGGGCGGACGCTATCCCATGGTGGCCTCGGCGCACATGTCGATCGTCACGGCCAAGGTGGCCGGCGTGAAGCGCATCATCGCCTGCGCTCCGCCCTACAAGGGCGGGCCGCATCCCGCCATCGTCGCCGCCATGCATTTCGGGGGCGCCGATGAGATCTACGTGCTCGGCGGCGTGCAGGCGGTGGCCGCCATGGCGCTCGGCACCGAGACGATCGAGCCCGTGGATATGATCGTCGGCCCCGGCAACGCCTATGTGGCCGAGGCCAAGCGCCAGCTGTTCGGCCGGGTCGGCATCGACCTGCTGGCGGGACCGACCGAGACGCTGATCGTCGCCGACGAGACGGTGGACGCCGAGATCTGCGCCACCGACCTGCTCGGCCAGGCCGAGCACGGGCCGACCTCGCCGGCCGTGCTGATCACCGACTCCGAGAAGCTGGCGCTCGAGACCATGGCCGAGGTGGAACGCCTGCTGTCGATCCTGCCCACCGCCGACGCTGCCGGACAGGCCTGGAGGGACTACGGCGAGGTGATCGTCTGCGACAGCACCGAGGAGATGATCGCCGAGGCCGACCGCATCGCCTCCGAGCACGTGCAGGTGATGACGCGCGACCCCGACTTGTTCCTCAACGGCATGCGCAACTACGGCTCGCTGTTCCTGGGCCCGCGCACCAACGTGGCCTACGGCGACAAGGTGATCGGCACCAACCACACGCTCCCCACCAGAAAGGCGGCGCGCTACACCGGCGGCCTGTGGGTCGGCAAGTTCATGAAGACGTGCACCTACCAGAAGGTGCTCACCGACGAGGCCAGCGCCACGATCGGCGAATACTGCTCGCGGCTGTGCGTGCTGGAAGGCTTCCTGAGCCATGCCGAGCAGGCCAATGTCCGCGTGCGCCGCTACGGCGGCCGCAACGTGCCCTATGCCGCGGCGGCGGAGGCGGAGTAGGCCGTTGGAGCTGACCGCGACACCGTCCTTCCGGCTCGATGGCCGGCGCGCCCTGGTGACCGGCGCCGGCCGCGGCATCGGCCTCGCCGCCGCCTCGGCCCTGGCCGATGCCGGCGCGCACGTGACGCTCGCCTCGCGCACGACGCAGGAGATCGAGGCCGCCGCCGAGGCGATCCGCACGCGCGGACAGCAGGCCGAGGCGCTGACCCTCGACGTGCGCGACGTGGACTCGGTGAGGGCGGCAGTCGCAGCGCGGGTGCCCTTCGACATCCTCGTCAACAATGCCGGCACCAACCGGCCGGCGCCGTTCGTCGACGTGACGGTGGAGGACTTCGATTTCGTCCACTCGCTCAACGTCCGCGCCGCCTATTTCGTGGCGCAGGCGGTGGCACGCCGGCTGGTCGAGGCCGGCCGGCCCGGCTCCATCGTCAACGTCTCGTCTCAGATGGGCCACGTCGGTGGGCGCAACCGCACGGTCTATTGCGCCACCAAGCACGCCATGGAGGGCTTCACCAAGGCCATGGCCATCGAGCTGGCCCCGCACGGCATCCGCGTCAACACGCTGGC
>JBIOWI010000272.1:0-6649 GCA_044868325.1 Hyphomicrobiaceae bacterium
GATCTCGGCGAGCTGTTGCGCCGGTTCGGCTCGGTGCAGGTTCGCAATGCCGCCACCGTCGGCGGCAACATCGCCAACGGCTCGCCGGTGGGCGACGGGCCGCCGGCGCTCATCGCCCTCGGCGCCAAGCTGGTGCTGCGGCGGAGCGCTGCGCGCCGCACGTTGCCGCTGGAGACGTTCTTCCTCGCCAACGGCAGGCAGGACCGGCGGCCGGGCGAGCTTCTCGAGGCCGTCGAGGTGCCGCTCATCGAGCCGGCCGAGCGGCTCAAGTGCTACAAGGTGAGCAAGCGCTTCGACCAGGACATCGCCGCCGTGTGCGGATGCTTCAACATCGACGCTGCGGACGGCAGCGTGCGTGAGGCGCGCATCGCCTTCGGCGGCATGGCCGCCACGCCGAAGCGGGCCGCCCATGTTGAGGCGACGCTGGCCGGCCGGCCCTGGACGCTCGCGACCGTCATGGAGACGCTGCCCGCATTCGAGCGCGATTTCACGCCGATCTCCGACATGCGCGGGTCGGCCGTCTACCGCATGCAGGTCGCGAAGAACCTGCTCGTCAAGTATTTCCACGAGACGCAGCGCCCGTTGCGGGAGAGCCGTCTGGTCGGCCACGGAGCGGCGTTCCCATGAGGCGCTAATGCACGCACCGGCTCCGAGACCCGACAAATCGACCATCGACGGCGGCGTGGGCGCGGCGGTCGGCCACGACAGCGCACGCAAGCACGTCTCCGGCGAGGCGGTCTATATCGACGACATCGCGGAGCCGCCGGGCACGCTGCACATCTACATCGCCATGAGCGAGCGGGCGCACGCCGCCGTCAGGACGCTCGACGTCTCCAGAGTGCGGGCGGCGTCGGGCGTGGCCATCGTGCTGACGGCCAGGGACGTGCCGGGCGTCAACGACGTGAGCCCGGTCGCCGGCGACGACCCGATGTTCGCCGACGGGCTGGTGGAGTATTGGGGCCAGTCGCTGTTCGCGGTGGCGGCCGAGACTGTCGCCCAGGCCCGCGCCGCCGCGCGGCTGGCGGTCGTGGAGTACGAGGACAGGCCGGCCTGCCTCACCATCGAGGCGGCGATGGAGGCCGGGCTGCTGCTGGAGCCGCCCCTCACCATGGCCCGCGGCGATGCCGCCGCGGCCATCGCCGCCGCGCCGCGCGTCCTCTCCGGTCGCATCGCAATGGGCGGGCAGGAGCACTTCTATCTCGAAGGCCACGTGGCGCTCGCCGTGCCGGGCGAGGACGACGATGTCACGGTCTATGCCTCCACCCAGCACCCCACCGAGATCCAGCACAAGGTGGCGCACGTGCTGGGCGTGCCGAGCCACGCCGTCACGGTGGAGACGCGCCGCATGGGCGGCGGCTTCGGCGGCAAGGAGAGCCAGGGCAACCTGCCGGCTGCGGTCGCGGCACTGGCGGCCAGGCTCACCGGCCGCCCGGCGAAATGCCGCTACGACCGCGACGACGACATGACGATCACGGGCAAGCGGCACGACTTCCGCATCGACTACCGCGTCGGCTTCGACGACGAGGGCCGCATCCTCGGGCTGGAGGTGGAGCAGGCGGCGCGCTGCGGCATGTCCGCGGACCTCTCCCTTGCCGTAGCCGACCGCGCCATGCTGCACGCCGACAACGCCTACGACCTGCCGGCTGTGCGCATCACCTCGTATCGCTGCAAGACCCACACCCAGTCCAACACGGCCTTCCGCGGCTTCGGCGGGCCGCAGGGCATGCTCGGCATGGAGCGCATCGTCGACGAGATCGCGCATGCGCTCAGCCTCGATCCGCTGGCCGTGCGGCGCGCCAACTTCTACGCCCCCAAGGTTGCGTCGGCCGGTGCAATGGTGTCAGCCGATCATCGGCTAGCCCCGACCCTCGATGATGAAGCGGGGCCGGGCGGCAGGGTCCCCTCCCCCCTTGTGGGGGAGGGACAGGGTGGGGGGAAACCCCCAACCTCAGATGTCGGGAGTCCCCCCACCCCTAGCCCCTCCCCACAAGGGGGAGGGGAATCCGCGCGGTGCTTGCCTCGCGGTCCAAGTTTCGTCTCAGACCCAGAGGGTCTGACACCTGCACCACGCAACCTCACGCCCTACCACCAGGCTGTCGAGGATTGCGTCATCCAGGAGATCGTGGACGAGCTGGAGGCGTCCTCGGACTACCGGCGACGCCGCGCCGAGATCCGCGCCTGGAACGCCACGAGCCCTATCCTCAAGCGCGGCATCGCGCTGACCCCCGTCAAGTTCGGCATCTCCTTCACCAACACCTCGATGAACCAGGCGGGCGCGCTGGTGCACGTGTATACGGATGGCTCCATCGCGCTCAACCATGGCGGCACCGAGATGGGCCAGGGGCTCAACACCAAGGTGGCACAGGCGGTGGCTGAGGAGCTCCAGGTGGATATCTCCCGCATCAAGATCACCGCCACCACCACGGCCAAGGTGCCAAACACCTCGCCCACCGCCGCCTCCTCGGGCAGCGACTTGAACGGCATGGCTGCCCGCAACGCCGCTGCCGCCATCAAGGCGCGGCTCGTCCGCTTCCTGGCCGGGCGCCACCAGGCGGAGCCGGACGAGGTGCACGTCCTGCCCAACCGCATCCGCATCGGGCAGCGCGAGATATCCTTCGACGAGGCGGTGGGTGAGGCCTACCGCGCGCGCATCCACCTCTCGGCCACCGGCTTCTACGCCACGCCCAAGATCGAGTGGGACCGCGCCGCGGGCCGGGGGCGGCCGTTCTTCTATTTCGCCTACGGTGCGGCCGTGTCGGAGGTGGCCATCGATACGCTGACGGGCGAGAACCGCATCCTGCGCGCCGATATCCTCCACGACGTGGGCCGCTCGCTCAATCCCGCCATCGACCTCGGCCAGATCGAGGGCGGCTACGTGCAGGGCGCCGGCTGGCTCACCATGGAGGAGTTGGTGTGGGACGCGAAGGGCCGGCTCATGACTCACGCGCCCTCCACCTACAAGATCCCCGCCTGCTCCGACCGCCCCATCGACCTGCGCATGCGGCTGTGGGACAGGGGGCGCAACGCCGAGGAGACCATCTACCGCTCCAAGGCCGTGGGCGAGCCGCCCCTGATGCTCGGCATCTCGGTGCTGCTGGCGCTGTCTGACGCAGTGGCGAGCGTAGGCGACTACCGCATCTATCCCGCCCTCGACGCCCCGGCCACGCCCGAGCGCATCCTCATGACGGCGGAGCGTATCAGGCGCCAGGCGAGCCCCGCCGGCGCGCAGGCTGAGTGAGGGCGCCCCGTGTCGTGGCTGGCCGAGATCGCCGATGGGATTGCCGAGCACGGTGCTGTGGTGCGAGTCACAGTCGTCCGCGCAGACGGCTCCACCCCGCGCGAGGTTGGCGCGGCGATGCTCGTCTCCGACCACGCCGTTCACGACACCATCGGCGGCGGCGCGCTGGAGCTGGCGGCGATCGCTCACGCACGCGCGCTGCTGGGAGACGTGGGAGACGGGGTCAGACCCCTCGCGCACTCCGTCGCAGAGAGTCTCGACCGTTGTGGCGAGGGGTCTGACCCCATCGCCACCCCGCAATGGCGGCGCGACGTGTGCGACTTTCCGCTCGGTCCCTCGCTCGGCCAGTGCTGCGGCGGGTACGTCCGCCTCCTGTTCGAGATATTCACGCCGCGCGAGCGCGACGACCTGATCGGCCTTGCGGGCCGCTGCAATGGCGCACACGCTCTGCTCCTGCGCCCGCTCTCCAGTGGCGCTCCGCTGTATGCCACGGCAGACCGCAAGCAGCATCGGGCCGAGTGGCCGCTGACGGTCACGCGTGCCGTACGGGAGATGCTGTCCGGTGCCCGCCCCGGAGCAACGGTCCTGGTGCGTTCCGGCAAGGGCGCGCCGGCGTGGCTCGTCGAGCCTATCTGCCGCCGCAGGCATCCGCTCTACATCTACGGAGCGGGGCACGTCGGCCGCGCCCTGGTGCGGGTCCTGGAGGACCTGCCGTTCGCCGTCACCTGGGTAGATACGTCGGCCGGCCGCTTCCCCGAGACGATCCCTGCGCACGCAAGATGCGAGAGCGCGACCGACCCGGCCGCGCTGGCCGGCGCCGCGGCGGGCGATGCCTTCCACGTCGTCCTCACCTACTCGCACGCGCTCGACCTTGCCATCTGCCTGAACCTGCTCAGGCGCGGCGATTTCCGCTTCCTGGGCCTGATCGGCTCCGCCACCAAGCGGGCGCGCTTCGTCAAGCGGCTCTCCGATCTCGGCATCGCTGAAGGGCAGCTGGCCCGCCTCGTCTGCCCCATCGGCGTGCCAGGCCTCTCGGGCAAGGAGCCCGCCACGATCGCCCTGTCGGTCGCGGCGCAGCTCGTGCAGCTCGCCTCCGCTCGCAGCCGCGACGGGATTCGCCTCCACTTTTTCGGACAAGGGTAGGGTGCAATAAGCGAAGCGCATTGCACCGGTTCGCTGCCCTGTCGGCGTCACAAGGCGAGGTAGTATCGGTGCAATACGCGCTAGCGCGCTATTGCACCCTACGGTTACGCGGCGTCAACGCTGTCGGCAGACGGCGGAGGGTTTGTCGCCGCCTGGCTATCCCCGGGTGCCCGAAGCTGCCTGATATAATGCGCGCGTCGTTTGCAGCGACGGGACGTGGATGGCGCCATCCGACGTTCACGGGCAGACGGCCGGCGCCTGGACGGAGAGCGAGATGGCTCAAGGTCCAGGGGGACCGCTGCGTCGGCTACCGCCGGGCGCCAGCAATGGCGCTGGACGCCAGCGATGGCGTCACGCGAGAAGCGGGGCTCAAGGCACCTCTCCCTGCCAGCCCAGAACTCCACGGAGTTCTTCCCAGGGCAGGGTGGTTTCGAAAGCTCGCAGCGGTGATCGAAAAACCGCCGAGCGCGGACGCCGAAAGGCGACCTCGTTGGGGGCGGGCAACCGCCCCGTTGAATGGTTGCGGAGTAGGCGTCCGCGCTCCCGTCGCACCCTCGCAGGCTCCGGCCCGCGGGGCTGGTGGCGTTGGCTCAGGCTACGCCCGCGCGGAGCAGGTCGTGCACGTGCAAGATGCCCACCGGCTTGCCCTTCTCCACCACGAATATCTGCGTGACGCCGGGCGGGCGGGCCGCATCGCCGCGCCTGAGCGAGTTGATCCGCTCCAGCGCCGCCGAGGCCAGCGTATCGGGTGGCAGCGTCTTGGGCTTCCTGGTCATGATGTCTTCGACGCGCGCCTGCAGCAAGCCCGGCCCCATGTGGCGCCGCAGGTCGCCGTCGGTGATCATGCCGACCAGGCGGCCCTTGGCGTCGACCACACCGAGGCAGCCGAGGCTCTTCTCCGTCATGGTCACGATCGCCTCGGACATCACCTTGCCCAGCGGGACCAGCGGCAGGCTGTCGCCCGTGTGCATGATATCGGACACGAACTTGAGCTGCGCGCCCAGCGAGCCGCCGGGGTGGAACACCTTGAAGTCCTGCGCGGTGAAGCCCCTACGCTCCAGCAGGGCGATCGCAAGGCAATCGCCGATGGCGATCTGCATGGTGGTGGAGGTTGTGGGCGCCAGGCCGTGCGGGCAGGCTTCCTTGGCGCGTGGCAGCTGCAGCACTACGTCGGACTGCTTGGCGAGCGTCGAATCGGCGCGCGAGGTGATGACGATCAGTGGCACCTTGAAGCGGCGCGAGTAGGTGACCATGTTGCGCAGCTCAACGGCCTCGCCGCCCCAGGAAAGAGCAAGGATGGCGTCATCGCGCGTGATCATGCCGAGGTCGCCGTGGCTGGCCTCGCTGGGGTGGACGAAGAACGCCGGCGTGCCGGTGGAGGCCAATGTCGCCGCCACCTTCTGGCCCACCAGGCCGCTCTTGCCGATGCCGGTGACGATCACGCGGCCCGCGGCGGCCGCTATGGCGGCGACGGCGGCCGCGAAGGCCTCGCCGAGCCCGTCGCCCAGCGCCGTCCTGAGCGCGTCGAGTCCCTGGCATTCGAGATCGAGGGTCCGGGCTGCCGAGCGCAGCTCCTGGGAGGCCCCGTTGCCGGCCCGAACGGGCCTTCGCCTGCCGGAGGTGGAGGGGCTTGCTGCCTGATGGTTGGGCATAATGAGGCCGTTGGCGGCTTCGTCGTGCGAATCGCTCACAATCTTAACCTTATCTGCAGACCCTCACCCCGCCCGAGACACTATCCGCACAAATCCCGGTCAATCTCAACCGATCAAATCGCCGTGCGCTGCGGCGCAACCTCGGCGCAATCCCGGCGCTCGGGCCACGGCTGGAGCGCATGGCTTCCCCCCAGGGTCCCCTCAAGGGTCCCTTTGGGCGCTAACCTTCCACAAAGTTGCCAAAATGAACTGGGCTCCTCACATGCTAGGTAGGCCAACGCTTTCCTGTGGGGTCGCAATTGTCGCCTCGCAGGTTCCGAGCAACCACGCCGGCACCGTCCGGTGGGGCAATGGCAATCGCGTTAACTGAAAAGGCGACCGGGGGCAGGCGCGGCTGCTTTTGGGGGGAGGGGACGGGACGATCCGAGGGTGGTTGGCCTCTGAAGGTAGAGCTGCGTTGTGCAGTAGCGACGTCGGTAGAGGAGCCAAACCATGACAGTGATGTACGCCCAAGGCGATTTGCTTATCGAGCGGGTCGATGACATTCCTCCATCAGGGACCGTCCTTTCGCCCGACGCGGCCGGCGCCACGGTTCTTGCCGAGGGCGAGCTGACCG
>JBIOWI010000273.1:0-2416 GCA_044868325.1 Hyphomicrobiaceae bacterium
CCACCACGTTCGGGCCGCGGCGCAGCTGCACCGCCGCCCACACCTTGCGGTCGAACAGGATCAGGAAGGCGACGCCGACGAGCAGGATGACCAGCAACACCACGCTCCAGAAGGCGATCACCAGCACCGGCCACACGTAGTCAATGAGCGGCCAGATGTAGCCCTGCCAGATGCCCGAAACGCTATCCATGCGTGCCCGTGGTCCTCTGGCCGGCAGCCTGCCTGAACGCGCTCAGCTCGGCCATCACGGCGGACGCCCGCGCAATCGGATTGGTGAGGTAGAAGTCCGCCACCGCCACGCCGAAGGGCTCCGTGGCCAGCTTGCCGCCGCCGGCCGCCAGGGCTTCCAAGCCCTTGATGTCCGCCGGCGCGACGGCGTCGAGCCGGGCCAGTGCCGGAACCTGCTTGTACATGGCCGCGCGCAAGGCCGGCAGCGTGTCGTAGGGGAGGCGGTGGCCCACGTGCCCCGAGAGGGCGCGGACAATGGCCCAGTCTTCCTTGGCGTCGCCCGGAGGGAAGGCGGCGCGGGCCGTCGTCTGCGCCCGGCCCTCGGTGTTCACGTAGGTGGCGCTCTTCTCGGTGTAGGCGGCGCCGGGGAGCACGACATCGGCGCGCTGGGCACCGGCATCGCCGTGGCTGCCCTGGTAGACGACGAAGGCGTTGCCGAGGCGCTTCATGTCGATCTCGTCGGCGCCCAGCAGGTAGGCGACGTCGAGCCCCGTCAGATCCAGGCTGCCGCTGTCGGGCACGAAGCCCAGGTCGAGGCCGGCGACGCGAGCGGCGGCGCAATGCAGGACGTTGAAGGGGTTCCAGCCTGGCTCCTTGCCCTCCGCAGCGGCAAGGGTGGTCCTTGCGGCAGCGGAAAGCACCGCCAGGCCGTCGGCCCTGGCCGCGGCAGCGGCGCCGACGATCACCATCGGCCGGGCGGCGGCCTTGAGCACGCCCGCGAAGCTGTGCTTGCCGTCCAGCACCTCCGTCAGGGTCTGTGGCCCGCCACCCAAGTATTCGTAGGGGTAGGTGAGGTCGGCCTGCTGGCCGATCAGGCCCACCGCGACGCCCGCCTGGCGCCAGCGCTTGCGGATGCGGGCGTTGACAAGTGCCGCCTCCAGCCGCGGGTTAGAGCCGACCAGCAGGATGGCATCGGCCTGCTCGATGCCCTCGATGCCGGAGTTGAACAGGTAGCTGGCGCGGCCCAGCTTCGGGTCGAGCTTGGCGCCGTCCTGTCGGCAGTCGATGTTCTTGCAACCGAGACGGGCCAGGATGTCCTTGAGGGCAAACATCTCCTCGGCGCCCGCCAGGTCGCCGGCGAGGGCCGCGATGCGGCTCGGCTTGGCCGCCTTGAGCCTGGCGCAGACCAGGGCGAGCGCCTCGTCCCAGCCGGCAGGCTCCAGCCTTCCGTTCTTGCGGATGTAGGGCCGGTCGAGGCGCTGGACCTTGTGCCCGTCGGCCACGAAGCGGGTCTTGTCGGAGATCCACTCTTCGTTCACGGCGTCGTTGTTGCGGGGCAGGATGCGCAGCACCTCGCGGCCCCGCGCATCGACGCGGATGTTGGAGCCGACCGCGTCCATGACGTCGATGGACTCGGTGTTGCGCAGCTCCCACGGCCGGTAGATGAAGGCCCAGGGCCGGTGCGTCAGGGCGCCCACGGGGCAGAGGTCGTTGACGTTAGCCGACAGCTCAGAGGCGAGGCCGCGCTCCAGGTAGGTGGTGATCTCCATGTCCTCGCCGCGGCCGATGGCGCCCAGCTCCTCCACGCCCGCAACCTCGGTCATGAACCGCACGCAGCGCGTGCAGTGGATGCAGCGGGTCATGTGGGTCTTGATGAGCGGGCCCAGATACTTCTCCTCGACGGCGCGCTTGTTCTCGTCGAAGCGGGAGCCGCCGAAGCCGTAGGCCATGGCCTGGTCCTGCAGGTCGCACTCGCCGCCCTGGTCGCAGATCGGGCAGTCGAGCGGGTGGTTGATCAGCAGGAACTCCATCACCCCCTCGCGTGCCTTTTTCACCATCGGCGAGCGGGTGTTGATGACCTTGGGGCTGCCGTCTCTGTTGGGGGGCAGGTCGCCCACCCCCATGGCGCACGAGGCGATAGGTTTGGGCGAGCCGACCACCTCGACAAGGCACATCCGGCAGTTGCCGGCGATGGATAGGCGCTCGTGGTAGCAGAAGCGGGGGATCTCCACGCCGGCCTGCTCACAGGCCTGGATCAGCGTCAGGCCGTCCTCGACCTCAACAAGCTTGCCGTCGATGATGAGCTGCTTGGGCATTCCGCTCTCGCGCCGCGCAGAAGTGGGCCGGAACGGGGCCCGTTCCAGCGCGCCCTGCTTCCTACACGGGCGGCGCACAACGCGCTAGGGCGACAATTGGCGCGGCCACGCCTGCGGCCAGGGGTGCCCGGACAATGCGCTGGGGCGCCGGC
>JBIOWI010000274.1:0-11753 GCA_044868325.1 Hyphomicrobiaceae bacterium
CGTGGAGCCCTTCTCCACCGCCATGGCTGTGGCCAATCTCATTTGGGGCATCGGCGCCGTCTTTGCCGGACTGGTCGCCGACCGCTACGGCGCCGGTCGCGTGATCGTGGGCGGCACGCTGGCCACCGCTGCCGGCCTCTACATCATGTACGCCGCCCGCTCGCCCTTTGACCTGATGCTGAGCGGCGTACTTCTGGGCATCGGCGTCAGCGGCACGGGCCTCACCGCGCTGGTCGGCGCCGCGGGGCGGGCCGCACCGCCCGACAAGCGGACGGCAGCCATCGCCTCGCTCGGCATGGCGGGAGGCATCGGCGGGTTCGTGGCCTTCCCCTACACGCACCTGCTCATGGACCTCCTCGGCTGGCAGACGAGCCTGCTCGTCCTGGCCGCGACCATGACCGCCGTACTGCCGCTGGCTTGGCCGCTCAGCGGCAAGCCCTCGGCCCTGGGCGGGCTCGTGGACACGCAGACCTTCGGCCAAGCCTTCACGGAGGCCTTCACGCACCCGAGCTACCTGCTCCTCAATGCCGGGTTCTTCGTGTGCGGCTTCCACGTGGCGTTCTACGGGGTGCACCTGCCGCGGTTCGTGGCCGACCACGGGCTCGACCCGAGCGTCGGCGTGTGGGCGCTGACAGCGGTGGGCCTGGCGAACCTCGCGGGCACCTATGTGGCCGGTCAGTCGCCTCGCTTCATCGAGAAGCGCCTCGGGCTCAGCCTCACCTATTTCGGCCGCTGCTTCGCGTTCCTGGGGCTCCTGTTCCTGCCGATCACGGGCGCCACGGTGATCGGCCTGAGCGTGCTGCTCGGCATCTTCTGGCTGTCCACGGTTCCCCTCACCTCGGGGCTCGTCGCCGCCTTCTTCGGCACGCGCTGGATGTCGATGCTGTTCGGGGTGGTATTCCTGTCCCACCAGGTCGGCTCGTTCACCGGCCTGATGCTGGCCGGCATCCTCTACGATGCGACCAAGTCCTACGATACGATGTGGTGGATCTCGATCGGCGTCGGCCTGATGGCCGCGGTTGTGCACCTCCCCATCCAGGAGCGGCCGGTGCCGCGACTGGCCGCTGCCGGCGCAGCGTGAGGCGAATGGCAAGCCGCGGGCGAACGAGCGACAGGGGTGGCGGCCGGAACGCGATGCCGGCCGGTGTCCGCCGCGCGCTGCTCGTCGGCGTCGCCCTGCTCCTGACCGGGGCCCTCTATCTCATCGCTGTACGCGGCGAGGCGCTGCTCGCTGCCCTCTGGGGCCTGGCCCAGCTCTGCTTCTAGGCCGGTGGCCGCACCCGCCGACGCCACCCTGGTCTGGGGCCGGCGGATGAGATAGGGTCCTGCCTTCTTGTGACAGCAAGGAGCCGGGGGATGCGGATATTCCGGGTCGTTCTGCTCTGTCTGCTCGCCGCAGCTCTGCCCTCGGGGGGCATGGCGCAACAGGCGGCACCGGCCGATGAGGCGGATGCGCACCTGTCGCGCTCGCTGCAGCTCTACGCCTCGGGCAACTGCGATGCGTCGCTGCCGCTGAGCCAGAAGGCGGCCACCCTGCTGCAGGCCCGGGGGGATGGCCAGACGGCGAATTTCGCGACGGCGCTGGTCGTCCAGGGGCTGTGTCACAAGCGGCTCCAGCACGTCGCGGAGGCGGAGCGCGCGTATCGCCAGGCGATCGACATCTACGAGAGCGTGCAGGGCCCCGACGGCAGGGATTTGGCCATTGCAATCGATAACCTGGGGTCGCTCTATCAGGAGCACCGGCGCTATGCGGAGGCCGAGCAGTTGCGCCTGCGCGCACTCCAGATCTTCCGCGCGACCCTCGATCCGGCGAGCCCGCACATCGCCACCACGCTGCAGAACCTGGGCGCACTCTACCTGTTGCAGGGGCGGCTGCCGCAGGCGCAGAACGCGCTGGAGCTGGCGCTCGATGCCGCCGGAAAGGCGTACGGCGCGGAGAGCCGCCAAGCCGGCGTGGTCGCCGACAATCTCGCCGGCGTCTACCGCTCCCAGCAGCGCTTCGACCAGGCGGAGGCCATGTATCTCAGGGCCATCGCCAGTTTCGAGAGGTCCGTAGGCGGCGACCATCCCGACACCGCCCTCGCCCTGCAGAACTACGCCATCCAGCTGAGCGAGACGGGGAGACTGGCGGATGCCGAGGTGCGCCTCAAGCAGGCGCTCGCCATCAACGAGCGGCTCTACGGCCCCAGCCACGGGACCATCGCCTCGGCGCTGAACACACTCGTCCTGCAATACCTCGGCGAGCGGCGGTGGCGCGATGCGCTCGAAGCGGCGCGCCGGGCGGCGGCCGTGGCCGTGCACCTCGCCGGCCGCGGCAAGGCGAGCGCGCCCTCGGAAGGCGGGCAAGGCGGCTCGTCGTTCCGGCGTCTGGTGCAGGCGGCTTACGGCCTCAATGCGAACGATCCGGCGCTGATGGACGAGGCCTACATCGCCGCCCAGCGCGCCCTGAATACGAGCGCCGGCCAGGCGCTGTCGCAGATGGCTGTGCGCCATGCGGCAGGAGGCGGCGCGCTGGCCAACCTCGTGCGCGAGCGCGAGGACCTGATCCAGGAGCACGAGAACGGCGACAGGCTTCTGATCGGCGCCGTCGCCAAGGCGCCGAGCCAGCGCGATCGGCCGGGCGAGGCCGCGCTCCGCGCCCGGCTTGAGACCATCGCCCGCCGCATCGACGAGATCGGCTCGGAGTTGAGCCTGCGTTTCCCGGAGTATGCCGCCCTCTCACGGCCCGAGCCGCTCTCCATCGCCGCAACGCAAGCCCTCCTGCAGCCCGGCGAGGCGCTGCTGCAGCTCCTCGATCTGCAGGCCGTGGGCGAGATGCCGGAGATGGCATTCGCCTGGCTCGTCACCCGGACAGACGCCGAATGGGTGCGCCTTCCCATCGGCACCGATGCCTTGGCCCGGTCGGTGGCGGCGCTGCGGTGCGGGCTCGACGCCACGCGGTGGCACGGCGGCGATGCGAAGACCTGCAGCGTGCTTGTGGGCCGCGATCCTCCCACGCCTGGAGGCCCGCTGCCGTTCAACCTCGAGATCGCGCACAGGCTCTACAAGGAGCTGCTTGGAACGCTCGACGCCAAGATCAAGGACAAGCACCTCCTGGTGATGCCCTCGGGCGCGTTGACCACCGTGCCGCTGTCGATCCTGGTGACGGAGCCGCCGGCCCACGCCGTGCCGCCGGAGGCGGACGGCTACCGCAAGGCCCGGTGGCTCGGCCTGCGCCAGCCCGTCACCATCCTGCCGTCGGTGGCCTCGCTCAAGGGGCTGCGCGAGCTCGCCAAGAGCAGCCGCGCGGCCAAGCCGTATCTCGGGGTCGGCAACCCGCTCCTGGACGGCGAGCAGACCCATGCCGAATTCGGCGCCTACTTCAGGCAGCAGGCGGAGACGGCCAGGCAGAAGCAGCGCTGCTCCAGGGTCGCGCTGGCGAAGGGCATACCGACGGCGGTGCGGACGGTCGGCCGGTTCGACGCGCTCTTCCGCGGCCGCAACGCCGATGCCCGTACGCTGCGCGGGCTCGCGCCCCTGCCGGAGACTGCCGACGAGCTGTGCGAGATCGGCCGTCGCCTCGGCGTGCCGAAACGCGAGATCCTGCTCGGTGCGGGCGCGACCGAGGGGGCTCTGAGGGAGCTATCCGAGCAGGGCCGGCTGGCCGACTACGGCATCCTGCACTTCGCCACCCACGGCGCCCTGGCCGGCGAGCTCAAGGGCAGCGCCGAGCCGGGCCTCATCCTCACGCCGCCTGCCAGCGACGCGGCCGACAGCGCCGATGCGCTGGAGCGCGACGACGGCTTCCTCGCTGCCTCCGAGATCGCGACCCTCAAGCTCGACGCCAACTGGGTGATCCTGTCGGCGTGCAACACGGCAGCCGGCAGCGGCGACACCGCCGAGGCCCTGTCGGGCATGGCGCGGGCATTCTTCTACGCCGGCGCCCGCGCGCTCCTCGTCTCGCACTGGGAGGTGGACTCGGAAGCCGCCGTCAAGCTCACCACGCGCGCCTTCGACGCGCTGAAGTCGAGGCCGGCGCTGAGCCGGGCCGAGGCCTTCCGCCGCTCCATGCGCGACCTCGCCGAGAACGGCGCACCGACCGATGCCCACCCCGCGCGCTGGGCGCCGTTCGTCGTGGTGGGCGACGGCACCGCCATTGCACGAGCGGCCCCTGACGTCGCGAGGCCGCGCAAGGCGCCGCGACGTCCCTCCCCTGGGCCGGACGCCGTCGCGCCCGGGTCCGACCCGGCTGACGTCGGGAGGTCGCGCAAGGCGCCACGACGCCCCTCCCCCGAGCCGGACGCCGTCGCGCCGGGGTCCGACACGACGGCCGCTACGCGCAAGCCGTCCGGGCCGGACGTAAGCGAGGGATCGTCCTCGGCTGACGAGCCCTTCATCAGCGCCAACGGCCGCATCCGGCGCTGAGCCGGCTGCGGACGACTTGCGGTCCGATGGCTGGGGCAGTGGCAGGGGCGGATAGATGCGGAGATCCACCGCCGGCGGCTACGCCTGCCCGTCGCCGCGCCGGCCGGCGCCGGGCGAGCTTCCGCTGCATGGCGTCCGTGCGTCCACACGCCCTGGACACCTTGGTCCGCCGTCCATAACAATGGCCGCCCACCCGCAGACCGAGCCTCCTATGACCGTCCGCACCACACCGCCGGTCCGCGCCGACCAGGTCGGCAGCCTGATCCGTCCCGCCGCGCTCGTCGAGGCGCGCAAGGCGGCGGAGGAGGGCAGGATGCCGCCCGAGGCGCTGCGGCGCATCCAGGAGGGGGCGATCCGGGACGTGGTGCGGATGCAGGAGGACATCGGGCTCAAGTCGATCACCGACGGGGAGTACAATCGCACCTGGTGGCAGCGCGATTTCCTCCTGAAGCTCGACAACGTCACCCAGGCGCAATCCAGGATCGCCATGCGCTTCCATACGGCCGACGGCATGACGGAGCGCTCGCCGGCGTCGCTCACCGTCACCGGCAAGCTCGGGCGGCCGCGGCCCATCTTCGTGGCGGACTTCGCGTTCCTGAAATCCGTCACCAACGAGACGCCGAAGGTGACCGTGCCGTCGCCCACCGTGCTGCACTTCCGCGGCGGGCGGCAGGCGGTGGACGCCACGGCCTATCCGGATCTCGCCGAGTTCTATGCGGACCTCGCTGCCGTGTACCGCGCCGAGATCGCCGACCTTGCCGGCGCCGGCTGCCGCTATCTGCAGATCGACGAGGTCAACCTCGCCTACCTGTGCGATCCCACCCTTCGGCGCGAGGTGGCGGGCTTCGGCGAGGACCCGGAGGCGCTGCCGGCCACCTACGCCAAGCTGCTCAACGATGCGGTCGCCGGGCGGCCGAAGGACATGGTGGTGGCCATGCACCTGTGCCGCGGCAACTTCGCCGGCGCCTGGGTGGCGGAGGGCGGCTATGAGCCGGTGGCAGACCTGCTCTTCAGCCAGATCGGCGTCGACGCCTATTTCCTCGAGTACGACAGCCCCCGCGCCGGCGGCTTCGAGCCGCTGCGCTTCCTGCCCAAGGGCAAGACCGCGGTGCTCGGCCTCGTCACCACCAAGGCGGGGAAGCTCGAATCCAAAGACGACTTGAAGCGCCGCATCGACGAGGCGGCCCGCTTCGCGCCTCTGGAGCAGCTGGCCCTGAGCCCGCAATGCGGCTTCTCCAGCGGCATCGGCGGCGAGACCATGACGCCGGACGACCAGCGGCGGAAGCTGGAGCTCGTGGTCGAGACTGCCCGCGAGGTGTGGGGCTGATGGGGTCAGACCCTGCGGGTCTGACCCCATGGCACAACCTTGATATCAGCTCTTAACAATATAAAACTGCGATAAGGCTGCGTTGGTGTATGGGGTCAGACCCGCAGGGTCTGACCCCTTGCGACAGGGGAACGCCGATGATCATCGACTGCCACGGCCACTACACTACGGCCCCCAAGGAGCTGACCATCTTCCGCGACCGGCAGCTGGCGGCACTGACGGACTCAACGCGCCGCCCCGCCGACAAGGACCTCGGCATCAGCGACGACCAGATCCGAGAGAGCCTCGAGGGCGCGCAACTCAAATTGCAGCGCGAGCGCGGCACCGACGTCACCATCTTCTCGCCGCGCGCCGCCGGCATGGCGCACCACTTCGGCGACGAGGCCACGGCCGCGCAGTGGGCGCGCATCTGCAACGGCCTGATCCACCGCGCGGTGCAGCTCTACCCCGAGAACTTCGTCGGCGTCTGCCAGCTGCCGCAGGTGCCGGGCATGGCGCCTAAGACCTGCATCGCCGAGCTGGAGCGGTGCGTGAACGAGCTGGGCTTCATCGGCTGCAACCTGAACCCGGACCCATCGGGCGGCTGGTGGAAGGACCCGCCGCTCACCGACCGCTACTGGTATCCCCTCTACGAGAAGATGGTGGAGCTCAACGTTCCGGCCATGGTGCACGTGTCCTCCTCGTGCAACCCCGCCTTCCACGCCACCGGCGCCCACTACATCAACGGCGACACCACCGCCTTCATGCAGTTCATCGCGGCGGACCTGTTCAAGGACTTCCCCACCCTCAAGTTCATCATCCCGCACGGCGGCGGCGCCGTGCCCTACCACTGGGGCCGCTATCGCGGGCTGGCGCAGGACATGAAGCGGCCGCCGCTGGACGAGCTGGTGCTCAGGAACGTGTTCTTCGACACCTGCGTCTACCACCAGCCCGGCATCGACCTCCTTGCCAAGGTGATCCCCATCGGGAACATCCTGTTCGCATCCGAGATGGTGGGGGCGGTGAAGGGCGTCGACCCCACCACCGGCTTCAACTTCGACGACACCAAGCGCTACATCGATGCGCTCTCCCTGAGCGATGCCGACAAGGCGCGCATCTTCGAGGGCAACGCCCGCCGCGTCTTCGGCCGGCTCGACGCGCAGCTGAAGAAGCAGCGGAAGTGAGGTTCGGCAGTCGGGGGTCGGCAGTCGGGCGTCGTTTGATTGCGACTGCCGACGCCCGACACCCGACTGCCGAATCGGTGCTCGCGCAATCTAAAGGGGTCTAACGATGACC
The DNA here is from genome assembly GCA_044868325.1 of Hyphomicrobiaceae bacterium. Taxonomy (GTDB): domain Bacteria; phylum Pseudomonadota; class Alphaproteobacteria; order Rhizobiales; family Hyphomicrobiaceae; genus AWTP1-13. The sequence continues at coordinate 7,007 of JBIOWI010000274.1, forward strand.
GAGCTGCCGCGTCTCAACGGCATCATCCGCGCCCTGGAGCAGGGCCAGGCGGCCTTCGCCGCCTTCTCGCCGGCGGAGGTCGATGCCGCCTTCGCCATGAGCGTCTCCAAGTACGACGCCGTCGTCTTCGAGATGGAGCACAACCCCTGGGACGCCCGCGCGCTGCGCGAGTCGCTCCAGTTCCTGCTCAACCGCCGCCAGATCGCGCTGGGCGGCTCGCTGGCACCGGCGGTGACGCCGATGGTGCGCGTGCCTCCCAACGGCGTGGAGAAAGGGCAGTGGCACGCCAAGCAGGCGCTCGACCTCGGCTGCTACGGCATCGTCTTCCCGCACATCTCTAGCGTTGACGAGGCCTACAACGCGGTCGCCTCCTGCCGCTATCCGCGCCTCAAGACGGCCCCCCGCTACGAGCCTGCCGGCATCCGCGGCGACGGCCCCACCGCCGCCGTGCGCTACTGGGGCCTCACCCAGCCGGAATACTACGCCCACGCCGACGTGTGGCCGCTCGACCCCAAGGGCGAGATCTTCGTCATCCTGCAGATCGAGGACATGAGGGGCGTCGAGAACCTCGACGACATCCTCAAAAAGGTGCCCGGCATCGGCGCCATCCTGATCGGCGAGGGAGATCTCTCCCAGGAGCTGGGCTTCCCGCGCCAGTACGAGCACCCCAAGGTGCTGGAGGCCATGGCGCACGTGGTCAAGACGTGCCAGGCCAATAACGTGGTGGTGGGCCATCCCCACGTCGAGACCGGCAACGCCGAGCGCATCATCAAGGAGGGCTACCGCTTCCTGATGTGCGCCCCCGTGCGCAGCTACGGCCACCTCGACAAGGCTCGGCAGCTGGCGGGGAGATCGTAGGGTGCAATAAGCGAGCGAAGCGAGCACATTGCACCGGGCCAACCCCGCCACGGGCGGCGTCGGCTGAGGTGAGCGATTATCGGTGCAATGCGGCTTCGCCTTATTGCACCCTACGTTGCAGGCGAGGTACCGCATCATGACCAGCGCATTCCCGCCAACAGGCAAGGTCCGCCTCAAGACCAACCTCGCCGACTATCCGGTAGTGCGCGCCTTGAAGGAGCGCAAGGTCAAGTCCGATCTCGTGGAATTCGACTTCTGCGGCCCCAAGGTGGCGAACCAGGGGTTCAAGCCGATGATCCGCGACGGTGCCTACGATGCGGGCGAGCTGGCCATCGGCAGCTTCCTGCAGGCCAAGGTCTATAACAAACCGCTCGTGCTGCTGCCGGCCGTGATGATGGCGCGCTTCCAGCATCACACCATCGTCTACAATGTGTCGCGGGGCGAGGTTGCGCCGAAGGACCTGGAAGGCCGCCGCATCGCCGTGCGCTCCTACACGCAGACCACCGGCATCTGGGTGCGGGGCATCCTTGCGCACGAGCACGGCGTCGATCTCAACCGCCTGCATTGGGTCTGCACCGACGACGCTCACCTCGCCGAGTATCGCGATCCGGCCAACGTCGAGCGCCCCGCTCCCGGCGCCAAGCCGCTCGACCGCATGCTCCTCGACGGCGACGTGGACGCACTGATCCCTGCCGCCGACCTCACCAAGGACCATCCCAACATCCGCCATCTCCTCCCCAACCCGAGCGAGCAGGCCAGGGCCTGGGTGGCGAAATACGGCACCGTGCCCACCAACCACTACTTCGTCGTCTCCAAGGCGCTAGCAGACACCCGTCCCGACGTGGTGCGCGAGATCTACCGGATGCTGCAGGAGAGCAAGGCGCTCGTCCCGCCCGCCGCGGACGGCATCGACTTCTTCCCGTACGGGGTGGGTGCGAACCGCAAGGCCCTGGAGCTGATGGTGCAGTACTCGGTGGAGCAGCACATCATCCCCCGCGCGTTCACGGTGGAGGAGCTGTTCGAGGGTGCCGCGGATGCGCTCGGTCGGGCGTAGGTTGGGTCGAGGCGAAGTCGAAGACCCAACACCGGCGTGCAGGACTGTGTTGGGTCTGCGCTTCGCTTGACCGAACCTGCCGGGGGCTGCGTGACGTGTCGGCTCTGACGCTGGCTTGCGGCCAACGTCGACAAACGCTACGGCTGGTGGAAACGAGCTCGCTCAGGAGAGCACCGAGTGCATTCGTAGACGCATTGATACTGGAAGGGGAGGAATAAATGCCTGCACCTCAGAACGGGAGCAGCACGCAGTCCACCAATTGGGTGCTCTGGGCGCTTCTCGCCGCTGCGATCGTTGCAGTCACCGTCGCCATTCTCTACGTCATGGGGAGAACGCCCTTTCCCAAGGGCGGCACCCTGCTCTGGTACGGCGTTCGCAGCGGTCCGGGGCAATCGCTGCACTTCACCGACGTCTACTCGTTCACGCACGTTGTGCATGGCCCCGTCTACTTCCTGCTGCTGTGGCTGATCTTCAAGAAGGGGCTCAAGTGGACGCTGCCGGCGGGCCTGCTCTTTGTGCTCGCAGTGGGGATCGAGGCCGTCTGGGAGATCTTCGAGAACTCGGAGCTCGTCATCAACCGCTATCGTCAGAACCGCGCATATGCCGGCTATGCCGGCGATACCATCGTCAACTCGGTCGGCGATATCCTCGCCATGATCCTCGGTTATCTCTTCACCATGCGCTTTCGGGGCTTCCTGCCGGCGCTTGGCTTGGTGGTGGCTCTCGAAGCGGCGCTCTATGCGCTTGCAGGCGACAACTTTACGATCAGCCTGATCCGGCTCATTGTGCCAGGCGCCTTTTCCTAGGACCCGCGCACAATCTTTCCTCTCTCGTCCTGAGCACGCGCGCCGACCCGCTCATCAGGGCAACACAACGTCTTGCAATCCAAACAGCCGGTGGACCTGCAGCGGAGCCGTGTGGCGTCCATCCCAAAGCGCCCTCCCACCGCGGACCGAGCGGTGGGAAGCTGCGCCGCGTGGCCGCCGGTCGGAGCCCGGCTACTTGACATTCGGTGGCAAGGGCCTAGCTACTTCCCGGCGCAGAATTGGTGCGCCGCGAAGCAGTTGACGGCGCTCATGGACACAGCGGACATCCAGGACCTCCCGACGGCAACCGATGCGCGCGCGTTGCAGGCCACGTGCCCCAGCAGCGACTATCTCGACGTCCCCGAGAGCCGGCCGCTGCGTCTCGCCTCCGGCCGGGAGCTTGCGCCCTACCGCATCGCCTACAAGACCTACGGCACCCTCAACGCCGACAAATCGAATGCCATCCTGGCGCCGCACGCCCTCACCGGCGACCAGTACGTGGCGAGCTGCCACCCCGTCACCGGCAAGCCAGGCTGGTGGGAGACCATGGTCGGCCCCGGCAAACCCATCGACACGGATCGGTTCTTCGTCATCTGTCCCAACATCCTCGGCGGCTGCATGGGCTCGACCGGGCCTGCCAGCATCGACCCCAAGACCGGCAAGCCGTGGGGCGTGGATTTCCCCGTCATCACCATCGGCGACATGGTGGACGCGCAGGTGCCGCTCATCGATCAGCTCGGGATCGATACGCTGTTCTGCGTGATCGGCGGCTCCATGGGGGGCATGCAGGTGCTGCAGTGGGCGGCGCGCTACAAGGAGCGCGTCTTCGCCGCGGTGCCCATCGCCGCCGCGGCCTGGCACTCCTCCCAGAACATCGCCTTCCACGAGGTGGGCCGGCAGGCGGTGATGGCCGATCCGAACTGGGCGGGCGGGCGCTATCTGGAACTCGGCCAGGAGCCGCGCAACGGCCTCGCCGTGGCACGCATGGCCGCGCACATCACGTACCTCTCCGAGGAGGCCCTGCAGAGGAAGTTCGGGCGCTCCCTGCAGGACCTCGACGCCAAGAGCTTCTCCTTCAACGCCGACTTCCAGGTGGAGAGCTATCTGCGCCATCAGGGCTCCACCTTCGTGGACCGCTTCGACGCCAACAGCTACCTCTACATCACGCGGGCGATGGACTACTTCGACCTCGCCGCCGACTACGGCGACGTGCTGGCCAACGCCTTCCGCGGCACGCAGACGCGCTTCTGCGTGGTGTCGTTCACCTCCGACTGGCTCTATCCCACCCGCGAGAGCCGCGAGATCGTGCAGGCGCTCAATGCCGTGGCCGCCAACGTGAGCTTCGTGGAGATCGAGTCCGACAAGGGCCACGACGCCTTCCTGCTCGACGAGCCGGAGCTGTTCGCCACCGTACGCGGCTTCATCAACGCGGCGGCGCGCAAGCGGGGCCTGCCGGCCGGCCGGCCGCGCGCCACGCAGCCCGCCCCGCAACCCCCCTCGCAGCCCTCTGGGAGCGCCTGATGCTGGCGCCCGGCAGGCCACCCGTCTACCGCGCCGACCATCTGCTGATCGCCGAGATGGTGGCGAAGGGCTCGCGCGTGCTCGACGTGGGCTGCGGCGACGGCTCGCTCCTGCAGCTCCTGGCCGACACCAAGACGGTGGACGGGCGCGGCATCGAGGTGTCGCGCGAGCGCGTCAACGCCTGCGTGGCGCGCGGCCTCTCGGTGATCCAGGGCGATGCCGACGGCGACCTTGCCGACTATCCCGACGACGCTTTCGACTACGCCATCCTGAGCCTGACCATCCAGGCGACCCTGCGGCCCAAGGAGGTGCTGGAGCAGCTCCTGCGCATCGGCCGCTACGCCATCGTCTCGTTCCCCAACTTCGGGCACTGGCAGGTGCGCGCGCGCCTGCTCTTCACGGGCCGCATGCCGGTGACGGAGAACCTGCCCGAGGCCTGGTACGTGACGCCCAACGTGCACCTGTGCACCATCAAGGACTTCGCCGAGCTGTGCGAGGCGGTGGGCGC
>JBIOWI010000275.1:0-13097 GCA_044868325.1 Hyphomicrobiaceae bacterium
CAAGCAGCAACAGGCCCTCGACCTCGTCGCCGCCATCGCCGTGTAGCCAGTGCCGCCCGCCCCGCTTCAACCCCAACCGGTTGAAGCGCAAGGAAAATCGTCACCGGCTCCCGGGAACTTCGGCCTAGCCGCGCCCGGAGCTTCAGGATGCCAACCGATGGAACCCATTGCCGTCTCGCGCGTTGGTGAGCCTGGGTGGGGCGTCAGGGGCGCCTGCAGCGTGCCATGGTACCCCGCTCTCCGAAGGAGTGGCCCCGGTTTGGCCCAACCGGGGCCACTCCCAACCCAATCCTCTCTTCACACGACTGCGGCTACGGCTTCGTCTGGTCGCCGCGTCTGGTGAGCGTGCTACGTAGGACGCGGCCGGCGTTGACGGCCTGGGTCCACACGGAGCCCCAGCCCGAGGCGCTGCGCACGTCGCTGAGCACGCGCAGGAGCCGCGCGCGCTCCGCATCGGGCACCAGCGCGATCATCCTGGCCCAAAGGGCGTCGACGTTGTAGGCGGTGACCGCGCTGTCGGTGCGCACCGGCACCACCTCGTCCCGGGCAAACCCCAGCTCCTCGGCGGCGGCGCGGATCGACCTCGCCTTCTCCCGCGTGCCGGCCTCCAGGTCGTAGGGGGGCGCCCAGTCCTGGAACGGGCGCAGCGCGTCGATGTGGGTGAGCACCAGCAGCATCGGCGGCCGGCGCCGGTTGGGCTGGCCGGCGAAACGCTCGCGGATCGCTTTCAGCGCCGCACGGTCGCGGTCGCGGGCTGGGCGGGTTGCGGCCACGATCCACAGCACCATGTCGCAGTGGTCCGCAGCATCGACCAGCGGCGCGATGCCCTTCGGGTTGCCCAGGCCGGGGCTGTCGACGATGAGCGCCGCCGGCAGGCCCTCATGCGTCAGCTTGTAGGTGGTGAACGACTTGGTCGCCGGCACGGTGTCCACCACCGCCTCCACAGCGCCGGCCAGCGTGTTGACCAGGCTCGACTTGCCGGCGCCCGTCTGCCCGGCCACCAGGATGCGGATGGGCTCCGCCGTGCGGCTCTCGAGCGCCGCGATATCCCGGCGCGTGACCTCCGAGACATGGGCGCTCAGCTGCTCCCGGGTGACGCGCAGGTTGCCGCCGTAGAGGTCGATGGCGGCGCGTCCCACCTCCCGCACATAGGCGCGGGCCACGCGGCCGGCGAGGTGCTCCCGCCCCATCTCGTACATCTGGCGCGTGAAGCGCTCGCGCAGCTCCGTGGTGGCCGCCGCCAGCGGGTTGAGCATGCGCACCACGCGCCAGAGCTGGTAGCCTTTCTCAGCCAAGTTGGCGGCGCCGCGCCAGCGGTAGAGCCACATGAGCTGCGCCACCGTGATACGGTCGCCCAGCGGAAACGTGGTGAGGATGAAGTTGCGAAGGCCGTCGCTGGTGCGCTCGATCAGGGCCAGCGCCTCGGGCACCGTGAACTGCAGGAGCGGATCGTCGCGCTCCGGATGCAGCCGCTTTGCCACCAGCTCGACCGTCTCCAGGCCCAGGTTCAGCACCCCGTCGCGGCTCGTCATGCGGTCGGCGGGGGCCTTGGCGGCGAGCGACTGGACGTCGGCCCACGCCTCCTCCTGGCGCGGGGTCCAGCCCGGATCGCCGGGCTCCTGGCGGCCCTGCAGCTCCCGGACCGCGTCGGGGGACAGCGGCACCATCAGCCGGCGCTCCAGGAGATAGGCGCCGGCAACGGCGATGCAGGTGCCGAGCGCCCAGTAGAGAACGTAGCCGTGCTGCCACAGCCAAAGCGAGCCGAGCAGCACCAGGCTCACCGTGGGCAGCACCAGTGCCACGGCCAGCAGCGCCAGCCGCAGGCGAGCCGCGGCACTGCCGGGCGGCGGTACGGCGCGCGCCTTGCCCTGCGCTGCGCGCTCAGTTGTCTCTCCTCGGTCGCCCATAGCCTGCTCAGAAGGGGGCCTGTCCGCACAGAATCCCTCGCCGGCCGGAAGCCAGACTCGGCGCACTATTCAGTTGCCGTAGCACTCAATGCAGGGGCTGGCCAGCCCGACCGCGAAGCCCCTCACGCCGGGCGGCGGCGATACCAGCGCGTCAAGAGCTCCATGCCGAGCACCGAGACGAGACCGGCGCCGAGCAGGATCGCCTCCCCGACCCCGTAGCCCCAGCGCTCGACAACCAGCGCGAAGGCAGCTGGCGAGACGGCGGCCAGGACCAGATAGGGGGTAGCGAGGATGCCCAGGATCTCGCCGTAGCCCTTGGCGCCGAACAGCGCCAGCGGCACCGCGCCGCGCACGATGGTGACCAAGCCGTTCGACACGCCGAACAGCAGCGTGAAGGCCAGCGCCATCCAGAAATTGGCGCCGCCCAGCAGGAGCACCGCAAACGAGAGGGGGATCAACGCGACCGATACGCGGCCGACATCCAGAGGGTGCCACTTGCGCGCCAGCGTGAGGTCCCAGATGCGCCCGCCGACCTGGGCCACACCTTTGAGGGAGGCGATGAAGACCGCGGCCCCGGCTCCGCCGAGCCCCGACGCCTCCAGGATCGGCACCAGGTGCACCGCCAGCGCCCCGATCACGACGGCGCTGGCCGCTGCGACAACTCCGAACAAGACCATGGCGAGAGTGCGCGTGGAACCTTCGAGTTGACGCTCGGGTACGCTCTTCTGGTCGCTTGTCCTGAGCGCATGCGCCGCCTGCTCCGGGCTCTCGCGCCGGGCGAGCCCGAGCCAGTGCAGCGGCAGGCACGCCATGAGGTTGATGGCTGCGAAAATGAGGAGTGTCGTGCGCCACCCGTAGGCGCCGTTGAGGGCGTGGCCGATCGGCCAGAACACCGTGGAGGCAAGCCCGCCAAACAAGGTCAGATACGAGATGGCACGGCGCCCGCGCGAGGGCGTCACTTGCACCAGGGCGGCGAACGCCGCATCGTAGAGCGTGAGCCGCATGGCGAGGCCAAGGAAAGCCCACACCGCCAGATAGTTGTAGGGGTCGCGCACCTGCGACAGGAGCACGAGCCCGATGGCGTTGAGCACCGAGCCGGCCGACATGGCGAGGCGGCCGCCGCGGCGGTCGAGGAGGCGTCCGACGCTGGCCGAGACGGCGCCCGAAACCAGCAGGCCCACCGTGAGCCCCCCGAACACGAGGCTCTGGCTCCAGCCGGTCTCGGCGACAATGGGCTTGGCGAGCACGCCCAGGGCGTAGAGCGTGGTGCCCCAGGAGACGATCTGGGTGAAGCCGAGGCTGACGATGGCAGCGGTGGCCGGGTGGCGCAGGAAGCTGGCGACTGTCGAGGAGTCGCGTGGCGCGTGGCGTTCCTGCATGGCTCCTGGCGTCCCAGCCCCGGCATGAATTCTTGTTTGGGTCGGCCGGCCAGGGTAGCGCGCGTCTCTCATGTGCGCATCTTGTCCTCTGGACGCGGCAGGGTTGCGATCCAATATTGCCAAGGGTCAGGAGGGCAGAGCCTTGAACGACCGCCGGGACGAGGAAGAGAACCGCCTCTCAGCCCGCGCTGCGCGCTACGTGCGCGTCGGCACCAATGTGGGAGCCGTGGCGGCCCGTGTGGCCGGGCAGCGGCTGTTCGGCCGCGAGGGCGACGATGCGGCCAACGCGGCGGCGCTGGCCGCGGCCCTGGGCGGCCTCAAGGGGCCGATCATGAAGGTGGCGCAGATGCTGGCCACCATCCCCGAGGCGCTGCCGGCCGAGTATGCGCAAGCCCTCTCCCAGCTGCAGTCGCAGGCGCCGCCCATGGGGCCGGCGTTCGTGCGCCGGCGCATGCAGGCGGAGCTGGGGGCGGACTGGGCGCAGCGGTTCATGAGCTTCGAGCAGCAACCTGCCGCGTCGGCCTCGCTGGGGCAGGTGCACCGCGCGGTGGGCCACGACGGTGCGCCGTTGGCCTGCAAGCTGCAGTATCCCGACATGCAGTCGGCCGTGGAGGCGGACCTCAACCAGCTCAAGGTGGTGTTCGCCCTGCACGCCCGCATGAACCCGGCGATCGAGACCGCCGAGATTCTGAAGGAGGTCTCGGCGCGGCTGCGCGAGGAGCTGAACTACGAGCTGGAAGCGCGCCACATGGCGCTCTATGCGCTGATCTTCAAGGACGAGCCGATCATCCGTGTGCCCGAATGGAGACGCGAGCTGTCGACCAGGCGGCTGCTCACCATGACCTGGCTCGATGGCCGGCGGCTGCTCGACTACAAGGGCGCGCCGCTGGAGGCGCGCAATGCGATTGCCAGGGCCCTTTTCAAGGCGTGGTGGTTCCCGTTCTCCCACTACGGCGTGATCCACGGCGATCCGCATCTCGGCAACTATACGATCTTCGAGGAGCAGAGCCGCCCGGCCGGCATCAACCTGCTCGACTACGGCTGCATCCGCAGCTTCCGGCCGCCGTTCGTGCAGGGCGTGATCGACCTCTACACGGGGCTGCTGCGGGGAAAGCCGGAGCTGGTGGTGCACGCCTACGAGACCTGGGGCTTCAAGGGCCTCTCCAAGGAGCTGATCGAGACCCTGAACATCTGGGCGCGGTTCATCTACGGGCCTCTGCTCGACAACCGCGAGCGCGAGATCGCGGAAGGCACCACGCCCGGCCAGTACGGCCGCAAGGAGGCCTTCACCGTGCACAAGCAGCTGCAGGAGAAGGGACCCGTGAAGGTGCCGCGCGAGTTCGTCTTCATGGACCGCGCCGCCATCGGGCTGGGCGGCGTGTTCCTGCACCTGGCGGCCAGGCTGAACTGGCACGACATGTTCAACGAGACCATCGAGGGGTTCGTGCTGGACGAGGTGGCTGGGCGGCAGCAGGCGGCGTTCTCTGCGGCGGGCGTGCCGCTGCCGGAGGCTGCGTAGGTTTGCCGCGAAGCGGCGTAACCCAACTTTGGCGGTAGAAAAATGTTGGGTTACGGTCCTTCGGGCCTAACCCAAACTGGTAGTCCCCTTCCCCTATCGTCGGCGCGAACTCGGCAGAAGCCGGAGCGCGGCATCCTTGAGCCGCTCAGCGTTGTCCAGGCTGCCGTCGTGGGCCAAGCTCAAGATCAGATTTGCGAGCCTAAGCCGGGCGACCTCAACGGCCGCAGGATCATCGCCGATGTCAGCCGCAATAGCGGCCCACGCCTGATCGAATGCCTCGAAGATCACTCGGAGCTGATCCGGTGCATACGATGCGCCGCTAAAGAGTTCGCGAGCTTTCATAGGCCCCCACCCTGGCAAATCCCAGAATGTCGGCCAATGTTGCATTGCGCGTAAGGTCGTGTCGGTCATGTATATGACCAACGGTCGCTATTCGGCATAAGTCCTTGGAAGGTGGTGCGCGATGCGCGCACGGACCACACGATAGCATTCGCACGAAGCGCGCATCAGGCCGGCCCGGTCGCGAATCGTGACCTTGCCACGGCCGCACGCGATCAGACCGTTGCCTTGAAGCGCACGCGCCACATTGGTGATGGTCGGGCGGTGCACACCCAACATCTCGGCCAGGAGGTCTTGCGTAAGCGGCAACACATCGCTGTCATATCGGTCATGCATCATGAGGAGCCAGCGCGCTAACCGCTGCTTCAGGCTATGTGCACCGTTGCACGCGGCGGAGACCATCACCTGCTCCAGCAAGGCGTGAACGTGCGCCAGCATGAGATTTCGGAATGCGGGCATGGCCTCTATGGCCTGCACGAAGGCTAGGCGTGAAATCGCTGCGCCCGTTCCGGACAGTTGCACCATCAGTCGCGCCGAGGACGTCTTGGCACCGAAGACCGCTTGAAATCCGGTGCTCCCTTCGCGACCGATTGTCGCCATCTCTATGATACTGCCGTCCGGGTACACCGCGACGACGGAGACCACGCCACTATCGGGAAAGAATATGCTGTCGAGCGCCCCGTCCGCATCGATCAGGATTTGCTGCCGTTGCCACTCGATGTATTCCAACTTCGGCAGGAGCTGATTGAGATTGCGCGGAGGAAGTGCCAGGAGCAATCGATTGCGAGGCCAAGTTGAAGTCGGCGTCATGTGCACTAAACGCCGGTCTCGCGCGTTGGTTCACGGCGCTTCTGCATCCGGCGTCGCCCGACGCGAGCCGAGCCGGTATCAGGCAGCTTGGCCCGCCTTGCCGCCAGGGCTTGTGCAACAGGGGGTTACCCCCGGATCGCCACCCTCACCGTCTGCGGCGCGCCGGAGGTGCCGCCGCTGCGGTCGGCGACCACGATGTCGAAGCTTGCGGGGCTGGCGCTGCGGCCGTCGTGCACGAAGCTGACCTGGCCACCCTCGATGTCGGCCTGGGTGAACGAGGTCACCGCCTTGCGCGGAGCGCTCGCGTGGGCCAGGTAGCCGTTGCGAACGTTCGAGATTGTGAATCTCAGGTCCGTGGAGCTGTCGTCCGGATCGAGAGCGTTGAGATCGTGCAGGGTGATGGGCACCGAGCCACCCTTCGAGACCTCGATCTGCATGTCGCCGGCAATGGTGGGGGGGACGTTCTTCACCTCGGCGCTCAGGTTGCCGCCCACCTCCAGCGCCAGCTTGCCGTAGCGGATATTGCCGCTGACATCGCCCCCGCTGCGGATGTCGATGAGGTTCTTGACCACCACATCGCCCTGCAGCGTCCCGTGGATCTCGGCGTTGTCGGACTTGACCTTTCCGAACAGCCGGCCGTTGGGATGCACCAGAACCGACTTTGCCGCCACGTCGCCCTCAAGGTAGCCGAACACCTCGAGTTGACGACAGTTGCGCAGTTCACGAACGCCACGGATGACCGTGTCCTCCGTGACGATAAGCACGCCGTTGTCAGCCACTGATTTGCCCCGTTTCCCACCACCCCAATCTTGCAGGATCGGGGCCAAGGTGGGCAGGAATTTGGCCGAAAATCTCGACCGGCACAAGCCATAACAGGCTGACGCCGCACGCACTTCGTGCCAGGGTGGCACGGCCGGCACAGGCAAGACCGGCAGACTTTCTGGGGAGACAGCAACAAATGCGAGCCATCATCGCTTACCTCACCGCCAAGCCCGGCATGGAAGCGAAGTTCAAGGAGGCGATGACGGCCCAGGCCCAGCGCTGCCTGGCCAGCGAGCCGGGCTGCCTGCAGTTCGACGTGGCCCAGGATCCCAAGAGCCCGGAGCGATTCGTGATGCTGGAGGTCTACAAGGACGACGCCGCCATCAAGGCGCACCAGGACAGCCTGCACTTCAAGGACTTCCGCCCCGTCATCAGCGAGCTGGTGGCCGAGCGCAAGGTGGAGGTGTTCTCCATCGTCTCGGATGGCAAGACGAAGAGATAGGAGGAGACTTTGTAAGGCGCAGTCGTGCGAAGAGCGATTGCACCGAGCCGGCTCATTTCGCCAACGACCTCGCCCCAAAGAGAGGGCATCGGCGCGGTGCCGCTTCGCAGCACTGCGCCCTCCGTTTGCCCCCCACAACAGTTTGTGAATTGGCGTCGCTCCCGCGTGCTGCCTTGGTGCGGCCTTGGTCCAGCCACGGCGCCGATGCAACGTCCGCCGCCTGCGCGGCGGCCCGCGCCCGATCTTGGAGGCTCGAGCCGGCGCCGATTGCGGGCGATGAGTGAGGTCAGATGCGGATGCACGCGGTTTTTCGTCTGCTGGGGGCAATTGTGGTGGCCGCTGCGGTGCTGCACGCCGCGAGCGGCCTCGTACCGGCCGAGGCGCAGGCCCCGACCAGGCAGATCAGGCTGACCGAGAGGCAGGTGGAGGGCTTCATTGCGGCCCAGAAGAGGATGGCCACGGTCAGGGCCGAGGCCGAGTTCGAGGCGATGGCCAAGGAGCACGGCTTTGCCAGCCTCGACGAGATCGACGACGTCGAGGCCAACATCCTCCTCCTGATGAACGCTATCGATCCGGCGACGCGGGCGTTCAGCGAGCCCCCAGTCCTGATCAAGCGGCGCATCGACGAGGTTACGGCCGACACGTCGATGCCGGAGGCAGAGCGGAAACAGACCCTTCAGGAGCTGACCGCAGCCCTCAAGAGCGCCAGGCCCATCCAGTTTCCCGACAACGTCGAGCTCGTGAAGAGGTACTACGACCGGCTCCAGGCGGTGCTGGAGTAGGCAAGATCCGGCAGTCGGGTGTCGGCAGTCGTAACAGGCGAGCGCGTCGGCACCGATCGCAGACTGCCGACGCCCGACTGCCGCCCGATCAGGGCGTGGCGCCGTACCGGTGCAGATCGGCGCCGTGGCTGCGCAGCCAGCGCTTGGCCTCCTCCAGGCGAGGCATGCAGCGCGCCACGTGCTTCCAGAAGCGGGGACCGTGATTCATCTCTATGAGATGCGCGACCTCGTGGGCGGCCACGTAGTCCAGCACATGGGTGGGCGCCAGGATCAGTCGCCAGGAAAAGGACAGAAGGCCGCCCGCGGTGCAGGAGCCCCAGCGGCTGGTCTGATCGCGCAGGCTGATGCTGCGCGCTTTCACACCCAGCGTCCGGCTGTGGCATGTGACGGAAGCATCCAGATCGGCGCGAGCCTGCTCCACCAGCCAGTCCTTCAGCCGGCGCGAGGCGTGCTCCAGCCGTCCCGAGACCACGAGCCGGGGCAAGGCGCCGGCCTCGGCATAAGTCTCCACCACCGATCTCGCCCGCGTCGCCCCGGAGAAGCACAGGCGATGCATGCGACCGCGCAACGGGACCCTGGCACCGTCGGCGAAGGGGACCGGCGCGGGCACGGCGCCGAGGCACTCGCGCACCCAGTCGAGATTGCTCTCGACGAACCGGCTCGCCTCCTCCATGCGGCACTGGGCAGGGACCGTGACGAGGACCGCACGCTTCGTCTTGCTCACCCTGAGCGTCAGCCGCCGTGCTGCCGCGTGGCGGCGCACCTCGATCGGCGCACCGAGCGCTTCAAGCTCAAGCGTGCTCCTGAAGGAGCTACTCCGCCCTCTGCCCATCGGCTTCGCTTACCCTCCTGCGGGTCGCTACTCCGCCCGCACCCGTCATGACCGCTGCGCGCCGCGCTCGCGCAGCATCACACTGCCGCCATAGCAAAATTTGTACAAGACAGTCGGCAGCGTTCAAGCCTTGCTTAAGAGAGATGACGATCGTGTGGCGCGATCGCGACAGGATTGGGGGCAACTGTCGCATCACGCATAACGGGGAAAGCTGAACGCCAGCGCCTCCAGCTCGTGCGCGCGGCGTCCGCGCTCGGGCATCGCGGCCATGTGCTCCAGCTGGGCGATCGACAGGTCGTTGGCCGCACACGGATCGTGCGCGCGGATGAACTGCGCCATGCGCGGCGCGATCTCGGAACGGAAGCGCTGGCCGTTGAAGATGCCGTAATGGCCGACGCGCGGGCATTCGAAGTGCATCTTGCGGTCGGCGGGGATGCCTGTGCACAGCGCGTGCGCGGCACGGCACTGGCCGGTGCCGGTGATGTCGTCCTTCTCGCCTTCCACAGTCATCAATGCGGGGCGCCGAACGACCGCGAGATCGACAGGGCGCCCCCGGTGGGTCATCAGCCCGCGCGGCATCATGTGCCGCACGAACGCGGTATCCACGGTCTGGAGATAGAACTCCGCGGTGAGGTCCATCACCGCCAGGTACTCGTCGTAGAAGGCACGGTGCTTCTCGGCCGAGTCGCCGTCGCCGCGCACGAGATGCAGGAACATGTCCTTGTGCGCCTGCATGTGGCGGTCGAGGTTCATGGTCATGAAGCCGGAGAGCTGCAGGAAACCCGGATAGACCTTGCGCCCGCGGCCCGGCCGGTGCCAGGGCACCGTGGTGATGACATTGCGGCGGAACCAGTCGGTGCCGCGCTCGACAGCCAGGGTGTTGACCACCGTCGGGTTGATGCGCGTATCGATGGGGCCGCCGGCGAGGATGAGCGACAGCGGCACGCTCGGGTCGCCGTCGGCCTCCATGAGGGCAGCTGCCGCCAGCACCGGCACCGAGGGCTGGCAGACGGCGAAGACGTGAACGTCTCCGGCCAGGTAACGGAAGATGTCCGTCATGGCGTCGATGTAGTCGTCGAGGTCGAACCGCCCCTCGGAGAGCGGCACGCTGCGGGCATCCTGCCAGTCGGTGATGTAGACCTCGTGGTCGGGCAGGAACGTCTCCACCGTGCCCCGCAACAGCGTGGCGAAGTGGCCGGACATGGGGGCCACCAGCAGCAGCCGCGGGTCGGCGGCGGCGCGGCGGGGATCGATGTCGCGCTTGAAGTGGATGAGGCGGCAGAAGGGATGCTCCCACACCACCTCCTCGGTAACGCGGACGGCGGCGCGGTCGACGATGGTATGAGTGAGCCCGAAGGCGGGCTTGCCGTATTGCCGGGTGACGCGCTCGAACACCTCGCAGGCGGCCAGCGTATTGCGGCCGACGGGCGTGTGCGTCCAGGGGTTCATCGGATTGAAGAACATCCGCCACGACCGCGCGGCCATGCGGGCGGGGCGCAAGGCTGCGCGCCCCAGTTCGTACCAGTCATAAAGCACCAGGTTCTCCCCCAGCTCCGTTCAAGCCTGCAGATGGCACCTTGAATGCGGCGCGAAGTCAACAGGGGCGCGGCTTTGCGGCCACACCGGGACCGCACCTGTATCGGATCCTTAACGTCCGATACCATCGCGCGACCCGCGTTGGCGCTACGGTGTCCGACCCGAAGGGGCTGACACCATCCGGGCCAGGCTTGCGGCGATCGCATCGGCGCCGGCGGCGAAGTTGAGGACCGTGCGGAAGCCTCCGTCGGCGTCCATGACGTAGATGAGAGGCACGGGGGCGGGAGCGGTGCCCGCGGGCGCGCTGGAGTCCTCCGCCCTGCGCACGCCGCGGATGCGATAGGCGGCGAGCACCTGCGCGATCTCGGCGGGCGTGCCGGTGAGCCCCACGAGGCGCGGATGGAAGCGTGCCACATAGGCCTTGAGCCGCTCGGGCGTATCGCTCTCGGGCGCGACGGTGACGAGGACCGGCACGAAGCGGGCCGCCCGCGGGCCGAGCTTGTCGAGCGCCGTAGAGAGCACCTGCAGGGCGGAGGGGACGACATCCGGGCTCGAGGTCGCCCCGAACACGACCAGCATGAAGCGGCCGCGGAAGGCCGCGTCGGTGATGCGCCTGCCGTCGTGGTCGGTCAGCGCGAACGGGCCGCCGATGAGCGCCCGGCCCGAGGTCTTCACGGCGGGAGCAGGGACGGCGAGCAGCCGCTCGCGCGCCTGCGGAAGGACGGCAAGCGCCGCCAGCGCGCCGGCAGCGAAGCCGGCAACGGCCAGAATGGCGAGCCTGATGCGCGCGGCGGTCATCCTCAGCTCTTGGGTCGTAGGTTGCGTCAGGCCCGAAGGGCCGTAACGCAACATGGCATGGCAACGTCTTGCGATGTTGCGTTACGCGCTTCGCGCTAACGCAACCTACTCCCCCATCTGCACCAGCGAGCCGCTGGCGCGGGCCTGGCGCAGGAAGAAGGCGAACGCACCCGCGCCGAGGGCGAAGTAGGCGAGGTTGAGCAGCAGCGCCTTGATCATGGTGCCGGCCTCGAAGGTGTGGTTGAGCACCAGCGCCCTGAGCCCCTCGAATACGTAGGTGGGCGGGAGCGCCAGGGCGACGGGCTGCAGCCAAGCGGGCAGGGTTGCCACGGGATAGTACACGCAGCACAGCGGCAGGAGCACGAAGGCCACCAGCCAGGCGAAGTTCTCGGCCCCCAGGCCCCAGCGCAAGACGACGCCGGCCGACACGAGGCCCATCGACCAGCTCATGACGATGAGGTTGGCGAACAGCGCCGCGAACGCCACGCCGAGGCCGAGCAGGTTGAAGCCGAAGAACCAGTAGGCCATGAATGCGACCGGCACCATCGCCACCATCAGCTTGACGAAGCTGACGACGATCAGCGAGGCGATCAGCTCGGCCGGCCGCAGCGGGCTCATCATCAGGTGGCCGAGGTTGCGCGACCACAGCTCCTCCAGGAAGGCGATGGAGAAGCCGAGCTGGCCCCGCACCAGGATGTCCCATAGCAGGACACCGCCGATGAAGAGCCCCGCCGCCCGGCCCGCGAGGCTCGTGGCCTGTGCCAGATAGGACTGCAGGAAGCCCCAGGTGAGCATCTGCACCAGCGGCCAGTAGACGAGCTCCGCGGTGCGCGGCCAGGACGAGCGGATCACGTACCAGTGCCGCAGCACCATGGCCGAGACGCGCCGCGCCGAGGCGGCAAGGCCGGCCTGCTCGCGCAAGGTTGCATGCGCGCCCGTGCTCATCGGCGGAACTCCGCCTCCTCGGCGCCGCGGCGCGCGATGGCCAGGAACGTCTCCTCCAGGTTGGCCCGTCCGAAGCGGGCGATCAGCTCCTGCGGGGTGGCGTCGGCCACGATGCGGCCCTTCTCCAGCATGATCACCCGGTCGGCGAGACGCTCCACCTCCGCCATGTTGTGCGAGGCGAGCACGACCGTAGCCGCACGCTCCCGGCAGTAGTCCTCCAGCCTGGTGCGCACCCAATCGGCGGTGTCGGGGTCGAGCGAGGCGGTCGGCTCGTCGAGCAGCAGCAGCTCGGGCCGGTTGAGAAGCGCCTTGGCGAGGCTCACGCGGGTCTTCTGTCCCGCCGAGAGCCTGCCGTAGGGACGGTCCAGCAGGTCGCCGAGCCTCAGCTCCTCCGCAATCTCGCCGATGCGCCGCGCGAGCGCGCGCACGCCGTAGAGCCCGCCGAACACCTCGAGGTTCTGCCGCACGGTGAGGCGCATGGGCACATCCACGTAGGGGCTCTCGAAGTTCATGCGGTGCAGCACCTTGTAGCGCTCCTGCGCCATGTCGGCGCCGAACACCCTGGCCTCGCCCGAGGTGGGCGTGACGAGGCCCATCAGCATGGCGATGGTCGTGGTCTTGCCGGCACCGTTGCCGCCGAGCAGAGCCGAGACCGAGCCGCGGCGCAGGCTGAAATCGATGGAGTCGACGGCCACCACGTCACGGTAAACCTTACGCAAGGCCCACACCTGGACAGGCGGGGCGGCGCTCCTCTCTTCTTGCGGTGCGGGCTTCTGCATGGCCTCTCATATGGTGTGGTGGTAGTCCTATCTGGAGCAGACTGGGGCCTGGGGCAAGGCGAGCGGCCGCCCGGCGTCTCCGAGCCCCGCGAATTCGGCCAGCATCCAACCAGCACGGGTTTCCCGCACATGCCGCAGCTCGAACGGACTGGCAAGGAAGGAGGGGAGAGCCGTCTGCGCCTGCAGACGGCGGTGCGACTGCGCTGG
>JBIOWI010000276.1:0-5645 GCA_044868325.1 Hyphomicrobiaceae bacterium
TGATCTCCGATACCTCCTGCACGCGGCCCTCCGAGGCGCGCCTGATGGAGCCGGTGAGGAGCTGCAGGTAGTCGACGATGATGAGCCCCAGGTTCTGCTGGCGCTTGAGCTTGCGCGCGCGGGCCGCGAGCTGGGCCACCGACAGGCCGCCGGTCTGGTCGATGAACAACGGCAGGGTGGCCATGTCCTCGCTGGCCTTCACGAGCCGCTTGAACTCGGCCTCGTCGATCAGGCCGCGGCGGATCTTCTCCGAGGGGATCTCCGCCTGCTCCGACAGGATGCGCGTGGCGAGCTGCTCGGCCGACATCTCCAGCGAGAAGAGGCCGACCACGGCACCGTCGTGGGAGGGGTCGTCGGGCCGCAGGTGCGGCTTCTCCTGCAGCGAGCGGATGCGCGCCTTGGCGATGTTGAAGGCGACGTTGGTGGCCAGCGACGACTTGCCCATGGAGGGGCGGCCGGCCAGGATGACGAGGTCTGAGGGCTGCAGCCCGCCGAGCTTGCTGTCGAGCCCCCTCAAGCCCGTGGAGATGCCGGACAGACCGCCGTCGCGCTGGTAGGCGTTGTTGGCCATCTCGATGGCCGTCGTCAGCGCGCTGTGGAAGCTCGCGAAGCCCTGGCCGTACTTGCCGGTCTCGGCCAGCGAGAAGAGCCGCGTCTCGGCCTCCTCGATCTGCTCCTTGGGCGGGAAGTCCACGGGGCTGTCGTAGGCCGCGTTCACCATGTCCTCGCCGATCAGGATCAGCTGGCGGCGGGTGGCGAGGTCGTAGACGGTGCGGCCGTAGTCGCGCACGTTGATGATGGTGGTGGCGTTGGCCGCCAGCTGCCCCAGATAAGCCGGCACGCTGAGCCCCGAGCCGATCGGCTCGGCGTTCTCGAAGAAGGTCTTGAGCGTGATGGGCGTGGCCTGCTTGCCGGCGGCGATCAGCTTGGCGGCCGTCTCGTAGATCTGCTGATGCAACGGATCGAAGAAGTGGGCCGGCTCCAGGAAGCCGGAGACGCGGTCGTGCGCCTCGTTGTTGACGAGGATGGCGCCCAGCAGCGCCTGCTCGGCCTCCAGGTTGTGAGGCGCCGCCCGGAAGTGCGGCGCCTCGAGCGAGGCGGGGTCCCTGGCGGCGTCCTTGAGAGCCTGCGAGGCGGTGCGGCGGGCGGGAGCGGTGTTCGTCATGAGGCGAGGCTTCGCCCGATTCCGCCTCCCCTCGCCACTCCCCTGCGGTGGTATTCGCCGGTCAGCGTGGACTCATCACCACAATGCACACCGACCTGCGGCAGCGCCGGATTTCTCTTCCGCGAGGCCGAATCTCTACTCGGGGTCTATTCGCCCGCCGCGCGCGTGCCGCTGCCTCCGGCGGCCTCCGCAGCCAGGCGGCGCTCCTCGGCCAGCATGTAGTCGCGCGTGATGGGGAGGGCGTCGATCCTCTTGGCAAGTTGCAGCTGGAAGACCGTGAGGCCGCTGTAGCGGAAGCCCGACTCGCACGATTGCAGATAGAACTCCCACATGCGGAAGAAGCGCTCGTCGTAGACGGCCGGATTGAGGGTGCGCACGCGCTCGCGGTTCGCCTGGAAGCGCCGGTTCCACTCGTTGAGTGTTGCAGCGTAGTGCAGGCGCAGGTTCTCGAAGTCGGTGAGCCCGAGCTCCTCCTTCTCAAGCAGCGGCGCCAGCTGCGAGAGGCTCGGCAGGTAGGCGCCGGGGAAGATGTTCTGCCGTATCCAGACATTGATGGGCGAGGGGGACTGATAGCGCCCGATGGTATGGAGCAGCGCCACGCCGTCCTCGGCGAGGAGCGTGCCGAGACGCGAGAAGAACTGCCGGTAGTGCGGACGGCCGACGTGCTCGAACATGCCGACTGAGACGATGCGGTCGAACACGCCGTGCACGCGCCGGTAGTCCTCCAGGCGGAAGTCGACGAGCCGGGTGAGCCCCAGCTTGGCGGCCCGCTCGCGCGCGATCTTGTGCTGCTCGGTGCTGAGCGTGATGCCGGTGACATGCACGCCGTAGTTGCGGGCGAGGAACAGCGCCGTGCCGCCGAAGCCGCAGCCGATGTCGAGCACGCGATGGCCGGGGCGGATGTCGAGCTTGGCAGCGATATGGCGCTTCTTGGCCTCCTGGGCTTCCTCCAGCGAGACGCCCTCGGCGGCGAAGTAGGCGCAGGAGTACTGCATGTCCTCGTCGAGGAAGCAGCGGTAGAAATCGGCCGGGTGATCGTAGTGGTGGTGCACGTTGCGCCGCGACCGGCCGGGCAGGTTGACGACCGCCGCGAGTCGGGCCGCCTCGTCGAGCCGGCGCTTCACGTTGCCGGCGCGCCCCTTCGATGAGAGTTGCTCGTTGAGGAGCAGAAGATCGAGGAAGTCCGAAAGCTGTCCTTCCTCGATGGTCAGCGAACCGTCCACGTAGGCCCGGCCGACATGCAGGGTGGGGTGGACGGTGAGGCGCCGGTAGAGGGTTTTGTCGTGCAGGCGCACGGTCGCGCTGGGATGGGTGCCGGCGGTGCCGAAATCGTGCCGTCGCCCGGTGTGGTCGATGACCCCCAGGTGGCCGCGCCGCACGAAGCGGCGAAGGAGTAAGCGCAGCGCGAACACGGCCCTGCTCCCCGCATAGACGGCCGCATGTTACCGCGGCTCTCGCTGGGCGTTCAACCCATTGTGAGCAGGAGGCAACGGCGGGCACAAGAGGCACCCGCCGCCGGTCAGCCTTGTGCGGAAAGAGGTGGGTTTGACGCGAAGCGCGTATAGCCGAGATCGGCAGGATCAATACGACGGCAGCGCGGGTTACGGTCTTCGGCCCAGCCCGCCCTACGCAGAGGGCTCCTGCGGTTGCTCGCCGGTGCCCGGCACCTGGGCCTCCTCCTCGAATACCGCATCGGGGTTGTAGGTCTCCAGCTCCACACCCTCCTCCTTGATGACGGTCACGTCCTCGCCGCGGGACTGACGCTCGGCCTCGTCGGCGGTGCGGGCTACGTTGAGGGAGACGCCGACGACCACCTCGGGGTGCAGGGCGACGCGCACGGCGTGGAGGCCGAGCGTCTTGATCGGCTTGTCGAGCACGACCTGGCGGCGGTCGATGCTGAAGCCGCCGGCGGTGACGGTCTCGACGATGTCGCGGGTGGTCACCGAGCCGTAGAGCTGGCCGGTGTCGCCGGCCTGGCGGATGGCGACGAAGCTCTGGCCGTCGAGCTTGGCGGCCACCGCCTCGGCCTCCTTCTTGAGCTCCAGGTTGCGGGCCTCGAGCTGGGTGCGGTTCGATTCGAAGCGCTTGAGGTTCTCCTCGGTGGCGCGCAGCGCCTTCTTCTGCGGCAGCAGGAAGTTGCGGGCGTAGCCGTCCTTGACGGTGACGACTTCGCCCATCTGGCCGAGGCGGCCGATGCGCTCCAGAAGTATGACCTGCATGGGGGATGCTCCGTTTCCTTGCGAAAAGCGTTCAGGTTGGCGGGGGAGCGGCGCCGAGGCGCTGCTTCAGCTTGAGGGCGGGCTCGATCAGCCCGGCGGCGGTGACGAGAACGGCGGCGTAGGGCGCAAGCACGGGCAGCAGCAGCCCGGCATACACAACCCAGAGCAGCCAGCGCGCGCCCCGCCGCGCCAGGAAGTGCACGAGGGCAAGGCCGGCGAGGAGATGGGCGAACAGCAAGGCTCCGGTGAAGCTGGTGCCGGCAATGCCGAGCGCCCCCGGCGCAAAGGCGGCCGCCAGCAGGGCGAGCCCGAGCAGGAGCGAGAAGCCGGCCGGGTAGCTGAGCGCCGGCAGATCGGGCCAGTCGCGGCCAAGGTGGCCGGAGGCGCCGACGATGCGCCCTGCCAGGTAGAGGTTGGGTGTCACGATCAGGAGCCAGTAGACGGCAAGCGCGCTCGGCGCCACCGCGACAACCAGGTCGGCGAACGCCCCCACCTGCTCCTCCGTGGGCGCCTGCAGGCGCGCGTCGCCGGCCTGCTTGAAGGCCGCCCGCACCATCTCGGCCGCCAGCGGCTTGAGCCCGTCGAAGCTGCCGCCCATCCACGGCAGGGCGAGCACGGGGAGCGCGCCGGCATAGAGCGACATCCCGGCCAGCAGGCGGCCCGCG
Source organism: Hyphomicrobiaceae bacterium (assembly GCA_044868325.1). GTDB lineage: Bacteria > Pseudomonadota > Alphaproteobacteria > Rhizobiales > Hyphomicrobiaceae > AWTP1-13. The sequence continues at coordinate 4,050 of JBIOWI010000276.1, forward strand.
GGGTACCACTCGCGGCCATCGGGAGCGGTATCGGAAGGGCGGCTGAGGTAGGCGAGATAGGCGATGGCCGCGGCCGGCAGGCCGACGGCCAGGAAATAGCCGAAGCCGAGGGGAACGGTAGCGACGGCGGCCATGGCTATGGAGCCTGCCAGCGCGCCGGCGGCGGCGGGCAGCCAGCCCCAGCCGAGCCCGGCCAGCAGCGGCGGCAGCGGCGTCAGCAGAAAGAGCAGGAGACCGAGCCACGGCCCGCCGTGCGCGGCCGAGAAGAACAGGAGCGCCGAGACGAGGCCCGAGGCGAGGCCGATGAGCAAGCCCTGTTGCATGTCTGTAGCTGTCCCGCCGTGGCGGTTAGAGACGGGTCAAGCCCCGTCCCAACCCTTCGACACCGAAGATGGGAGTAGGGAATGGGGAGTAGGGAATTGGGACCTGCCGGTCCGGCCGTTTCCCTACTCCCTACTCCCCATTCCCTACTCCCCTTTTTATCTACTCCACCAAATACGGCAGCAGGCCGAGGAAGCGTGCCCGCTTGATGGCGCGGGCCAGCTCGCGCTGCTTGCTGGCCGACACCGCGGTGATGCGGCTCGGCACGATCTTGCCGCGCTCGGACATGTAGCGGCCGAGCAACCGAGAGTCCTTATAGTCGATCTTGGGCGCGTTATCGCCGGAGAACGGGCACGTCTTGCGGCGGCGATGGAACGGGCGCCGTGGGGCGGCGCTGGGGGTATCGGCCACGGCTTAGCTCCTCTCGCCGGTATCGCTTGGGGTCGGCTCGGCATCTCTCGGCGGACGCGGTCCGCGCGGCCGATCGCCGTCGCCACTCTCGCGGTCGCGGCGCGGCCCCCCGCCCTCGCGATCGCCGCGGAACCCGCCGCCACCGCCGCGATCGCCACGGAACCCGCCGCGATCGCCGCCACGGAACCCGCCGCCACCGCCGCCGCGGAAGCCGCCGCGATCGCCGCCACGGAAGCCGCCGCGGTCGCCGTCGCGGCGGTCGTCGCGGTCGCTCTTGCGCATCTGGATCGACGGGTCGGTCTCGTGCGCCTCAACCTTGATCGTGAGGAAACGAATGACGTCGGGAGAGAGCCGCATGCGCCGCTCCATCTCGGCGACGGCGGCCGGCGGGGCGTCAAGGTTCATCAGTGAGAAGTGGGCCTTGCGGTTCTTCTTGATCTTGTAGGCGAGCGGTTTGACGCCCCAGTATTCGGTCTTGCCGACCTTGCCGCCGCCCTCGGTGACGACCTCGCTGTATTCCTTGGTGAGCGCATCAACCTGCGCCTGGGAGATGTCCTGGCGTGCCAGGAACACATGCTCATAGAGCGGCATGCTGCTAGCCTTTCCTTCGTTCCAGACGATCCGGCGCAAAGCCCCTTTTGGGCCCCGGCGCAGCCTCGTTGCTCGCATCGGAGCGGCTCGCGCAGAAAGGCCCAAAGACCCGAAAGAGCGGAAACACGGGCAGTCGGGCACGAAGCCCAGCCCCAAAGGGACCTACCGTTCAGCCTCCGGCCGGATCGGGTGACGCGCGGTGTTATACGCATAATGCCAATAACGGCAAGAGCAAATCGGCGGCAGTCGGGCGTCGGCAGTCGGGTGCCCCCC
>JBIOWI010000277.1:0-2018 GCA_044868325.1 Hyphomicrobiaceae bacterium
GACCCCTCGCCTCAACGTCGCAGAACGACGGGGCGTTGTCGCGAGGGGTCTGACCCCGATCCATCACCCGCTGCGAAATGGTGTCAGACCCAGAGGGTCTGACACCTCCGTCAGAACTCCATATCCAGTTCCTCGAGCTCGGCGGGCTCGGCTTTGGCGGCAGCGGTCCACTCCGCCATCGCCGGCCATCTCTGGATCGCCCGGCAGTAGGCGGTGCATTCCCGGTTGAGATGGACGTCGTAGGTGGCGAAGCGCGCCGCCACCGGCGCGTACATGGCGTCCGCCATGGTGAGCGCGGCGCCGAACAGGTAGGGGCCGCCGTAGGCCTCGAGGCATTCGCGCCAGATCGTCACCACGCGGTCGATGTCGGCCTGAGCGCCGGCCCAAATCTTGTAGCCTGGATGATGGGCCTTGAGATTCATGGGCAGCGCCGAGCGCAGATTGTAGAAGCCGGAGTGCATCTCGGCGCACACCGCCCGGCAGTGCGCCCGCTTGATGCGGTCGGCGGGCAGAAGCCCAGCCTCCGGCTTCAGCTCGGCCAGGTACTCGCCGATCGCCAGCGTGTCCCACACCTTGGCGCCGTCGTGGAACAGGCACGGCACCAGGAACGATGGCGACAGCAGCAGAAGCTCGGCGCGGGCGGCGGGGTCGTCGACGGGCACGATCTCCTCGACGAAGTCGAGACCGGCGAGCTTGCACATCAGCCAGCCGCGCAGGCACCAGGACGAGTAGTTCCTGCTGGAGATGGTGAGCACGGCTTCTGACATAGGCGACCGCATGGTGTGGAAGTTGCATCCCTTGCCTACGACGAAAGCAACTTCCGTTCCATTCGCTGGCGCCGCATGCTCTACTTGGCGTATCAAACGCATGCCGACCTGATGGTGCCGGTGCGCTCCTGGGCCCGGGCGGGTCTGCAGGCGCTGAGTCCCTGGACGAACGGCGATGCCAATCTGCCCTTGCGCAACCTGACCGCTGCCTACGAGCTGATCGCGCGGACCGGCCTCACCCATGCGCGGCCGGCCTATGGCATTGACAGCGTTCGCATCGGCAACCGCGATGTCGCCGTCACCGAGGAGGCGCTCGCTGCCACGCCGTTCGGCACGCTGCTCCATTTCAAGAAGGATGTGGAGGTGCCGCAGCCGCGCGTGCTGGTGGTGGCGCCGCTCTCTGGGCACTTTGCCACTTTGCTGCGCGGCCTGGTGCGCACGATGCTTCCCGAGCACGACGTCTGCATCACGGACTGGCACAATGCCCGCGATGTCGGCACGGCGCACGGCCGCTTCGGTTTCGACGACTACGTTGCGCACCTCATCGACTGGCTGGAGAAGATGGGCCCTGGCGCTCACGTGGTGGCCGTGTGTCAGCCCTGCGTGCAGGTGCTGGGCGCCGCCGCTGTCATGGCCGAGGCGCGGAGCCCGGCCCAGCCGCGCAGCATGACGCTGATGGCGGGACCGGTGGACGTGCGCATCAACCCCACCAAGGTCAACGAGCTCGCCATATCCCGGCCGATCGAATGGTTCGAGAAGAACCTGATCGCCGAGGTGCCTGGGCGTTTCCCCGGAGCCGGCCGCAAGGTCTATCCGGGCTTCGTCCAGCTGGCCGCGTTCATCTCGATGAACATCGGCCGGCACCGCAAGGCCATGCTTGAGCAGTACGAAGCGCTGGCGAACGGCGATGCCGCCAAGGCGGCGGCGACCAAGGCCTTCTACGACGAGTACTTCGCCGTCCTCGACCTCACCGCGGAATTCTACCTGGAGACGGTCGCCATCGTCTTTCAGCAGGCGCTGCTGGCGCACGGCCGCCTCACCTACCGGGGCGGGCCAGTCGACCCCGGCGCCATCCGCCGCACAGCGCTCCTCACCGTGGAGGGCGAGCGCGACGACATCTGTAGCATCGGCCAGACCGCGGCGGCGCACGAGCTGTGCACCGGCCTCAAGCCCTACATGAAGCGCCACCACCTCCAGCCCGGGGTCGGCCACTACGGCGTGTTCAGCGGCAGGCGCTGGGAGACCCAGGTC
>JBIOWI010000278.1:0-5265 GCA_044868325.1 Hyphomicrobiaceae bacterium
GATCTTGACGCGGTCGCCCTTGGGGTTGGGCAGGCGCTCGATCTCCATGTCGAAGTCGATGGCCGACATGATGCCGTCGCCGAACTCCTCCTCGATCAGCGCCTTCCAGGCCGGGCCGTTGACCATCACCAGCTCGTAGAAGCGGTAGATCAGCGGGTCGGTGGGCGGCATGGGCGTGCCGCGGTGCGGCACCTCGTTGAGCATGCGCTCCTCCGCCTCCGTCAGCCCGAACAGCGCCGCCGCCGTCCTGGCCAGCGGCTTGACGAGCTTCATCTGGCCGAGCAGCGCGCCCACCACCAGCACCGGCGAGACGCCGCCGATCTCGTCGGTGATGTGCTTCCAGCTCCAGCCCTTCTCGCGCTTGATGTCGAGGATCTTCTCGGTCAGGTCTTCGCGCTTCATCGGTCTTGCTCCCTGGGTTGCGTTTGCCGGGGTTGCGTCCTCGCGGACGACGGAGGCGCCGCCAGCCTGCCGCTTGGTCGAGCGCAGGATTGCGACGGTCCGCGCCAGGACGGCGCCGAGCCTTGGCCTACGCCACGGTAAGTCGGCGGTCGGCACGATGCTCGGGCGCGGCTTGCGCCGGCCCGGCGGGATGCGGGGAGGTCGGCTCATGTGACGATGCTGGAGATGCTGCGGTTGCTGTGGGACGGACAGTAGGTGGCAGGCGGCGGTCGCCCACGCGGGCCCCAGAGCGGCCCCCTGAGCGCAGGCTCAGCTCACGCGAGCGCGTAACCAGGAAGTCGATGAGGTGGTTCCGCAGCGGATAGTAGTTGGCGAGCCTGTGCAACTCGGTGCGCGACCGCTCCTTGGGCAGCGTGTTCTCCACCGCCTCGGCGATCCAGGCCGACGGTCCGTTGGTCATCAGCAGGATTTTGTCGGCCAGCAGCAGCGCCTCGTCGACGTCGTGGGTGATCATGAAGATGGTCTGCCGGGTGGCGCGGCGGATGGCCATCACCTCGTCCTGCAGGGCGCCGCGCGTGAGCGCATCGAGCGCCGAGAACGGCTCGTCCATCAGCAGCATGCTGGGCTCGATGGCGAGCGCCCGGGCGATGCCGACGCGCTGCTTCATGCCGCCCGACAGCTGCGCCGGCTTCTTGTGCTCGGAGCCGTCGAGATGCACCAGCGCGAGGTACTTGAGCGCGTGCTCGCGGGTGCGCCGCCGGCTCCAGTCGGGATGGCGCGAGGAGACGGCCAGCTCGACATTGCCGAGGGCGGAGAGCCAGGGCATCAGCGCATGGCCCTGGAAGATCACCGCGCGGTCGAGGCTGGGACCCCGCACATGGGTGCCGGCGGCGACGATGGTGCCGGCCGTGGGCGTGTCGAGCCCCGCCAGGATGTTGAGGATGGTGGACTTGCCGCACCCGGAGTGGCCGATGATGCAGGCCACCTCGCCCTCCTCGACGCCGAACGACAGATCCTCGAACACGGTGAGCTCGCCGCGCCCCGACGGCTCCGGGAACCGCCTGGCGAGGCCCTCGACACTGATGAAGGGGGAGGTCATGGGCGTCCCCTCTCCCCGCGCATGGAAAGCCCTTCAACGCGCTCCGCCAGCGCGGGGAGAGGGCTAGGGTGAGGGGCAGGAGCAGGCGATGCCCTCATCGTGGCGCGCCCCTTATCTTGGCCCTGTCCATGAGAGGTTTGCGCCTTGGGCTGCCCCTCACCCCGACCCTCTCCCCGCAAGCGGGGAGAGGGGGCTCCCCTCGCTCCCCTAGTCCGCATAGGCCACCAGCTTCTGCAGCCGGCCCATCAGCTGGTCGAGGGCCATGCCGACGACGCCGATGAACAGGATCGCCGCGATGACGTTGGTGATGGACAGGTTGTTCCATTCGTTCCAGACGAAGTAGCCGATGCCCGTGCCGCCAACGAGCATCTCGGCCGCCACGATGACGAGCCAGGCGATGCCGATGGAGATGCGCATGCCGGTGAGGATCGTCGGCGCCGCGGCCGGCAGGATCACGCGCCAGGCCGTCCGGCCCGGCCCCATCTCCAGCGTGCGCGCCACGTTGAGCCATTCGCGGCGCACGCTCGCCACGCCGAACGCGGTGTTGAGCAGCATCGGCCACAGCGAGCAGATGAAGATCACGAAGATGGCCGAGATGCCGGAGTCCTTGATGGTGTAGAGCGCGAGCGGCATCCAGGCGAGCGGCGAGATCGGCTTCAGCACCTGGATGAACGGATCGAGCGCCCGGCTCATCAGCGGCGACATGCCGATCAGGAAGCCGACAGGGATCGCCATCGCTACAGCCAGCAGATAGCCCGCCAGCACCCGTGCGATGGAGTAGGCGAGCTGGATGCCTAGCCCCTTGTCGTTGGTGCCCCGGTCGTAGAATGGGTCCCTCAGGTGCAGCCAGATCTGGGCACCCACCTCGGCCGGTCCCGGCATGGCCGACTTGCCCTGGGTGGCGGTTGCGCCCATCAGCTTGGCATACTCCGGGTCCATTTTGACGGCCGGGCTGCGGCCCGCAGTAGCGATGTGCCAGACGCCGAGGAACAGTCCGAGCATGAGCAGCGAGACGAGACCCGCACGCGCGCTGAGCCACATGTTTCCCGTGCTCCCGCTCGCCATGGCGCGTCAGGCTGCGCGCCTGATGGCGAAGCTCTTGATGTAGTCCTCGGGCTTGCCGGGATCGAAGGTCTTGCCCATCACCACGAAGGTCTTGCTGGTGCTCTCCGGCGGCTTGAGCCCCACCTCCTGCATCAGCCTCGCGGTGTCGGTGGCAAGGAACACCTGGGACGCGACGCCGGCGTAGTCGACCTCGCCCTTGATCTGCCCCCAGCGCTTCATCTGGGTGAGTATCCACACCGCGAACGAGCTCCAGGGGAATGGGTCGAAATCGATGCGCTTCGGATCGGTCTTCACGCTGCCGAGGCCGTCGGCGTAGGTGCCGGTGAGGATCTGCTCCAGCACCGTCACCGGCTGGTTTAGGTAGTTGGCCGGCGCGATCGCCTCAGCGATCTGTTTTCGGTTCTCCGTCTTGGCGGCAAAGGCGGTGGCGTCGATGATCGCCTTGAGGAGCGCCGCGTAGGTGTTCGGCGTGGCTGTGACGAACTCCTTCGAGGCGGCAAAGGCACAGCAGGGATGGCCCTCCCACAGCTCCTTGGAGAGCAGGTGGATGAAGCCCGCGCCGTCGTAGACCGCGCGCTGGTTGAAGGGGTCCGGCCCCAGGAAGCCGTCGATGTTGTCGGCGCGCAGGTTGGCCACCATCTCGGGCGGCGGCACGGCGCGGATCTGGATGTCCTGGTCGGGGTCGAGGCCGTGCTCGGCCACGTAGTAGCGCAGCAGGTAGTTGTGCATGGAGTAGTCGAAGGGCACGGCGAACTTCATACCCTTCCAGCTCTTGGGGTCGCGCCTGTCCTTGTGCTTGAGGCTGAGCGTGATGGCCTGGCCGTTGATGTTCTCCACCGCCGGCATCGTGTAGGGGATCGGGCTGGAGCCGGCGCCCAGCGTGATCGCCAGCGGCATCGGCGACAGCATGTGGGCGGCGTCGTATTCCTTGTTCAGGGTCTTGTCGCGAATGACGGCCCAGCCGGCGGTCTTGACCACCTCGACGTTGAGGCCGTGCTTGGAATAGAAGCCCATGGGGTGCGCCATGATGATCGGCGTGGCGCAGGTGATGGGGATGAAGCCGACCTTCAGGCCCTTCTTCTCGGGCGCCGCGGCCTGGGCGAAGGCGTCGATGACGGTGCCGAGCGGGAAGAACTGCGAGATGGCGGCTAGCGCCGCGGAGGCGCCGACGGCCTTCAGGAAGACGCGGCGGGCGTTGTCCTGCGGGATCAGCGCGCGCACTACGGCCGATTCGACCACGCGGGCCAGTCGGGCATCGCCCGACAGCGCGGCGGTGTCGTCGTGCTCCGCCTGGCTCGCGTGAGCGCCGCAGCTGCAGCCGGCCGGCTCCAGAGTGGAGGCGGTATCGAACGGGTTTTGAAAGCTGCCTTTGAAGCTCATGAGGTCTCATCTCTGCGTTGCCGGGAGCGGCCGCCCCCTGTGCGGGCTGTGCGGCGGCAGATTGGTTCGGCCGCATTGCACAGCAACCCCCATGCCAGCCGCAATTCCGTGCCATGGAACCGCGCGAAATTGCCTGCAGACTGTCCGCCATGCCGTTCTGGAGTGCGCCTCGCTTGCGCAAGCTGCACGAGATTCGAGCGGGGTCGGCCCCGTTGAACGCCCTGGGCGCCGATCGGTGCGCGATCGGCGCGCTCCTGGGCGCTATGGCCGTCCTATTGGCCTGCCTGCTGAGCGTGCACCGGGAGGCGCAGGCGGCCGATACGGCGGCGCCATGGCACGCCATGTTCCGTCGTCCGGCGACACCGCCGCCGGCGCCGGGCGACAACCCGCCGACGCCCGATGGGATCGCCCTGGGCGCCCGGCTGTTTGCTGATCCGCGCCTGTCGGGCGACGGCCGGCGCGCCTGCGCCAGCTGCCATCGGCCGGAGCTGGCCTTCACCGACGGGCGACGGCGGGCCCAGGCCGTGTCGGGCGGAGCCCTGCGACGCAACACGCCGTCGCTATGGAACCTCGCCTGGAGCCCGCACTACTTCTGGGACGGCCGCGCCCCCTCGCTGGAGGCGCAGGTGCGCGGCCCGATCGAGGCCGCCGACGAGATGGGCGGCGACTGGCCGACCATCCTGGCCAGGCTGCAAGCGGATGCCGACCTTGCTGGACAGTTCCGCGCGGCGTTCGGGGACGCGACGCCGCTCTCGCAGGAGAGCGTGGTGAAGGCGCTGGCCGCCTACGTGCGCTCGCTCGTCTCCCCCCGCACGAGGTTCGATGCCTGGATCGAGGGCGATGCAGGAGCACTGAGCCAGGCCGAGGTGCGCGGGTTCCGCCTGTTCACGGGCAAGGGCGGCTGCGTGCTCTGCCACGCCGGCTGGCGCTTCACCGACGACCGCTTCCACGATGTCGGGCTGCCAAGCAGCGACCCTGGCCGCGGTGCCGTGCCTGGCGGCACGCCCGGGCTCAGGGCCTTCAAGACGCCGAGCCTGCGGGAGACCGCCCACACGGCCCCCTACATGCACGACGGCTCGCTGCCGACGCTCTCCGCCGTGGTGGCGCACTACGCCGGCAGGTTCGTCCCCAGGCGGGGGCTCGCGCCCACCATGAGCCGCACACTGCGCCTGAGCGCCCATGAGAAGGCCGACCTGGCGGCCTTCCTGAGGACGCTGTCCAGCGAGGCCGCCGGTCAAAGCGCCCGAGCTGGCCGCAACGGCGGCCGCCCTTGACGTTGCATGTCCCCGAACAATAGCCACCAACAGGCCGGCTGGTGT
>JBIOWI010000279.1:0-13924 GCA_044868325.1 Hyphomicrobiaceae bacterium
ATCTACCCGCGCGAGATGGCCAAGGTCTCCAAGATCCTGATCGAGCAGAACGGCGGCGAGTGGATCGCCGACGAGTATCTGGAGCTCGGCCATTCGGAATGGGGCGCGATGGTCAACAAGATCAAGACCTCGGGCTGCGACGTGGTGCTCTCCAACGTGGTGGGCGACTCGGTGGTCGCCTTCTACCGTGAGTTCAAGAACCAGGGCCTCGCCCACGACAAGCTGCCCATCTGCGCCACCGTCACCTCCGAGATCGAGATCGCGGCCATGGGCGCCGAGTACGCTGTCGGCAGCTTCACCTCGTTCCCCTACTTCCAGGCCATCGACACCGACATCAACAAGGCTTTCATCGAGCGCTACCGAGCCTTCGTCAAAGACCCCAAAGCGGTGACGCACCACGCGCTCGAATCCTCCTATTTCCAGGTCTTCCTCTGGAAGCAGGCGGCCGAGAAGGCCGCCGAGGTTTCGCCGGCGGCGATTCGCGAGGCGGTGAAGGGCCAGGAGCTCGACGCCCCCAACGGCCACGTGAAGATCGAGCCGGAGAACCTGCACGCCTACCTGACGCCGCGCATCGCCCAGTGGCAGGCCGACGGGCAGGGCAGGATCATCGACGCCTATCCGAGCCCTATCAAGCCGATCCCCTACGTCGCCTACGGGGAGAGCGACTCCAACCTGTTCTGCACGGCCAAGGGCCTCGACAGCAACAAGCTGAAGATCTGAGCCCGCCCCGGCTCGGTCCGGGGCCGCAGCCAACGCTGCGGGCGGCGGCCCCCCGGTGGCTCATCGCAACGGCTCACGAGAGGGGGTGGCCCTGCCATGCTCGATGTCCTCTTCATCGGCCTCAGCGTCGGCTCGGTGCTGCTTCTGGTGGCGCTCGGCCTTGCCATCACCTACGGCGCCATGGGCGTGATCAACATGGCCCACGGCGAGATGGTGATGGTGGGTGCCTACACCACGGTGTTGTCGGGCATCTGGCTCGGTTCCAACATCTTCGTCGCCATCCCCCTGGCCTTCATCGTCACGGCGTTGCTCGGCCTCCTGATCGAGCGCGTGGTGGTGCGCCGCCTCTACGGCCGCTTGCTCGACACGCTGCTGGCGACCTGGGGCATCGCCATCCTCATCCAGCAAGCGGTGCGCCTGGAGCTCGGCCTCGCCTTCCTCAAGATCCACATCGAGGGCCTGGGCCCCGGCCTGCAGAATGTGGCGGTGCCGTCGGTCCTGCAGGGTGTGTTTCAGATCGCCGGGCAGGAGATCAACAGCTACCGCGCCTTCATCATCCTGGTGACGATCGTCTTCACGGCGTTGACCTGGGCGCTGCTCTACCGCACTTCCATCGGCATGCAGGTGCGCGCGATCATCCGTAACCGGCATATAGCCGAGGCCTGCGGCATCAATACGGAGCGCGTCAACGCGCTGACCTTCGCCTTTGGCTCGGGCCTTGCCGGAGTGGCCGGCGTCATGATGTCGGGCTTCAAGACGGTGTTCCCCGACATGGGTACCTCCATGGTGGTCGACGGCTTCATGGTGGTGGTGGCCGGAGGCGTCGGCAGCCTCCTCGGCTCAATCTACTCCGCCGGCATGCTGGGCCAGATCAACGGCATCGCCGCCTGGGCCAGCAACGATATCGTCGCGCGCGCCGTGGTGTTCGGCGTCGTCATCCTGATCATCGTGCTCAAGCCGCAGGGCTTGTTCGCCTACAAGGGCCGATAGGGGGCGGATCCCATGCCGAGCCGGCGACACCTCGACATTGCCGTCTACGCCCTGTTCATCGCGGCGGTCATGCTGGCGCCGCTGCTGCTCGACCAGTTCTGGCTCAACCGCATCGCCAAGTACCTGGTCTACGGCATGCTGGGCGTCGCCGTCGCCCTCTCCTGGGGCTACGCCGGCATCCTCAACCTGGGCCAGGGCCTGTTCTTCGGCGCTGGCGCCTACATGCTGGCCATGTCGCTCAAGCTGGCGAGCCCGACGAGCCTGCAGCAGGGCTCCGACAAGCCGGTGCCGGACTTCATGCTGTGGAACGCGCAGCCCGGCGCCAAGACCGACCTGTGCTGCATCAACGGCGCCTCGTTCCTGTGGATCCCGTTCCAGAGCCAGTGGTTCGGCATCCTGATGGGGCTTGTGCTGCCGGCGGCCCTGGCCACCGTGCTCGGCCTCATCATGTTCAGGAAGCGCATCTCGGGCGTGTTCGTCTCCATCATCACGCTGGCCCTGGTGCTGCTGGTGCGCCTGCTGGTGATCGACGCCCAGCCGCTCACCAACGGCTTCAACGGCCTCACCGACCTCGGCTGGCTCAGCATCGCCGGCTACGAGCTCGATCCCTTCACGGTGCCAACGTACTATCTGGTCGCCGGCACGCTCACCATTGTGCTGATGGCGGCGCGGCTGCTGGTCGAGACCCGCGCCGGCCTGATCCTGCAGGCGATCCGCGACGACAGCAACCGCGCGCGCTACCTCGGTTTCGACGTGCCCCTTTACCAGACGTTCTTCTTCGCCGTTTCGGCCGGCATCGCCAGCCTCGCCGGCATGCTCTACGTGGTCGTCGCCGAGTTCGCCTCGCCCACCTTCATGGACCTTACCTTCTCCATCACCATGGTGGTATGGGCGGCGGTGGGCGGTCGCGCCTCGCTGCTCGGCGCCTGCGTCGGCGCCATCCTCATCAACACCATCGAGGCCACGGTCAGCGAGACCGAGGGCTTCGTGGAGGCCTGGAAGGCCGTCATCGGCCTCGTCTTCGTGCTCGTGGTGCTGTTCCTGCCGCGCGGTCTCGCGGGCCTCGCCCACGACGGCGTCGACTGGCTCCTGCGCCATCTCGCCAGCCTGCGCACCGCCAGCACGCCAGCCACGGCTCCCGGCAGGGCACGCCCGGCCGAGGGCGTGCAGCCCGCGGAATAGGAGGCGCCGCCATGACCGCCGCACTCACCATCGACGGACTGGCCGTGGACTTTGCCGGCCTCAAGGCCGTCAATGGCGTCTCCATGGTGGTAGAGGAGGGCGAGCTGCGCGTGCTTCTCGGCGCCAACGGTGCCGGCAAGACAACGTTGATGGATCTCGTCTCGGGCAAGACCAAGAGCACGGCCGGCCGCGTGCACCTCTACGACACCGAGATCACCAACCGCGAGGAGCACGAGATCGCCCGCGCCGGCATCGGCCGCAAGTTCCAGATCCCCAGCGTGTTCCGCGACCTCACCGTGCGTCGCAACCTGGAGGTGGCGAGCTGCCGCAATCCCAGAGTCATGGCTAACCTCGGGTTTGGCTTCCCGCGCGCGGCGCGGGCGCGGGAGGACGAGGTGCTGGACCTGATCGGGCTCGCCGATGCCGCCGAAAGGCAGGCGGCGAGCTTGAGCCACGGCCAGACCCAGTGGCTGGAGCTGGGCCTGCTGATGGTGCAGGAGCCCAAGGTCCTCCTGCTCGACGAGCCCACTGCCGGCATGACCCAGGCGGAGACCTACAAGACCTCGCAGATCATCAACGGCTTGAAGGGGCGCCACACCGTCCTGGTGGTGGAGCACGACATGGCGTTCGTGCGCGAGATCGCCGAGCGCATCACCGTGATGCACCTGGGCCAGGTCCTCGCCGAGGGCAGCGTTGCCGACATCGAGCGGAACCCCAAAGTGCGCGAAGCCTACCTGGGCTCCCGGAGGATCGGCTGATGCTGACGCTTGCCAACGTCGACAGCTTCTACGGGCGTAGCCACGTGCTGCACGGGGTCAGCCTCGACGTGCCGGCCGGCCAGATTACCGCGGTGCTGGGCCGCAACGGCACCGGCAAGACCACGCTGCTCAAGACCATCATGGGGCTCACCGACGGCATGTTCGGCGGGATCCGCCTCGATGGCGTCGATATCGCCCGCGAGCCCGCCTTCCGCCGCGCCAGGGCCGGCTTCGCCTATGTGCCGCAGGGACGCGAGATCATCCCGGACTTCTCGATCCGCGAGAACATCCTGATGGGCGCCTTCGCCCGCACCGACGGGAAGCGGGCGATCCCGGACCTGGTGCCGGAGCTGTTCCCCTATCTGATCGCCAACCTCAGCCGTCCGGCCGGCGTGCTGTCGGGCGGCCAGCAGCAGCAGCTCGCCATTGCGCGGGCGCTGGCGGCCGGTCCCAAGGTGCTGCTGCTCGACGAGCCGACCGAGGGCATCCAGCCCTCCATCGTGGAGGAGATCGAGGCCGTCATCGTACGCCTCAACCGCGAGGTGGGCCTCACCATCGTGCTGGTCGAGCAGGACGTGGGCTTCGCGCGCCAGGCCGCTCAGCGCTTCGCCATGATGGAGAAGGGCAGCGTGGTGGCCGCAGGCCCTATCGCCGAGCTGACGGACGAGCTCGTCAACCGCCACCTCGCCGTCTCAAGCGGGGCCGCGCCGAGCGCGCCGGCAGCGTGCAGTCATAGCGGCGTGGCGTCCAATGGCACCGCCATCCGGGCGCGCCGCGCGCCCAACGGCCACGACTATCCGGGGGAACGGGTTTGGCGCATCAACCAGCAAAGGAGAGCCCAGATGCTGCATGGTGACATATCGAGCAGCAGCGACACCGTCGGCGTCGCCGTCGTCAACTACAAGATGCCTCGCCTGCACACCAAGGCCGAGGTGCTCGACAATGCCCGCAAGATCGCCGACGTGATCGTCGGCATGAAGGTGGGCCTGCCAGGCATGGATCTGGTGATCTTCCCGGAGTACAGCACCCACGGCATTATGTACGACCCCAAGGAGATGTTCGAGACTGCCTCGGTCATCCCGGGCGACGAGACGGAGATCTTCGCCGCTGCGTGCCGAAAGGCCAAGGTGTGGGGCGTGTTCTCACTCACCGGCGAGCGGCACGAGCAGCACCCCAATAAAGTGCCCTACAACACCCTCATCCTCATGAACGACAAGGGCGAGATCGTGCAGAAGTACCGCAAGATCATGCCCTGGGTGCCGATCGAGGGCTGGTACCCCGGCAACTGCACCTACGTGTCGGAAGGGCCGAAGGGCCTGAAGGTGAGCCTCATCATTTGCGACGACGGCAACTACCCCGAGATCTGGCGCGACTGCGCCATGAAGGGCGCCGAGCTGATCGTGCGCTGCCAGGGCTATATGTACCCGGCCAAGGAGCAGCAGGTGATCATGGCCAAGGCCATGGCCTGGGCCAACAACGTCTACGTCGCCGTTGCCAACGCCTCGGGCTTCGACGGCGTCTACTCCTACTTCGGCCACTCCGCCGTCATCGGCTTCGACGGCCGCACGCTGGGCGAGTGTGGCGAGGAGGAGAACGGCATCCAGTATGCGGCCATCTCCAAGACGCTGATCCGCGATGCGCGCCGCACCATGCAGTCGCAGAACCACCTCTTTAAGCTCCTGCACCGCGGCTACACGGGCATGATCAACTCGCGCGAGAATCAGCAGGGCGTGGCCGCCTGCCCGTACGACTTCTACAAGGAGTGGGTCACCGACCCCGAGGGCACCCGCGCCAAGGTCGAGGCCCTGACCCGCCCGACCGTCGGCACCGAGGAATGCCCCATCGAAGGCCTTCCCAACGAGCGGATGGCCCTGCGTTAGGACCGCAACTGCGAAGTGGTACAGCCCGCAGCCCGCATCGTCCATCCGAGGCGGGCTCGGCCGGCAAGGCACAGGAGTTGCCGCACAGGTCGGTCTAGGCATGCTGAAGCTGACAAAGATCCTCGGCAGCCGAGGCGACCCGGGCGTCGCCGAACGGCTGCACCACATCGGCCATCACGGCAGGGTCGAGGTGCTGCCCCTCAGCGCGGAGGATGCCGCCCGCAGGCGGCTGCGGGCGACGACCAGCGAGGGCACCGAGTGCGCCATTGCACTCCCGCGCGATGCGGCGCTGTTCGACGGCGCCGTGCTCCTGCTCGAGGACCGGCGCGCCATCGTTGTCGCGTTCAACCGGCAGCGCTGGCTGCGCCTCGTCCCGCAATCGGCGGCCGCGGCGCTGGAGCTCGGGTATCACGCCGGCAACCTGCACTGGCGCGTGCGGTTCGACGGCGCCGTGATTCTGGTGGCGGTCGAGGGGCCCGTCGAAAGCTACGAGGCGCGCATTGCGCCTCTCATCGACAGCGGGCAGGTGCGGGCTGAGCTCGAGCCACCGCCATGACCATCGACCTTCTGCGCGCCATCCAGCACGCCGACAGCGGCTTCCCAAGCGGCGGCTTCGCCTTCTCGCAGGGGCTTGAGGGCCTGGCGGGAATGGGCGCGCGGCCGAGCGGCGAGGATATCGACTGCTTCGTCAGGACCCTGCTGGCGCTGCGCTGGACGACCGCCGACCGCGTCGCGCTGGCTCGCGCCTATCGGGCTGCGGGCGATCTCGCTGCCGTTGCTGCCATCGATCGGGAGGTTGAAGCCTCGACCCTGGTCGAAGCGCTCCGCACGGGATCGCGCCGGAACGGCATGGCGCTCCTGACGGCCCACGTGCGGCTGGGCACGCCGCATGCAGCCGACTATCGGACGATGGTGCAGAGCGGCCGCGCCCTCGGGCACCTGTCCGTCGTGCAAGGGCTGCTTTGGAGCGCCGTCGGCGTCTCCGAGCGCGCTGCCATCGCCATGTCGGGCTATGGCCTTGCGAGCGCCATGGCGACGGCCGCGGTCCGCTTGGGTCTCCTTGGCGCCATCGACGCACAGCGCATGGTCTCCGGCATGCTCCCCTTGATTGCCAATGCGGCCGACGCCCCCATCGACGACGGCGAGCCCATGTGCAGCTACACCCCCTTTGCCGAGATCGCGGCCATGAAGCACGCGCGCCAGCCCATCCGCCTGTTCTTCAACTGAGGCAAGCCGGGAGCCACATGCTGCTGACACCAACCGAGCTGGAAAGGCTGACGATCTTCACCGCCGCGGAGCTGGCACGGCGGCGGCGCGACAAGGGGCTCAAGCTGAACCACCCGGAGGCCGTTGCGCTCATCGCCGACGCCATCCTGGAAGGCGCCCGCGAAGGCCGCTCGGTTGCGGAGATGATGGCGCTCGGCCCGACCCTGCTGACAACCGGCGACGTGATGCCAGGCGTGGCCGGGATGCTTCCCATCCTGCAGGTTGAAGGCACGTTTGCCGACGGCACGAAGCTGGTCACCATTCACGAGCCGATCCGTCCTGCGCCGGGCGCCGATGGCGCTGCCGACATCGAGCCTGGAGAGATTCTCGCCGAGGATCGCGAGATCGAGATCAATGCCGGCCGCAGAAGGGTATCGGTCATGGTCCTGAACACCGGCGACCGCCCGGTCCAGATCGGCAGCCACTATCATTTCTTCGAGACCAACAAGGCTCTGCAATTCGATCGTGCCAAGGCCTTCGGCATGCGCCTGGATGTGCCCGCCGGCACTGCCGTGCGCTTCGAGCCGGGTCAGGAGAAGGAGGTAGCGTTGGTGGAGCTCGGGGGCCGCCGCGAGATTTCCGGACTGAACGGGCTTTCCGATGGGGCAACCGATGGCGACGGTGCCCGTGTCGCCGCCCTCGCCAAGGCCCGCGTTGCCGGATTCAAGGGCGCCTAGCGGCCATGAAGATCAGCGGCCGCAGATACGCAGACATGTACGGGCCCACGGTCGGGGACGGGGTCCGTCTCGGAGACACATCGCTGATCGCCGTGGTGGAGCGGGACTGCGCCGTCTACGGCGACGAGTGCCTGCACGGCGGCGGCAAGACGCTGCGCGACGGCATGGGCCTGGCGGCAGGCGTGACCAGCGCCGACGGCGCGCTCGATCTCCTGCTGTGCAACGTGGTCGTCATCGATGCCGCGCTCGGCATCGTCAAGGGCGACCTCGGCGTCAAGGATGGGCGCATCGTCGGGTTGGGCAAGGCCGGCAACCCCGCGATCATGGACGGCGTCGACCCGCGCCTGATCGTCTCGGCGGCGACGACGGTGCGCGACTGCGAGGGGCTCATCTGCACCGCCGGAGCCATCGACGTGCACGTGCATTTCGACAGCGCCCAGCTCGTCGAGCACGCCATCGCGTCCGGCATCACGACCATGATCGGCGGCTCGCTCGGGCCGATTACCGTCGGCATCGACTCCGGCGGTCCGTTCAATACGGGCAAGATGCTCCAGGCGGCGGAGCACTGGCCTATGAACTTCGGGTTCTTGGGCCGCGGCAACTCGCACAAGGCGGCCTCGCTCATCGAGCAACTTGCGGCCGGCAGCCTGGGCCTGAAGATCCATGAGGACTGGGGCGCGATGCCCGCCGTCATCGACACCTGCCTGAAGGTGGCGGATGAGCACGACTTCCAGGTCCAGCTGCATACCGACACGCTGAACGAGTCGGGCTTCCTCGAGGATACGCTGGCGGCCATCGCCGGACGCACCATCCATATGTATCATACGGAGGGCGCGGGCGGCGGCCACGCACCGGATATCATCAGCGTGGCCGGCGTTGCCCATTGCCTGCCTTCTTCGACCAACCCGACCAATCCCTATACCGTCAACACGTTCGACGAGCACCTCGACATGACGATGGTGTGCCACCATCTCAATCCGGCGATTCCGGAGGATGTGGCCTTCGCCGAGAGCCGTATCAGGGCACAGACTATCGCCGCCGAGGACGTGCTGCATGACATCGGCGCCATCTCAATGCTGGGCTCCGATAGCCAGGGCATGGGCCGCATCAACGAGGTCGTCTGCCGCACCTGGCAGCTCGCCAGCAAGATGAAGGACCAGCGCGGGCGGCTGCCGGAGGAGCAGACAAGGATCGGAGACAACGAGCGCATCAAGCGCTACATCGCCAAGTACACGATCAACGCCGCCCGCACCTTCGGCATCGCCGGACACGTGGGCTCGCTGGAGGACGGCAAGCTCGCCGATATCGTCGTCTGGCGGCCCGCCTTCTTCGGGATCAAGCCTGAGCTTGTCATCAAGGGCGGGTTCATCGCGTGGGGAGCGATGGGCGACAGCGCAGCATCGCTGATGACCTGCGAGCCGCTCCTCTTAAGACCGCAGTGGGGCGCCTTCGGCGTCGCCAAGCAGGCGCTGAGCGTCAACTTCGCCCACCCTTACGCCATCGAGAGCGGACTTCGCGCGAAGCTCGGGCTGGCGAAGCCGCTGCTTGCCGCGCGAGGCGCTCGCGGCTTGAGCAAGAAGGACATGCTGCGCAACGACGCCTGCCCCGAGGTGCGCGTCGATCCGCAGACGTTCGAGGTCACCGTCGATGGCGTATTGGCGACTTGCGAGCCGGCCCGCCGGCTGCCGCTGGCCCAGCGCTACATGCTGCGTTGAAGTCGAGGGATCTGGCATGCCGCTCGAACCGGAGCGCGGTTGCAGGGCAACGGACAGCGGAGCGGCTCGCGTCGGTATCGGCGGCCCTGTGGGGAGCGGCAAGACGGCGCTGCTCGAACGGCTCATTCCGGCGTTCCAGCGGCGCAACGTCGACCTTGCGGTGGTGACGAACGATCTGGTTACCCAGGAGGACGCCGAGCGTTTGCGGCGCGGGGGACTGATTGCGCCGGAGCGGGTTGCCGCGGTCGAGGCCGGCGCCTGCCCGCACACGGTGATCCGCGAGGACCCGACGCTTAACATCGCAGCGGCCGACGATCTGGAACAGCGCTTCCCGGGCCTTGAGCTGATCCTGATCGAGTCCGGCGGAGACAACCTGGCTTCGACCTTCTCTCTCGATCTCGTCGACTTCTGGCTGTTCGTGATCGATGTCGCAGGCGGCGACGACATTCCCAGGAAGCGCGGCCCCGGCGTGCTTCAGTGCGATGCGCTCGTTATCAACAAGGTGGACCTTGCGCCGCACGTCGGCGTCGATCTCGGCCGAATGGTGGCTGAGGCAACGGCTGTGCGGTCTGGCCGTCCGGTGCTGCTCTCCAATTGCCGCAGCGGGCTTGGCGCAGAGGCCATCGCCGGTGCGATCGCCTATCATGTACTCTTCGATCGATGAGGGACGGGGGCGCCTCCGACCCCGACCAAAGCACCCCGGAAGGGGAGCAGCTCACCGCGAAACGCGTCGACCTCGCTTTCGCCCGCGCAGGAGAGAGGACCTACCTCGCTCGCCAGCTCGTAGGCTACCCCTTTCATGTGACGCGCCCATTCTATCTTGACCGTGAGCCGGCCGGGCTCGCCACGCTGTACCTGCAGTCGGCGGCTGGGGGCATCTACAGCGGAGACTGCCTGCAGCTGGCGATAGACGCGGCGGCGGGAGCGCAATGCCAGGTCACCACCCAAGGCTCCACGATCGTGCACGATGGCCGCGGCCGCACGAGCCGTCTTGCGACCAGGCTCCGGGCTGGGCCAGGCGCTTTTGTCGGCCTGATCAATGAGCCGACGATCCTGTTTCGTGGCGCCGCCATCGATATGCGGACGGATGTTCGCCTGGACAGCGGCGCGACCTCGGTCTTGGCCGACGCTCTGGTCCTGCACGATCCCAGCGGCAACAGCCGTGAAGGTTTCGCTTTCTTCGCCAGCCAACTGACGGTGACGGCAGCCTCGGGCCGCTTGCTGCTTGTGGATCGATTGCGTGTCACGGGGGCCGACTTCTCGCGCTTGGCACCGCACGGGCCCCTCGCCACTGCGGGTACTGTCTACGCCCTCGGCCGCCTCCCGGCGAACGTGAGCCTGGAGGGCCTGGAGCACGGCATTGCCGCCGCCGGGTCCTCGGTGGCCGCCACACGCCTCCCCAACGACGCCGGGCTCATGGTCCGTGTGCTGGCGGCGAACGGTGCCCAGCTTACGCGCGCGCTCCGCCTGGCCTGGGAGCTGCTGTTCGCCGATCTGTTCGGCGCTCTCCCGGGAGACCGCCCGAAATAGATGCGAAGGCCTCGGCGGTTGCGATGGCGCCGCCAGGGCAACGCCGTGCCGGTGCAGCCACACCCCCTTGCGCGCGGGCTCTCCCGCAGGGATGGTCATAGGGCAACGTGCGTCCCACATGCTTCTCATGTGACGGAGTGTGCCGGTGCCGAGCCCGACCTACCTGCTGTTCCGGGCGGCCATCCTTGGCCGCAAGCAGGTCACGTGCCTCTACCGGGGGAAGCGCCGTGAGCTTTGTCCCCACGTGCTCGGCTTCAGGAATGGACGGGAGCGGGTGCTGGCCTATCAGTTCGGAGGAGAAAGTGCCTCCAATCTGCCGCCGGGAGGCGAGTGGCGCTGCCTCAACCTCGATGAGGTACGTCAGGCCCGCATGCAGGGCGGAGATTGGCATACCGGCGAGCGCCACAGCACGGCGCAGTCCTGCATCGATATCGTCGACGTCGACGTGAGCCGCTGATCGAGCCGTGTTTGGAAATGCGAGTTCTCCGGGAGACAAGAACCCATCCTCGCGCCGATCATCCACCGCATCCGTTGTGCATGCCCCCATCGTCTTGCCCGCCGGCGCTGCCCACTCTACCCTCCTGCCGAGGGGAGGCGTAACGTAACGGGGCTCGCGTGCACGATGTGCTCTCAGACGCGACGGTGCTCGAGCTCGTCGAGCGCATCTATGCCGCCGGATGCGACCCCGGGGAGTGGCAGCGCGTTGTCGAGGACCTGCACGCCCGGCTGCCTAACATCGGTATCAGCACGCACCTGCATGTGGCAGGCACCGGCCTGACCGGCCATGCCGCCGGCATCGCCCCGGAGCACCTGGACAGCTATTTCGCGCACTACCATTCGCTGAACCCCTACACTGACATGTTCACACGCTTGCAGGTGGGGCGGGTCTACACCACGACGGATCTCAGCACGCGCACCTGGGTCAAGCGTCATCCCTTCTTCCACGAGTGGCTGAGGCCCGCAGGCGACTTCACGCACGGGGCCTCCGTCGTGCTGGCCCGCGACAAGCGTCGGCAGATGCGCGTGTGCCTCGACATTCCCGACCGCCTCGGCGGCACCGAGCAGACGTGCGCCCTGCTGCTGGGGAGGCTCCGCGCCCACCTCATGCGCGCCTTCGAGGTCAATGAGCGGCTGCGGGGAGCGGTCGCAACCGAGCACGTGCTGAGCGACATGCTCGACCGTATCGACGGCGCCGCCATCGTTCTCGGTGCCCATGCGCGGGTGCTCGCACTCAACCGTCGTGCCGAGAGGATGCTGCGCGTCGGTCGCCTCTTCAGGGTCAATACGAGGGGCTGCCTGATCTTCCGTCATCCGGATAGCGAGGTCAGCTTTTGCCAGGCGCTGGCGGTGGCGCTCGGCTCCCTGCTCGATGGGGTACCGTTTGCGTTTGCCGCACCAGAAGGCGTGAGCGTCGTCGTCCTGCCGCTGCGGCCGGCCACGGGCGGCGCCGCCTCGCCGACGGTGCCTCCCCAGGCGTTGCTGGTGGCGCGCCAGCGCGGCGAGGCCGCGGCGCTGCCGAGGGACCTGCTCAAGAGCCTCTACGCCCTCACCAATGCGGAGGTCGAGGTGGCGCTCAAGATCGCCGCCGGCGTCGGCGTCGCCGATGCGGCCGAGGCCCTGGGCGTGACGCGCACCACGGCCCGCAACCAGCTCGCCGCTGCCATGGCCAAGATGGGCGTGCATCGCCAGGGCGAGCTGGTGGCCGTGCTGGCCGGCTTGGCGCCCCGCCTGAGGCTCGACCGCGACGGCGGGTGAGATCGATGGCGCGGCCGTTCGAGCCGCAGCGACGGGGCTGCCGCAGGGCGGCATGATGCATTTGCATCATGCGCTCTCGCCGGCCTGTGGCGTATTCCGATGATGCGCGGGCCTGCGGCAGCCGAGCAGGGCGACGGGTCATTGCACAGGTCGCCCTGTGCGCCGAACATTCCTCGGTGCGGTGCGGGCGCAGGTCCGCGCACCGCCGACTACGGTCAATCGCCCCACACCTCCCGGGCGATGTCCACCACCAGCCGCAGCTTGGCCCACTGCTCCTCCTCGGTGAGCACGTTGCCCTCCTCGGTGGAGGCGAAGCCGCACTGGGGGGAGAGACAGAGCTGCTCCAGGGGCGCGTACCTGGAGGCCTCGTCGAGGCGGCGCTTGATGTCGTCCTTCTTTTCCAGCGCACCGGTTTTGGAGGTCACGAGGCCAACGACCACGCGCTTCTCGCCCTTGGGCAGGAACCGCAGGGGCTCCAGCCCGCCGGCGCGGTCGGTGTCCCACTCCATGAAGTAGCCGTCGTAGTCGACGCCGCCGAGCAGCAGCTCGGCCACCGGCTCGTAGCCGCCCTCCGAGATCCAGTGCGAGCGGAAGTTGCCGCGGCAGACGTGGGTGGTGACGACCATGTCGGCGGGCTTCGACTTCAGTGCCCGGTTGGTCATCTCGGCATAGATGGCGGGCAGCTCGTCGACGTTGTCGTCGCCGCGGGCCTTGGCCAGCGCTCGCTCGGCAGCCGAGCAGAGGTAGCCCCAGGTGGTATCGTCGAGCTGCAGGTAGCGGCAGCCGGCGTCGTAGAACGCCTTGACGACCTCGCCGTAGACCACGGCGAGGTCGTCGAAGAACTCGCGCAGGTCAGGGTAGACCTCCCTCCCGATGGCCATGCGGCCGTTGCGGAAGTGCAGGTTGGCCGGCGCCGGCACGGTCATCTTCGGGGTGACCTTGGTGTTGGCGGCCAGGAACTTGAAATGCTCCAGCATGGGGTGGTCGGCGGGAAAGCCGAGCTTGCCGGTGACGCGCAGCGCCCGCGGCGCGGTCTCGATGCCCTTGAACTGGATGCCCTTGTCGGCCTGGTAGAGCTCGACCCCGTCGAGCCCCTCGAAGAAGTCGAACTGCCACCAGGTGCGGCGGAACTCGCCGTCGGTGGCGAGCTTAAGGCCCAGCTCCTCCTGCTCCCTGACGATCTTGCGGATCTCCTGGTCCTCGACCGCCCTGAGTTCGGCCGAGCCGATCTCGCCCTTGGCGCGCCTGGCGCGGGCCTCCTTCAAGGGGCCGCTGCGGAGCAGGCTGCCGACCTGGTCGGCGCGGTAGGGGGCGGTTGCGTCGGGCATGGGCGGTCCTCTCGGGTCTTGCAGTGCCGGGGTCGGACCCCGTCCCGTCGTGTGGTCGCCACTGTAGATCCGGCACGGCGGCCTGACTACGCGCTCGCGGGCCGCATCGCACGTACCGGGGTG
>JBIOWI010000280.1:0-6487 GCA_044868325.1 Hyphomicrobiaceae bacterium
GCAGCGATCGAAGCAAATCGGGCCCCTCCCCGCACGCACCATGCCGCACGTGGGCGAGCCCTTGCTCACCCTCACCAAGGCCCGCAAGGCCTTCGGCGGCCTGGTTGCCGTCAACAATGTCAGCTTCGAGGTGCGCGCCGGCGAGATCGTCGCGCTCATCGGCCCCAACGGCGCCGGCAAGAGCACCATCTTCAACCTGGTGACGGGCGTTCTGCCGCCCACGGCCGGCGAGATCGCCTTCAAGGGCGAACGCATCTCGGGCTATTCCCCACAGGCCATCGCCGCCCGCGGCATCGCCCGCACCTTCCAGCATGTCAACGTGCAGCCCAACATGAGCGTGCAGGAGAACGTGGCGCTGGGCGGGCACCTGCGGGGAGCCAAGGGCGCCGCCGCCAGCATCGTCCGCCTCGACCGAGCCGAGGAGGCCCGCCTCATGGCCGAGGCCGCCCGCCAGATCGAGCGCATGGGCCTCGCGGCGCAGACCCACCGCCCCGCGGGCAGCCTGTCGCTCGGCCAGCTCCGCATCGTCGAGATCGCCCGCGCCCTGTGCCTCGATCCGATCCTCCTGCTCCTCGACGAGCCCGCAGCCGGCCTGCGCCACATGGAGAAGCGCGAGCTGGCTGAGACGCTCTCCGCCCTGCGGGCGCAGGGCCTCACCATCCTCCTGGTCGAGCACGATATGAGCTTCGTCATGGGGCTGGCGGACCGCGTCGTGGTGGTGGACTTCGGCACCAAGATCGCCGAGGGCCGCCCAACCGAGGTGCGCACCAACCCGGCCGTGATCGAGGCCTACCTCGGAGGCGTGGCGTGAGCGCTCCCATGCTGGCCCTCGACGGCGTGTCGGTCGCCTACGGCAAGGTGGAGGCGGTGCGGGGCGTGTCGCTCGCCATTCCGGCGGGCAGCATCGTCACGGTGATCGGCGCCAACGGCGCCGGCAAGACCACGCTGCTCAATGCGGCCATGGGCCTGCTGCCCTCGCGCGGGCGCATCGCCTTCGACGGCGCCTCGCTCGACGGCCTCGCCATCGAGGAGCGCGTCGGGCTGGGCCTCGCCCTGGTGCCCGAGCGGCGCGAGCTGTTCGGCTCTATGACGGTGGCCGACAACTTGGCTCTCGGCGGCTTCCGCCGTCCCGCGGCGGAGCGTGCGTCGGCGCTCGTGCAGGTCAACGCCCGCTTCCCCCGCCTCAAGGAGCGCAAGGATCAGCTCGCCGGCACGCTGTCGGGCGGCGAGCGCCAGATGCTGGCCATGGGTCGCGCCCTGATGGGCCGCCCGCGCCTGCTGATGCTGGACGAGCCCAGCCTCGGTCTGGCTCCCCTCATCGTGCGCGACATCTTCGAGATCATCGTCGGCCTCAAGGCCACCGGAGTCTCGATCCTGTTGGTGGAGCAGAATGCCCGCGCCGCCCTGCAGGTGGCCGACTACGCCTACGTCATGGAGCTCGGCGAGATCACCGCCGAGGGCCCGGCGTCGCAGCTGGCGGCCGATCCGCGGATCGTGGAGAGCTATCTCGGGTTGGGTGGGTAGACTCCCTCTCCCGCGCATCTCCAACCTCGCCATGCGCTCCGTCAGCGCGGGGAGAGGGGACTTGCGCTCACCGCGCCAGCTGGAACCGCTCGAAGCGGTGCAGGGCTTCCTCGATCTGCCGCTGGCGCTCCCGGCGTGCGCCGCCGCCAAGCCAGGTCCATTGCTGCACCGTGAGCCTGCCCTTCTCGCGGTCTGTCTTGAGGTCGATGGCGGCGACGATCTCGTCGTCGATGAGCACGGGGCACGCAAAATAGCCGAGCACGCGCTTGTCCTTGGGCACATAGGCCTCGAAGCGGTGCTCGTAGCCGAAGAACAGAGACAGCCGCTTGCGCTCGCGCACGAGCGGGTCGAAGGGCGAGAGGATGTGCACCAGCCCAGCGGCGGGCCCAGCGGCGGACCCGACGCCGTTGTCCAGCGCCTCGGCCGCGCCCAGTGCTCCTGCTTGCCAGCCCCGTCGAGCACGACCGGCACCAGCTCTCCGCGCCGCATCCTCGCCTCGATCAGGCGCCGCACGCCCGGCTTGAGGCCCGCGGCGAGATAGCAGATCGAATCGAGGCTCACAAGCCCCTGCGAGCGCAGCGCGCGGTCGATGCGATAGTCGAGGATCTCCCGCTCGGATGCCGCCTTGGGCAGCCGATCCCAGCCGAAATGGCGGGTCGACAGCTCGTATGTCTTGAGCATGCCGGAGCGCCGGCTGACGGTCACGAGGCCCCTGAAGAAAGCAAGCTGCAGCGCCCGCTTCGACGGCTTTCGGCTCGCCCACAGATGGTTTTTCTCCACCAGCACGTCGTCGTCGATGTCGCGGATCGTCAGCGGGCCGTTGCTCCTGAGGAGGCCGAGGACCTTGCGCAGGTCATGCGGCTTCACCGCCCCGAACCATGCGCTGCGACGCCGCCAGTGCCGCTGCATGGCACGGATGTAGAAGCGCATGTCGGGTGTGGGTACGTACGACAGGGCGTGCGTCCAGTATTCGAACACCGCCTTCTCGACGCTCTGCGCCTGGAGCAGGTCGTCGCGCCGATAGTTCGGGATGCGGGTAAAGAGGATATGGTGATGGCAGCGCTCGATGACGTTGATGGTGTCGATCTGCACGTACCCCAGGTGCTGGATGGCCGCGTTCGTGGCTTCGGGCCCGCTGCCGAAGGGCGCTGGCGCGTCGAGCCTCTGCGCGTGCAGCCAGATGCGTCTGGCCGCGGGTTTGCTGAGCATCGCAGACTTTCCGGTCATGCAGGATAGGACCGACGGGAGTTTGGCCGCCGTAAGGCGCAGATCAGGTGTCAGGTTCCAGGGATTAGGTTTCAGGGATGACGCCTTCGAGGCTCTCGCTGAAACCTGCCCCTGGCACCTTCCCCGACGCCTGATCCGGCAACCAAAGGCGCGGCAAAATCCCTGCAGCGCAACGCTTTGGGACAGGCTATAGTGCCCTCATGCTGGGCTCGGGTTCGAAGGTGTGCGTACGCAAGGGCAGGCCGGCCGACACGGGGGCCTTGTCGCAGGTGTTCCGCGAGTCCTGGTTGCTCGCCTACCGTGGCATCATCCCCCACGCGCACCTCGAGGGCTACATCCGGCAGCGCACGCCGGAGTGGTGGCGCAACGCCATCCGCTCGGGCGAGTGCCCGCTGGTGCTCGATCTCGACAGCAAGGTGGTGGGCTATGCCACCTTCGGTGCCGCCCGCCACCGCGGGCCGTACCAGGGCGAGATCTACGAGCTCTATCTCGACCCGGTGCATCAGGGCATGGGGCTCGGCGAGCACCTGTTCGAGGGCTGCCGCCACGCCCTCGACATGCGCAAGGCCAAGGGCCTGATCGTGTGGGCCCTTCTCGACAACCGCGCCGCCTGCGATTTCTACTGGCGCCGCGGCGGCCGTCCGGTGGCCAGCGCGTACACCAAGTTCGGCGACGCCAAGCTGGAGAAGGTGGCCTTCGCCTGGCGCTGACGCGGGATAAAGGGGTCAGACCCCTCGCCATTTCCCTTAAGGTCCATCCGATAGGTTCGATGCGAGGGGTCTGACCCCTTCCCCCTCATCCGCAACGTTCGACGCGAGGGGTCTGACCCCTTTCCTGCATCCCGCCTCCCTTTGCGCCATCGTCGGACGCTGCTATATCCCGGCACCGTCGGAGGCAGCCGAATGAGCAAGATGAAGATCGCCGTCATGGGAGCGGCGGGTCGCATGGGGCGCGAGCTGATCCGCGCGGTGCACGGCAGCGACGCGTGCACCCTGATCGGCGCCGCCGAGCACGAGGGCTCCCTCGCCCTGGGGCAGGACGCGGGCCTGCTGGCGGGCCTCGGCAAGCTCGGCGTCGTCATCACCGACGATGCGCCGGAGCTGTTCGCCAAAGCCGATGCGGTTCTGGACTTCACCACCCCGGCGGCGTCCATGGATTTCGCGGCGCTGGCCGCCAATGCCCGCATCGTGCACGTGCTGGGCACCACGGGCCTCGGCGCCGAGGACGAGGCCAAGATCGACGCCGCCGCACGGCACGCGACCATCGTCCGCTCCGGCAACATGAGCCTGGGCGTCAACCTGCTGGTGGCCCTCACCCGCAAGGTGGCGGCGGCGCTGGATGCCGACTTCGACATCGAGGTGCTGGAGATGCACCACCGACACAAGGTCGATGCCCCTTCCGGTACCGCCCTGATGCTGGGCCGGGCCGCTGCCGAGGGCCGCGGCGTCGACCTCGACAAGGCGAGCGTGCGTGTGCGCGATGGCCATACGGGCACGCGGCGGCGCGGCGACATCGGCTTTGCCGCCCTGCGCGGCGGCAGCGTAGTGGGCGAGCACAGCGTGCTGTTCGCCGCCGAGGGCGAGCTCGTCGAGCTCAAGCACCGCGCCGCCGACCGCGGCATCTTCGCCCGCGGCGCGGTCAAGGCCGCCCTGTGGGGCCGCGGCAAGGGGCCGGGGCTCTTCTCCATGATGGACGTGCTGGGGCTGGATTGAGTCGAACCGAAACCCTGCCACCTGCGTAGGGAACCGGGGTCAGACCCCTCGCGTCTAACCGTTGAGATTCTCTACAACCGTCGATGCGAGGGGTCTGACCCCGAACCAAAGGATCCGACATGGACAACGTGCTCGTTCTCGTGCGTCACGGGGAAAGCCAATGGAACAAGCTCAACCTGTTCACGGGCTGGAAGAACCCCGACCTGAGCGAGAAGGGCGTGACCGAGGCCCGCGCCGCCGGCCGGCTGCTCAAGGACAAGGGCTACCGGTTCGACATCGCCTTCACCAGCGACCTGCTGCGGGCACAGCACACTCTCGACCTCATGCTGGAGGAGCTCGGGCAGGTAGCCCTGGCCACGCGCAAGTCCCAGGCCCTCAACGAGCGCGACTACGGCGACCTGTCCGGCCTCGACAAGGACGAGGCACGCGCCAAGTGGGGCGAAAGCCGAGTGCACATCTGGCGCCGCAGCTACGACGTCGCCCCGCCCGGCGGCGAGAGCCTGAAGGACACCGCCGCCCGCGTCCTGCCCTACTATGACGCCGAGATCTGGCCCGAGGTGAAAGCGGGCCGCAACGTGCTGGTGGCCGCCCACGGCAACTCGCTCCGCGCCCTCATCATGCGGCTGGAGCGGCTCTCGGGCGACGAGATCGTGAGGCGTGAGCTGGCGACCGGGGTGCCCATCGTGTACCGTCTCAAGGCGGATGGCACGGTGCTCGACCGGAACGATCTTCTCCCAGAGTAAGTTGACCGATCGGTAAGCTGCTTGATCCAGATGCACCGCGGGGAGGTGGCGCATGTCCATGGACGACGTTCTCGATCGCTTGAAGGCCGACAAGGACGAGTTGAACAAATGGGTCGGCGTCTACATCGGCGTGCTGGCCGTGCTGCTCGCCATCTGCGGCGTGGGCGGCGCCAATGCAGCCAAGGACGCCACCCGTGCCAACATCGAGGCGTCCAACACCTGGGCGTTCTACCAGGCCAAGACCATCCGGCGCACGTCATACGCGCTCGCCGCCGATGAGCTTGAGCTCCTGCTGGCGACGCAGCCGGGGCTGGCCGGCCCGGCGCGCAAATCGCTGGAGGACAGGATCAAGAGCCATCGCGCCGAGGGGGACCGTTTGAAGAAAGACCCGGAGGACGGGACGGACCGTTTGCAGGCCAAGGCCAGGACGCTAGAGGTTGAGCGCGACATCGCCCTGCGCAAGGACCCCTACTTCGACTGGAGCCAAGCCCTCCTGCAGATCGCCGTCGTGCTCGCCTCGGTGCACCTGATCATCGGCAATTTCGTGCTCCTGGGCATGAGCGGCGGCCTGGCCGGGCTCGGCATTCTCCTCATGCTCAACGGCTACACCCTACTCGTGAGCCTGCCGATGCTGGGATAAGCTGGATAACCCCATGGGTGACGATACCAGAAGCAAAGGGAATAGCCCGGACCGGACCAGCATCCACGACACACCGCTCGAGCCGACGGTGCTCCGGGTGGACGCGAGGACGTTCCGAACGTTCCTGACCGAACTTGACCAGTCGCCGCGCAACAACCCTCGTCTTCGCGCACTCCTCCAACGCAAAGCACCCTGGGAGGAGTGACGTTTCTGGCTCGCCAGCCTCAGAAGGCAATGCCAGCGGATAACGCCTTGCGCCGCGCGGCTTGGCCGGCTAGCAAGGGCGCCGCAACCGGCGAACGTACTTGGGGGGCGCCCATGACCGCACAGTCTCTCCTGCTCCTGCCCGGCGACGGCATCGGCCCCGAGGTGATGACCGAGGTGGAGCGCATCGTCGGCTTCTTCAACAAGAAGGGACGCGTGGAGCTCAAGACCGAGACCGGCCTCGTCGGCGGCGGCGCCATCGACAAGTACGGCGTGCCCCTCGACGGCGAGACACTGGCCAAGGCCGAGGCCGCCGACGCCGTCCTGTTCGGCGCGGTGGGCGGGCCGAAGTGGGACAAGGTGCCCTACGAGATCCGGCCCGAGGCGGGTCTCCTACGCCTGCGCAAGGACCTCGACCTGTTCGCCAACCTGCGCCC
>JBIOWI010000281.1:0-2002 GCA_044868325.1 Hyphomicrobiaceae bacterium
CCGTGGCTGCTCGACGCCATGGACGAGGCCTACAAGAAGCATCACTTCTGGGTGCGGCCCAAGCTCAAGAACCTGCCCAGCGACTACTACCGCGCGCACGGCTTCTCCTCCTTCCAGGAGGACAAGCCCGGGCTGGACCTGGCGGAGAGCCACAAGCTCGACGGCAACTTCATGTGGGCCAACGACTATCCCCATCACGAGGGCACCTGGCCGCACTCGGCCGAGGCCATCGAGCGCACCATGGGCCAACTCTCCGACGGGGCGCGGGCGAAGATCCTGGGATTGAACTGCGCCCGCTTCCTCGGCATCGAGGTGCCGCAGCGCTTTCGGCAGCCTCAGTAAGACCAGGGCCATCGTTCCGTGAGCAAACGCACCCTGCGCGGCAAGGTGGCGATCGCCGGCGTCGGCGAGACCACCTACTACAGGCACGGCAAGGCGCCGGTCTCCGAGTTCAAGCTCGCCCTGCAGGCGATCCTCGCCGCCTGCGAGGACGCCGGCATCGACCCGCGCCGCATCGACGGCTTCGCCTCCTACTCCAACGACCGCAACGAGCCCTCGCGGCTCGCCGCGGCACTCGGCTTGCCGGCGCTCCGCTTCTCCAACATGAACTGGGGCGGCGGTGGCGGCGGCGGCTCGGCCGCCATGGGCAATGCCGCAGCGGCCGTGGCCTGCGGCATGGCCAACTGCGTCGTGGTGTTCCGCGCCCTGGCGCAGGGCCAGTTCCAGCGCTTTGGCGCCGCCCCTCCTGGCGGCGTCGCCGCGGGCGAGGCCGCGCTCAACGCGCCCTACGGCGTGATGTCGCCGGCGCAGCGCTATGCCATGCGGGCGATGCGCTTCCTGCACGAGAACCGGATCAAGCCCGCCGCGCAGCGCGCCATCGCGCTTGCTTCCTATCATCACGCCCAGAGCAACCCGCGCGCGGTGATGCACGGCAGGCCGCTCACCCAAGAGGCCTACGACCAGTCGCGCTGGATCGTCGAACCGTGGCGATTGTTCGACTGCTGCCAGGAGAATGACGGCGCGGCGGCGCTGATCGTCATGCCGGCTGAGGAAGCGCGCGACTTCAAGCACAAGCCGGCCTATCTGCTGGGCTCGGCGCAGGGCTCGGAGTACCGCAACGGCGCGCGCAGCCACAATGCGCCGCTCTACGCGACATCGAGCTTCACCACGGTGGCGCCGCAGCTCTACGACATGGCCGAGGTGAAGCCCAAGGACGTCGACGTGGTGCAGAGCTACGAGAACTTCACCGGCGGCGTGCTGATGAGCCTGGTCGAGCACGGCTTCTTCGCCGCCGAGGAGGCCAACGACTTCCTGCGGCCTGAGAACCTGATGGCGCCCACCGGCAAGCTGCCGCTCAACACCTCGGGCGGCAATCTCGCCGAGTGCTACATGCACGGGCTGGAGCTGCAGATCGAGGCGGTGCGCCAGATCCGCGGCGCCTCGACGGCGCAGGTGCCCAAGGCCGATGTCTCGATGGTGATCTCCGGCCCCATGGTGACGCCGGTCTCCAGCATGATCCTGGGCACGGAGGCCACGCTGTGAGCAGCTACCTGCCGAGCGGCCTGCCGATTCCGGTGCCGGAGAATGACGGCCTCGACAAGCCCTACTGGGACGCCACGCGCCGCGGCGAGCTTCTGGTCCAGCGTTGCAAGAAGTGCGGCACGTTCCAGTGGGGGCCGGAGTGGATCTGCCACAAGTGCCTGTCGTTCGACGTCGACTGGCACAAGGTGTCGGGCAAGGGCCGCATCTATAGCTGGGAGCGGCCGTGGCATCCGGTGCATCCGGCGCTGAAGGACCACGGACCGTACGTCGTGGTCCTGGTCGAACTGCCGGATGCCGGCAACGTCCGCATGCTGGGCAACCTGCTGGGCGATCCCAAGCAGGAGGTCCGCATCGGCGCCGACGTCCAGGCCGTGTTCGAGCCGCACGACGACGCCAAGCCACCCTTCACCCTGGTGCAGTGGAAGCTGACCTAGGCTTCTTCCGGACCGCCGGCTTCCAG
>JBIOWI010000282.1:0-12585 GCA_044868325.1 Hyphomicrobiaceae bacterium
GTTGCAACTCTCCTCCATGGCGACCGGCTTCGCAGCACTGCATGGTGCTGTCGAAAGAAAAACGAACCTGCTCACTTGCGAGCGGAGCGACATGAACCTTGCGACCAAGATTGCTGCGCTGCCTGAGCCGGCCCTGGGCCGTCCGCGTCCGCAGCCAAGGGGCACCCTCCTGAGCCTGGCCCCCAGTCTCCCCAGTCCAGGATTGGAAGATCGCGCAATGAGCCGAGCCAGCCACATCTTCTTCCTGCTGACCAGCCTCACGGACAACGAGATCGACGCGCTGGCGCCCGCCGATCGTCAGCTTCTCCAGGGCCAGCTTGAGCGCGTGCACCGCATGGTGACCGGCGCCATCGTCGTGAGCGATGTCCGCAGGGCCGCCTTCCTCGACGAGCTGCGCGACGGCCAGGGGCGGGAGTGATGGGTACCGTCATCGACTTTACCGCAGCTGTCTGGCGCCGCGTTGCGGCGTTGGAGCTGGAGGTTGCCGAGTGCCGCCGGATCGTCACTCAGGCACCGCCCAGCAGCTGGCGGCACAAGGTCTACACTGCCGAGCTGATCGAGGCGGAGCGGCGCCTGTCGATTGCAGAGGGGATGCGCGAGCTTGAGGTCGCGCCGGGCGGGACTGCAGACGGATATATCCCAGCGAAGCAGACGCAGGCACCGCAGTCGGTCCCTCCTGAACCTCGCTTCAGTACGGATGCCGGTCCGCCCTGCGCATCCACGCCTGGAACGCCCGCAGCCCCACATCGCGCTCGAAACCGGCCGTGACCGGGATGCGCCGGTCGCTCCATGGCCGCGCGAAGTCCTCATACTGGAAGGCATCGTCGAACCCGATCTGGCGGGCGTCCTCCAGGGTGGCGGCAAAGACGACGCGGTCCAGGCGCGCCCAGTAGATGGCGCTCATGCACATCGGGCAGGGGGCGGCGTTGACGTAGATCTCGCAACCCCTGAGCATGCGGGCGCGCTCCGGCACCGGATCCGGGGAGCCGGGATCGCGCGGGATCGTCTCGAGGAGCGTGCCGGCGCCCGAGCCGTTTCCCAGGAGCGCCTTGGGGTTGAGGCGCTGGCAGGCGTCCATGATCGCCGTGATCTCGGCATGGAATACCGGGCAGCCCGTCAGCAGTACGCGGTTCTGGCCGCGGCCGACAATCTCGCCGTCCTTGACGATCACCGCGCCGAACGGCCCGCCCCAGCCCTTCTCCACCGACTCGATCGCCAGCTGCGTAGCCTCCTCGATGAAGCGGCGCCTGTCCGGCTCCGGAAGGACGCCGGCCGGCACCGGAGCAGCGGCAGACGTCAGGGAGCTGCGGTGCCCGATGTCGGCGGGCGCCTGGCCGTCGTGAGGCTGCATGGGCGGGATTTCCCTCGCAAGTGCGGTGTCCGGCCATCCTTGCACCGGGCGAGGCCCCGCGTACAGGGATACGGGGCATGCAGTGGCGCCGGGTGCGAGGAGTTGTGATAGCACCCGGCCCCTGTGCTAACGTTGCCGCCTTTCCGCCATCGCGACAGAAGGTTACTCGGGCCGTGCAATCCACCCTCCGCTCCTTCGATCTGGCGCACCTTGCGCACGTCGAGCTTCTCACCCCCAAGCCGGAGGAGAGCCTGCGCTTCTTCACCGAGGTCTTCAGCCTGACGGAGAGCGGCCGGCAAGGCCAGTCGGTCTACCTGCGCGGCTGGGACGACTACGAGCACCACACCCTGAAGCTCACCGAGTCCAGGGCGGCAGGCATGGGCCATTTCGCCTACCGCGCCACCAGCCCCGAGGCCCTGGAGCGGCGCGTCGGCGTGATCGAGAAGGCCGGCTACGGCAAGGGCTGGACCAAGGGCGACCTGGGCCACGGGCCGGCCTATTCGTTCGCCACCTGCGACGGCCACCCGATGGAGATCTACTACGAGACCGAGTGGTACAAGCCGCCTCCGGAGCTGAAGCCCGCCCTCAAGAACCAGGCGCAGCGATTCCCCGCCAGGGGCGTCAACGTGCGCCGGCTCGATCACATGAACCTGCTCTGCTCCGATGTGGGCGAGCTCAGGGCCTTCATGGAGAACGTGCTGGGGCTCCGCACCACCGAGATGATCGTGCTCGACTCCGGCAAGGAGGCCGGCGCCTGGGTCACCACCAACAACAAGAGCTACGACTGCGCCTTCACGCTGGACCACTACGGCGCCAAGGGCCGCTTCCACCACGTCACCTACGCGCTCGATTCCCGCGAGGAGATCCTGCGCGCGGCCGACATATTCCTGGAGGCCGGCGTCCACATCGAGACCGGCCCGCACAAGCACGCCATCCAGCAGACCTTCTTCCTCTATGTCTACGAGCCCGGCGGCAACCGCGTGGAGGTGGCCAACGCCGGCGCGCGCCTGGTGCTGGCCCCCGACTGGCAGCCCGTCGTCTGGACCGAGACCGAGCGCAAGAAGGGTCAGGCCTGGGGCTTGAAGACCATCGAGACCTTCCACACCCATGGCACCCCGCCGATTGAGCAGTATACGGGGCCACGCACGAAGTAGGGCGCAATCGTGCGCCGGCACGATTACGCCGAAAAACACGGAACTGGTTCCTGCGAGGTTGCTTCGGTGCAATCGCGCTTGCGCGATTGCACCCTACGGCACGATAGGACACCCATGGACCGCAAGAAGCTCGAGGACCTGCGTGCCAAGTATCCGGCGGACAAGCCGGACGCCTCGCACCATCCCGAGTTCAGGAAGGCCATCGAGGCGGTCTTCGCCGGCACCGACCGCCGGCCGAAGCCATACGAGGGCGTGGCGAGCTTCCTCGGGGCGCCCCTGCGCCTCGACGCCCTGCAGCGCGAGGACCTGGGCGGTCTCGACGTGGCGCTCGTGGGCGTGCCGCTCGACCTTGGCGTCACCAACCGGCCCGGCGCCCGCTTCGGACCGCGCGCGGTGCGGGCGGTGGAGCGCATCGGCCCCTATCATCACGTGCACCGGCTCTCGCCGCTCACCGCCGTCAGGGCCGCCGACGTGGGCGACGTGCCGTTCCGCAGCCGCTACAGCCTCGATGCCAGCATCGAGGACATCGCGGCCCATTTCGCCAGGATTGCTGCCGCGGGCGTCGCGCCTTTGGCGGTAGGGGGCGACCACTCCATCACCTTTCCAATCCTGAAGGCACTGGGCGCCAAGCGCCCCATAGGGCTCGTGCACATCGACGCCCACTGCGACACCGGCCCGCCCTTCGAGGGCGCGAAGTTCCACCACGGCGGGCCGTTCCGCAACGCGGTGCTGGCGGGCGTGCTGGACCCGGAGCGCACCATCCAGATCGGCATCCGCGGCGGCGCCGAGTACCTGTGGGAGTTCTCCTACGTCAGCGGCATGACGGTGCTCCACGCCGAGGAATTGGCGCGCCTCGGCATCCCCAAAGTTGTGAAGAGGATCCATGAGGTGGTGGGCGACGGCCCGACGTATATCTCCTTCGACATCGACAGCCTCGACCCGGCCTTCGCCCCCGGCACCGGCACGCCGGAGATCGGCGGTCTCACCACGCGCGAGGTCCTGGAGCTGGTGCGCGGCTGCGCCGGCCTCGACGTGATCGGCGGCGACGTGGTGGAGGTCGCGCCCCAGTACGACGCCACCACGAATACGGCCCAAGCCGCGGCGCAGATGCTGTTCGAGATCCTGGCGGTGATGGCGCTGGCGCACGGCAAGCGCGTATAGTCGCGAACGGGGTCAGACCCCTGACCGCAACGTAGGTGTTCTGCCGCGCCGTCGCGGTCAGGGGTCTGACCCCGTCTGAAAATCCGGAGCCCACATGGCCAACATCAACGCCGGCCCCTTCACCACGCGGCCCGAGATCGACGGCACCTTCGGCGTGGTGGCGTCGACGCACTGGATCGGCACGGCGGTGGGCATGGGCGTGCTGGAGCGGGGCGGCAACGCCTTCGACGCCGGCGTGGCGACGGCCTTCACTCTCCAAGTTGTAGAGCCGCACCTGTGCGGCCCCGGCGGCGACGTGCCGGTGATGATCTGCGAGGCCGGCAGTGCATCGCCAAAGGTGATCTGCGGCCAGGGGCCGGCGCCTGCCGGAGCGACCATCGCGCACTACCGCGGACACCTCGGACTCGACATCGTGCCGGGCACCGGCCTCCTGCCGGCCTGCATTCCCGGCACCTTCGAAACCTACATGATGGTGCTGCGCGACTTTGGCACGCTGCGCCTGCGCGACGTGCTGGAGCCCGCCATCGCCTACGCCGAGACCGGCCACCCGCTGGTCGAGCGCGCCTGTGCCACCATCGGCACCGTGGCCGATCTGTTCCGCGAGCACTGGCCGACCTCCGCCGCGTTGTATCTGCCCGGCGGGCAGGTGCCGCGACCGGGCACCCTGTTCACCAACCGGCGCCATGCCGAGACCTACCGGCGCATCCTGAGGGAGGCTGAGGCGGGCGAAGGCGGGCGCGAGGCGGAGATTGAGCGGGCGCGGCGGGCGTGGAGCCAGGGCTTTGTCGCCGAGGCCATCGACCGCTTCTGCCGCAGCAACGAGATCATGGACGTGAGCGGGCGCCGCCACCGCGGCGTGCTTACCGCACAGGATATGGCGACGTGGGCGCCGACCGTGGAGGAGCCGGTGCACCTCGACTACGGCAGCTACCGCGTGCTGAAGCCTCACGCCTGGACGCAAGGTCCGGTGCTCCTGCAGATGCTGGCCCTGCTCAAGGGCTTCGATCTCGACAAGCTGGCTCCCACAGACCCCGATTTCATCCACATCTGGGCCGAGTGCGCCAAGCTTGCCTACGCCGACCGAGAGGCCTTCTATGGCGACCCGAAGTTTGCGGATGTCCCAATGGAGATTTTGCTGTCCGAGGCCTACAACGGCGAGCGCCGCAAGCTCGTCTCCGACACCGCCTCGCTTGAGCAGCGCCCCGGCCGCATCGAGGGCTACGGCGGCCAGGTTATCGTCAAGGGCGCCCGTGCCCCGGGCGTCGGCGCCGGCGAGCCCACCTTCGCCCGCATCTCCACCGGCCACGGCGCCGACGAGGTTACCCCCCAGGGCGAGGTGCGAGGCGATACGGTGCACATCGATGTCATCGACAAGGCCGGCAACATGTTCACGGCCACCCCCTCGGGCGGCTGGCTGCAGTCCTCGCCCGTCATCCCCGAGCTCGGCTGGCCGCTCGGCACCCGCGGGCAGATGTTCTGGCTCGAGGAGGGCCAGCCGGCCTCGTTGGCACCCGGCAAGCGCCCGCGCTCCACGCTCTCCGTCGGCATGGCCCTGCGCGACGGCAAGCCGTACATAAGCTGGGGCACCCCCGGCGGCGACCAGCAGGACCAGTGGAGCTGCCAGCTGTTCCTGCGCCACGCCAGGCTCTCCGGCTCCGCCCCCAAGATGAACCTGCAGGAGGCCATCGACGCCCCGGCCTGGCACATCGAGCACTTCCCGCTCTCCTTCTGGCCTCGCACGGCCCGCCCCGGCGTGCTGGTGGTGGAGGGCCGTCTCCCTGCTGCCACCGTCAGGGAGCTGGAGCGCCGCGGACACAAGGTCGAGGTCGGCCCCGACTGGTCGGAAGGCCGCCTCACCGCCGCCGCCCAGGACGGCCCCCGCCGCAAGGCCGCCGCCAACCCGCGCGGCATGCAGGGCTACGCGGCAGGGCGGTAGCCGTCGGCTGTCGTTGTTCTTGGGGCCTGGGGGCGCAAGCCCAAGGGCGTGACCAGTCAGCCGCATGGCGTGCCGCAACAGACCACCCTGCGACCTTTGCGCATCGCTCCAAGCTCAAGCGTCACTTCCGGCTGGCGCCTCGGAGGGGGGTGTGCCAATCTCCACAACATATTGCGTCTGGACCTGCGACGCGCTGCGCTCGTAGCGCGCCGGCTTATGAGGGAAATTGAGCCGCGCTCGAAACGACAAGGCGCGGCCGGACGTGGATGACGGGTCCATTTGAGGACTTGTTGTGCGGGACATGCCGGGACTTCTGCTGCATGGTATCGGGATGCCGGAGCGACACCTCACGTCGCCGCCGGCTACACCGCGCATGGGCATTGCCTCCCGCAGCCAGGGGGATTGGAAATGCCGAATGCCATGCGATCCGCGGTCGTAGCCACGTCGCCTACACCACACCGCGCCGGCTTGCGAGGGAACCGCCTGCATGCTCGGTACGCCGCACTGGTCCTGGTCGCCGCATTGGCGGTGCCGCTGGGCCTGTCGGATCCGGCACCACAGGTGCAGGCCCAGGAGCGCCCGACCATCGAGGTCGTGCAGACCCTGCTCGTCGAGCCCGGCACCGATGCGCCGCTCTCGCTGCAGCTGAAGTCCTCGCGCACTCTGCCTGCACAGAGCTTCATCAGGATCAAAGGCTTGCCGCCGGCCAGCTCCCTGTCGGAGGGCTATTTTGTGCGGCCCGGTGTGTGGGCCGTGCCGCTGTCCGCGCTCTCGACCGTCCGGATCACCGTCCCCGCCGCCCAGGCAGGACGCTCTGAGCTCACCGTCAGCCTGGTCGGCCTCGACAACACCGTCATCGCCGAGGCCAAGACCACCCTGGTGGTGGGCGCGGCCTCGCTGTTCCCGCCGCCCGTCACGCCCGGCGCACCGAGCAAGGGCGCGACAGCCACTGCGGCCGGCGCCGACGGCCCCGAGGTCACGCTGCGCATGAAAGGGGGCGCCTTCGAGCTGAAAGGCCGCCTCAAGGGCTTCGAGGGCGGACGCTACATCCTCGACAACAAGGCGTTCGGCATCATGACGCTGGATGCCAACAACATGGACTGCATCGGCGCCGGCTGTCCCGGCCGCCAGCCGCCCGCGCCGGCGGTCGCCGCGGCGCCGCCGGGTCCGGGTTCGCGCGCTGCCGCCGTCCGCTCCAAGGCCATCGGCATCCACGGCTCCACGGCGGTCGGGTGGGACCTCATGCCGGCGCTGATCCGCGCCTATGCCGAGCACATCGGCGGCACGACGACCCAGCTGGCCGGCGGCAACCCCCTGGAGGAGCAGTACAAGGTCCTTGACGCGCGCGGCGCCGAGGCCGCCCTGTTCGACCTCAAGCGCTACGGCACGCCCACGGCTTTCACGGGTCTGGAGAACGGTGCCGCCCAGATCGGCATGGCCTCGCGGCCTATCACCGACGAGGAGGCGTCCCGGCTCGTTCGCGCCGGGACGCCCAACATCCGCGGCCCGCAGCACGAGCACGTGCTGGGACTCGACGGGCTGGTCGTCATCGTGGCCCAGGACAACCCGGCGGTGTCGCTGTCCATCGACAACATTGCCAAGATCTTTGCCGGCCAGATCACCGACTGGTCGCAGGCCGGACTGCCGCCGGGCAAGATCAACGTCTACTCGGTGAGCCAGCAGTCTGGCACGTTCAGCAGCTTCGACTCGCAGGTGATGCAGCCGCGCGGCCTAACCCTCGCCGGCTCGGCCAAGCTTCTCCTCTCCACCGCCGAGGTCGCCGACGCGGTGGCGGCCGACGTGAACGGCATCGGCGTCACCTCCTTCGCCTTCCTGCGCACGGCCAAGGGGCTCAACGTCGAGAGCTCGTGCGGCCTCATCACCCGGCCGTCCGTCTTCACGGTGAAGACCGAGGAGTACCCGCTCACGCGCCGGCTCTTCCTCTATACCTCGGCCAAGCCCGCCCACCCGCACATCAAGGGCTTCCTCGACTTCGCCCTGTCGCAGCGGGCGCAGCCCGTCATCGCCAACGCCCAGTTCGTCGACCAGTCGCCCGTGTCGCTCGGCCTCGAGGACCAGGGCGGCCGCATCGCCTACGCCCTCAACGCGCCGGGAGAGGACTTCGACATCGTCCAGATGCGCCAGCTGATCGCCGACATGAACGGCGCGCGGCGCCTGTCGATCACCTACCGCTTCAAATCGGGCTCGGTGGAGCTCGACACCAAGGCCAGGGCCGACATCGACCGCCTGGTCGGGCTCGCCGCTACGCCGGAGCTGCGCGGCAGGCAGCTCCTGCTGCTCGGCTTCGCCGACTCCGTCGGCCCCTACCAGGCCAACGCCGCCCTGGCCGTGGGCCGGGCCACCAAGGTCCGCGACACCCTGCTAGCCGCCGGCAGGAGCGCCATAGACCCGTCTCTCGTGGTGCATAAGGGCTACAGCGAGCTGGCCCCGGTGGCGTGCAACGACCACCTGGAAGGCCGCAATCTCAACCGCCGCGTCGAGGTGTGGGTGCGCGAGTGATACCGAGCCTCGCAATGCGCCCGAGACCATCCGCAACGAAGCCGAGACCTCACTCTTCGGAAGTCGCGCTTATGCCTCTCCTTCGACTTTCTCTGTTTATCCTGCCCGCAGTCGTGGCCCTGGTCCTTGCGCCGGCCGCATGCTGGGCCCAAGGGGCCCAGGGGAGCCAGTGGCGGCCCACCAAGCCCATCGAGTTCGTGATCATGGCCGGCAAGGGGGGCGGCGCCGACCTGATCGTGCGCTCGCTGATCGAGATCGTCGAAAAGCACAAGCTCACGCCCGTCCCCATCACGCCCGTCAACATCGCCGGCGGCTCGGGCGCGGACGCGCTGGTGCACATGAAGAAGCGGAGCGGAGACGACCACCTCCTGCTGTTCACACTGAACAGCTTCTACACGACGCCGCTGAAGCACCCAGAGCTCGGCATCGACATCGCCGCTTTCGCGCCCATCGGCCGGATGGCTGAGGACGCCTTCCTGCTCTGGGTGCACGCCGACAGCGCCGACATCAAGACGCTCGACGACTTCGTGAAGGCCGCCAGGGCCAAGGGCGACAAGTGGATCATGGCCGGCACCGGCGTCGGCCAGGAAGACAGCATGCTCACCGACTTCCTCAACTCCACCTACGGCCTGAGGATGACCTACAAGGCCTTCGGCGGTGGCGGCGAGGTGGCGCGCGAGCTGGCGGAGAAGCGGGCCGACTCCACCGTCAACAACCCCGCGGAGCAGAAGGACTTCTTCCCGAAGGGAATGACCAAGCCGATCGCCGCCTTCACGCCGCAGCGGCTGGAGATGCATCTGCGCGTCCCCACCTTCCGCGAGACCGGCATGGACTTCCAATATTTCATGCAGCGCTCGGTGGTGGGCGCGCCCGGCATGAGCCCGCCGGCGCAGGCCTACTACATGGCCCTGTTCAAGCGGGTCTTCGACACGCCCGAATGGCAGGACTACATGAAGAAGAACAGCCTGCGCGGCACCTTCCTGACTGGACCGCAGCTGATGGGCTACTGGCTCAAGGAGCGCGAGAAGCACGAGCGCTGGGACATGGCCGTGCGGGCGATGAAGCGGTGAGGTAGCCGTCCTAAGCAGGTCGTCGGCATCACACGCCCGCGAGGACGTGCGCCTTGACTTCATCGGCATTTCTGTTAGATATGACGACGGAAGGTCGACTATGCGCCAAGCACTCAATAAGTCGCCAGGTAGACTGCCACACTCAATGACGGTTGCCGAGTTTCTCGACTGGCCGGGCGACGGTACGAACCGCAAGTTCCAGCTCGTCGACGGGGAGTTGCGGGTCATGTCGCCCGGCAGTGCGACGCACG
The DNA here is from genome assembly GCA_044868325.1 of Hyphomicrobiaceae bacterium. Lineage (GTDB taxonomy): Bacteria > Pseudomonadota > Alphaproteobacteria > Rhizobiales > Hyphomicrobiaceae > AWTP1-13. The sequence goes on from JBIOWI010000282.1 coordinate 9,444, forward strand.
CAGCGATTCAGACCAACCTGGCCTACGAACTGCGGCGACATATGATCGACCGGCGGATCGACTGTCGGGTTCTGACGGAGCCTGGCGTTGTCACGCTCATCCGTCCTAACAAGAACCTGCGCATGCCGGATCTCGGCGTCACCCGCACGAAAGATGTCCCGGGGCAAAAAACCCTACCTGAGCCCATTGTACTCATTGAGGTCCTGTCGCCCAGCAACGCGAAGGACACCTGGGACAACGTGCGGGCCTACACCACCATCTCCAGCGTCCGCGAGATCGTGGTGGTTCACTCCACGCGCGTGCTGGGCGAGACGCTGCGGCGTAGCCCGGAAGGGAAATGGCCCAAGGAAACCGAGAAAATCGGGCGCGGCGGCACGCTGCGTCTCGACAGTATCGGCTTCGCCTGCCCGATACCGGCGGTCTACGCACAGACGCATCTTGCATCGTCCTGAAGGCCGGCAGGGCACCCTACCCCGTCGCCCGCAGACGCTCGGCGACGCGCCGGCAGGCACGGGCCCATTCGCGCCTGGTCATGTGGGTCGCGGGCTCCCACAGGGCGAGGCAGCTTGTCAGCGCCTCCTCGACGGTGCTGGGGCCGCGAGGACGCTCTTGCTTCCTGTCGGCCACCGCCATACGCCGCACCCTGCCATTGCTCTTCCGCTTGACGGCCTTGGCGGGTGCTGCGGCGCCCGCGGGAGGCTGTGCGACGCCGATGGCGGCCTGACTTGCCGGAGCGGGCGCCTGCGCCAATGCGGCGCCGCCGAGCCAGACCAGAGCCACCAGAGCAGCGAGAACGGAGCGCACGATCGATCCCCCAAAGTTGCATGTCCCGGATCGAATATGGCCAACGCTGCCTATCCCTGCAACCGCATGCGCCGCACTTTCCCCACGGAACACGGCGTCCAGGCGGGGTCAGACCCCTCGCATCGAACATTGCGATGCAAACTCTACCCAAGAGAGGCGAGGGGTCTGACCCCGTTCAAGTCCCTTTCCCACGGGAACGCGACTCGCGGGAGGCTCGGTGCGGGACCATTCGCATGATCGACGCGCCGCCTGCCGTCTGCTTAACTGCCGCCCCGTTGCAACTCGATTGGACTGGCCGTGGGAGGCGTTGGGCGATGAAGGCGATGCTGAGCAAGCGGGTGGGCGGCCCGGACACCCTGGAGCTGGAGAGCCTGCCCGATCCCGCACCTGGCGCCGGCGAGGTGCTCATCGCCGTAAAGGCTTGCGGGGTGAATTACCCCGACAGCCTCATCATCGAGGATCGCTACCAGTTCAAGCCGCCGCGGCCCTTCGCGCCCGGCGGGGAGGTGGCCGGCGTGGTCGAGGCGGTCGGCACTGGGGTAACCGCCTACAAGCCGGGCGACCGCGTGATCGGCTCGCTGATCTGGGGCGGCATGGCCGAGAAGGTAGTGCTGACGGCGGCGCGCTGCACGCCGATGCCCGACAACATGCCGTTCGACGAGGCGAGCGCGCTGGTGCTCACCTATGGCACGTCGATTCATGCGCTGAAGGACCGCGCCAAGTTAAAGGAGGGCGAAACCCTGCTGGTGCTCGGCGCCGCCGGCGGCGTCGGCCTGTCGGCGGTGGAGTTGGGCAAGACGATGGGCGCGCGCGTGATCGCCACGGCCTCCTCGCAGGAGAAGGTGGGCCTCGCCAGGAAGCACGGCGCCGACGCTGGCGCTGTGTACCCGCCAGGCCCCTTCGACAAGGCCGGCACGAAGGCGCTCGCCGACCTCTTCAAGGCCGCCTGCGGCGAGGGCGGCGCCGACGTGATCTACGATCCGGTGGGCGGCGACTACGCCGAGGCCGCGCTCCGCGCCATCGCCTGGGAGGGCCGCTACCTGGTGGTGGGCTTCCCGGCCGGCATCCCCAAACTGCCGCTCAACCTGACGCTGCTCAAGGGGTGCCAGGTGGTGGGTGTGTTCTGGGGCGGCTTCACCCAGCGCGATCCCAAGGCTAACGCCGCCAACATCGCCGAGCTGATGCAGCTCTATGCCAAGGGCGCGATCCGGCCGCTGGTCTCCGAGCGTTTTCCGCTCGCCAAGGCCGGCCAGGCGATCGCACGGCTCGCCGGCCGCCAGGCCATGGGCAAGATCGTCGTAACCATGGACTAGGCCCCCGTGTCTCTCCCGTCCCCGATGATGTCCGCCGTGACGCGCTGGTGGTGGATCAGGCATGCGCCGGTGCCCGACGGCGGGCGCATCTATGGCCAGAGCGACCTGCCGTGCGACTGCAGCAGCGCCGAGGTCTTTGCCGGCCTCGCCGCCGAGCTGCCGGCCGATGCGGTGTGGGTGACGAGCAACCTCATCCGCACCAAGCAGACGGCCGAGGCCATCCTGGCCGCCGATCCGCAGAAGTTCTCCAGCGTCGTGCCGGAGGCCCTGCCCGAGCTGGCCGAGCAGCACCTGGGCGAGTGGCAGGGTCTGGAGCGCAAGGCGTTCTATGCGGAGCGCAGGGTTGGCACGCACGCGCTGTGGTTCGCCCCGGCCGACGAGCGCCCGCCTGGTGGCGAGAGCTTCGTGGATTTGGTGGAGCGCGTCGCGCCGGCCATCGTACGGCTCAACAGGGCGCATCGCGGCCGGGATATCGTGGCCGTGACGCACGGCGGCACCATCCGCGTCGCCATCGGCCTGGCTTTGGGGCTCGCGCCGCGGGGCGCTTTCGCCTTCGCAACGGACAACTGCTCGCTCACTCGCCTCGACCATCTCTCCAACGGCGACGGCGGTCCTTGCCTGTGGCGCGTGGTCGCCGTCAACCGATGCCCTTGGCCAAGCCGCAGATCCCCTCTCCCCGTATTCGGCGGGGTCAGACCCCTCGCCTCGACGGTCGAGAAACGCACCGACGGCTGAAGCGAGGGGTTTGACCCCGCGTGGGGCCTTCACCGAAACGGCGGCTCGTCGAAGCTGCGGAGCTTGCGGCTGTGCAGCGTGTCGCGGCGCTCGCGGAGCAGGTCGAGCGCCTTGAGGCCGATCTCCAGGTGCTGGCCGACGGCGGTCTCGTAAAAAGCGCTGGCCGCGCCGGGCAGCTTGATCTCGCCGTGCAGCGGCTTGTCGGACACGCACAGAAGCGTGCCGTAGGGCACGCGCAGGCGGTAGCCCTGGGCCGCCACCGTGCCGCTCTCCATGTCCACGGCGATGGC
>JBIOWI010000283.1:0-6826 GCA_044868325.1 Hyphomicrobiaceae bacterium
CGCGTGGCCCAGACGTTGAGCTGGTAGTGGCTCGGGATGATGCCGAGATCGCCGATCGCCACCTCGGTGGCCTTGGCCAGGAGGCTGGCACGCTTCTCGTCGTCCACGCTGACCAGTGCCTCATCCACGAGCTTGTCGACCTCCCGGTTCGAGTAGCGACCGCGGTTGGCGGCTCCCGTGCCCCTGCTGGCGTCGACGGTATAGAGGAGAGAACGCAGCGGCGAGGAGGCCTCGCCTGTGCCCGAGCCCCAGCCGACCAGGATGAAGCTGAACTCGGGCATATTGTCGGGCCCGCCCGAGGAGGCGCGGCGGAAGAACACGGCCGGGGGCAGCGTCTCCAGGCTGGTCTCGATGCCGATGCGGGTGAGCATCTGCGCCACCACCTCGGCGATCTTGGCGTCGTTCACGTAGCGGCCGTTGGGGCTGTGGATCTTCAACTTGAAGCCGCCCTCGTAGCCCGCCTCCTTCATCAGCTTCTTGGCGCTTTCTACGTCATACTTCTCGGGCTTCAGGCTCTTCGACGTGCCGAAGAACTTCTCGGCTAGCAGCTGACCAGCCGGTATGGCGGCGCCCTCCATCACGCGCTCCACGATGGCGTCGCGGTTGATCGCCTTGGAGATGGCCAGCCGCACCCGCCTATCGCGCAGCGGGTTCTTGATGGCGCTGCCGTCCTTCGCGGTAACGAACGGCGACGCCTCCCGGAAGTGATCCAGATGGAAGTAGATCACGCGGTTGGAGACGGTCTGGGCGATGCTCACCCTGGCGTCCTTGGAGAGCTTGGCGATGTCCGCCGTGGGCACGTCCTCGATCACGTCCACGTCGCCCGCCAGGATCGCCGCCACCCGCGCGGGCGCGGACCCGATCGGCCGGAAGGTGACCTTGGACCAGGCCGGCTTGCCGCCCCAGTAGCTCTCGTTGGCGGACATGACGATGCGGTCGCCCGGCACGTACTCGACGAACTTGAAGGGGCCGGTGCCGATGGTGGCCTTGCCGGCGTTGTAGTCCTCCGTCTTGGCCTCGCAACCGGCCGACTTAGAGACGATGGCGATGGTCCAGAGGTCGTTGGGGACCAGGGGCTGCGGCGCGGCGGTCTTGACCAGCAGGGTATGGTCGTCGACCTTCTCCACCGTCTTGCCCTTCACGTAAAAGCCGAAGCTCGCGGGCGAGTTGGGGACGTTGGGCGCGCGCTTGAAGCTGCAGAGCACGTCGTCGGCGGTGAAGGGCGACCCGTCATGGAATTTCACGCCCTTGCGCAGCTTGAATTCCCAGGTCGTCTCGTTGATTGCCTTCCAACTCTCGGCAAGTCCTGGGACCAGGGCCTGGCTGGGGTCTTGGTGCACCAGCCTGTCGAAGACATGGAACAGTAGCGAATTGTTGGGTGTCAGGTTATGGAAGTGCGGGTCCATGGCGCTCGGAGGGGCCGCCAGGCCGACCTTGAGCTCGGCTGCGCTCACCGGGAACGAGCAGGCGGCAATCGCGAGCGCCGTTGCGGCGGCGGCCTTGACCAAGCGCATGAGCGTGACCCTCCCCTAACGTGCGCTGCAGCACAGCGTAAGGATAGTAGTTCATGCGCCCGGCCGCCTCAATGCGGCGCTCTCCAGGAGACGCCGCCTCGCTCTAGGCAAATGCCCATTTGGCATGCACGCCGTGTCTCTGGCACGCGCTGCGGCTTTCCCGATTGGGCGGGTGTCATCGCCCCGAAGGGCTCGGATCTGCCCGACAGCCTCACACGCGCTCCAGCACCACGGCGATGCCCTGGCCCACGCCGATGCACATGGAGACCAGCGCATAGCGCCCGCCGGTGCGCTGCAGCTGGCGCGCGGCGGTCAGCGCGAGGCGCGCGCCGGATGCGCCCAGCGGATGGCCCACGGCGATGGCGCCGCCGTTGGGGTTGACGCGGCTGTCGTCGCCCGGCAGGCCGAAGCCCTTGAGGCAGGCGAGCACCTGGGCGGCGAACGCCTCGTTGATCTCGATCGCGTCCATGTCCTTGAGCGTGAGCCCGGCCCGGTCCAGCGCCTTCTGGCTGGCCGGCACCGGCCCGAAGCCCATGATGCGCGGCGGCACGCCGGCCACGCCCGAGGCGAGGATGCGCGCCAGCGGCTGCACGCCCGCCTTCTCGCCGGCGGCGCGGCTGGCCACGATCATCGCCGCGGCGCCGTCGTTGATGCCCGAGGAGTTGCCGGCGGTGGTCACGCCGTCGCGGTAGAGCGGCTTCAGGCGGACGAGCGCGTCCATGTTGGCCTCGGGCCTTGGGTGCTCGTCCTCGCTCACCGCGATATCAGGCCTGCCCTTGCTCTGCGGTATCGTGACGGGGCGGATCTCGCTCTGGAAGAACCCGTCCTCGGCGGCCTTGGCATACTTCTGCTGCGAGCCCAGTGCGAACACGTCGCACTCCTCGCGCGAGATCTGGTAGTCGCGCGCCAGATTGTCGGCCGTCTCGGCCATGGTGTCGGCGCCGTAGACGCTCTCGATCTTGGGGTTCGGAAAGCGCGCACCGAGCGAGGAATCGAACACGCGGAAATCTCTGGCGAAGGCCTGCTCTGCCTTGCCGACGACGAACGGCGCGCGCGTCATGCTCTCCACGCCGCCGGCCACGCACACATCGGCCTCGCCGCAGGTGATGGCATGGGCGGCGCCGACGATGGCGTTGAGGCCCGATCCGCACAGGCGGTTGTGCACGGCGCCGGGAGTCTCAACTGGCAGCCCCGCCAGCAGCAGCGCGTGGCGCGCGACATTGCGGCTGTCCTCGCCGGCCTGGCTGGCGCAGCCGATGGTAACGTCGTCGATCGCCTCTACGCTGAAGCCCGAGCGCGCCACCACCTCCTTGACGACGCATGCCAGGAGGTCGTCGGGCCGCACGCGCGCCAGCGCGCCCGAATGGCGCCCGAACGGCGTGCGCAGTCCCTGATAGATGTATGCGTCCAGCATGGCGTCGGTGTCTCCTGGCAGTCGAAGTCTTAAGTGGTGAGATGGTGAGTGGTGAGATGGTGAGTTTGGGATGGCGCGAGTGGCGGGCTTGTCTTCCAACCGGAATGGCAGGGCTGACCGTCGTCTCAGCTGCCGGCCTGAATCTCACCATCTCACCACTCACCATCTCACCACTTCTCAGGCGGGCCGGAACACCCGCGGGCCGCGCAACGCGAGCACCACCTCGGCCATGATGGAGACTGCGATCTCCGGCGGGCTCTGCGCGCCGATGTTGATGCCGACCGGGCAACGCACGCGCGCGATCTCCTCTTCGGTGAAGCCGGCGTCCTTCAGGCGCTGCGTGCGTTTGGCGTGCGTGCGCTTGGAGCCCAGCGCGCCGATGTAGAAGCAGCTCGACCGTAGCGCAAGCTTCAGCGCCTCGTCGTCGATGTGTCCGACGTGGGCCAAGGCCACCACCGCCGTGTAGGGGTCGAGACCGATCTTGGGAATGCTGTCCTGCGGCCACTCCGTGTCCAGCCGGATGCCGGGGAAGCGCTGCTCGGCGGCAAAGGCGGTGCGCGGATCGATCACGATCGCCTCATGGCCGGTGAGCTTCACGAGCTGCGCCAGGATCTGGCCGATGTGCGTCGCGCCGATGACGAGCACCCGCGCCGGCGGCACCAGGGCGTGCAGGAACACCTCGCCCTCGGGCGTCTCGATCAGGTCGCTCTCGCCCGCCTCCAGGTGCCGGCGCACCACGTCGTCGGCCTTGGCGTCCCCGCGCTCGAAGAACTCCCGGTGGCCGTCGCCCAGGCGGGTCTGCACCAGAATGCCGCGGCGGCTGGAGCGGGCCTCGATGGCGCGCTCGACCAGGTTGAGGCCCCGTTCGGCATCGAGCCGCTCAAGGAACACCTTGATCTCGCCGCCGCAGGGCAGGCCCACCTGCCAGGCCGTATCGTCGGCGACGCCGAAGGTGAGCGTCTTGGGCTTGCCGTCCTCCAGGATAGATTCGGCCTCGGCGATGATCTCGCCCTCCACGCAGCCGCCGGAGACGGAGCCCTCGAAACGGCCGTCGGGCGCCATCACCATCTGGCCGCCGACGGGGACCGGTGCCGAGCCCCAGGTGCCGACCACGGTGGCCAGCGCCACGCGGCCATCCTTGCCGATCCAGGTGCGCGCCGCCTCGAGGACATCGTGCGCTTCCGCTCGACGAAGGGGAGAGTAGGTCTGGGACATGGGATGGACTGGGCCCTTGAAGCTCTCGTTCGAAGCTTTCTTTGACGCTTGCGCTCGCGTGCTGGTCTGGCGCCGGTGCCGCGGATTCTCCATCGGCGCGCCACGATACCAACATAAAGGGCGGCGGCGCCCAAGACCAGCGCCGCCGCCCGGTTTTACGCAGCCCCCGCGCGGGAGTGATATCGCTTCAGGCGTTGACCAGCGCCTTGTCGAACAGGTCGAGCACGTTCTTGCGTGCGCTCGCGCGCTGGCCGTCGTTGATGGCAATCAGCTCCTCGAACGCCGCATAGGGGCTGTCGCGGCCCATGATGAACATGGCCACCTGGTCGGCGAGGCGCTGGGCCTGATCGTCGCTGCCGGCGATGTCGTAGGCGGCGCGCAGGATGGCGCCGTAGGCGCAGAAGCGCACCGCCTTGGCGTCGGTGGGCTCGCAGTGGCGGTTGTTCCCAGTCCGGGCGATGGCGTACTGCGTCCACTTGCGCTGATCGGCGATAAACCCGCGGGCGCGCTCAGTTATCTGATGGACTAGAGGTTTCGACATTCGCGTACTCCCTGCTGACGAGGGGCCGGAAACAGCGGCCGGACTTGGATCATGCGCTGCACAACCCACAGGATATTTGAGAGCCCTCAACTGGGCAAGGTCAAGGCCGGTTGTCATCGTCGTGAGCAAATCTCTGTGTTGTCTCAAATATTTGGCAGTCGATCCTGACTGCAGTGGCTCTGCCACCCTCGCGCCAGGGTTGCGCGCCTCCTCCCCCCAACGCTCGGTGCCGACGTCGGGTCGGTTGCTGCCTCGAATGGAACAAAGCAGGAAATCCGAAAGGGAGTACCGGATCTGCCGGCAGCGCACACTCCAGCCGCAGCCCAGACCCGCTAGTCGGCGCGCATCGTCACCTGAGCCGCGTCCTCGCTGCGCTGGTTGAAGCCGCCGGCGATGACGACGGCCAGGAAAGCCATGACCGCGACGGTCAGGGCAATCTCAAGGTAGGGAGTGCGCTTGGAGACGCGGGACATTGGACAGCCTCCCGACTGTTGCCAGGGTCCGACATGGGGAACTTCGGCCTAGTCTTACAGACCCGAGACAAACAACAGCGGCCGATGCCTTTGGTTCCGTAGAAATTTCCGGCCTGGAGCGTTGCCGGCACCACCAAGCATAGACGACGTCAGCCCCGGCACGTCTCAGCGGTTAGTGGGTGGCTGGGCCAATGGCGCGGGGAGTGGGACGCGCTCCATGGGCTGCTGGATGCCGGGTGCCGGCCCGTAGTAGTTGCGGTCGGAGGAGGGCGGCGGCGGCGGGCCGTGCAGCCACCGGTCCCTGATGATGACCTGCGGCTGCTTCTGCGGGCGGGTCTGTTGCTTCTGCTGCTGCGCGCTCGCGTCCGAAGCGGCCCCGAGCCCCGCCAGGAACGACATGAGGACCGCAAGCGCCAGGACGCTCTGGAGCCTGTGCATGGCACCGCCTCCGCTGCTGCTATCTTGCTACTGGCGGATATATGGAGGCCCGGCGCCAGCAGAAAAAGGTTTCAGGTTTTGGGTTTCAGGGGGCAGGAACCACGACGCGTTCCCTGAAATCTGAAACCTGACACCTGGAACCTGACACCAGACCCTGCCTCACACCGTCGCCACGGGCGTCACGGGGGAGCCGACGGCGCCGGGGAGGCGCAACGGCGGCGCCGTGAGCAGGAAGCGGCTGCGGTTGTTGGAGCGGAGCCAGTCCGCCAGCTCCGAGAGGCGCCACAGCTCGCCCAGGTTCACACCCGTGCGGAACAGGCAGTGCTGGTGCAGGGGCAGCGCCGCGCACTGCCCGGGTCGCAGGCGCATGTTGTGAATCTCCACGGCGTAGTTGTCGGAGATCAGCGCCACCAGCCGGGTCTCGGCGATCCACTGCTGCAGGCGTACGTCGCCGCCGTCGAGGCCGATGCAGGTGGCGTGCAGGACGCCGCCGTCGGGCTTGCCGCCGCCTTCCAGGATCACCTCGTCGAAGCCGGTGCGCAGGAGCACGAAGTCGCCCGCCTCCACGGCGATGCCGTCCGCGGCCATGATGCGCATCAGGTCGTCGTAGCCGACGGCGTGGCGCTTGCGCCCGTAGTGGGCGAAGAGGTCGATCATGACGGCCCGGCCCTGCAGGCCCTTCACTGCCATGTTCTCGACGCCAAGCGCCCTGGCCGAGGAGGTGCCCTTCGCGTCCACCAGGGTGCCCGGGACGGCGCCGGCCTCCCTGGCCTCGCGCGGCCCGATCATGACGGCATCGCCGCGGTAGCCATTGTAGAACACGGGCTCGGGCTGTCCGTCGCCGTCGGCATCGAACAGCGCCCCGGCGTGGGCGAAGCCGTCCCACTGGGTCGAGTACTGCAGGTGCAGGATCGCGAGGTCGTCGTTCATCACGTCGACCATCCCCGGCATCTCCTGCTCGACGCGGAACAGCCAGTTGGGCTTGTCGCCGCGAACGGTGGGGCGGATGACCGGCGGGTGCCGGCGCGGGTTCAGCGCGTTGCCGCCAGGATAGTCGAGCGGCAGCGAGAGGCAGAACGTCCGCCCCTCCTTCACCTCGGCGACCCCCTGCTTGACCTTCTCCGGCGTGACCTCGTTCATGCGCCCGAGCTGGTCGTCGGGCCCGTAGTCGCCCCATGTGGAGCCCTCGGGCCGGTTCTTCCAGCGTCTCGCCTGGGACATCGGTTCTCCT
>JBIOWI010000284.1:0-5500 GCA_044868325.1 Hyphomicrobiaceae bacterium
GGCGGTTGGCCGGCAGCAGCTTGCAGATCTTCTCGATGTCGGGGATGAACCCCATGTCGAGCATGCGGTCGGCCTCGTCGATCACCAGGATCTCGACGCCGGTGAGCAACAGCTTGCCGCGCTGGAAGTGGTCGAGCATCCGGCCAGGCGTGGCGATCAGCACGTCGGCGCCGCGGTCGAGCTTCCGGAGCTGGTCGTCGAAGGAGACGCCGCCGATCAGAAGCGCCACCGTGAGCCTGTGGTTGACGCCGTACTTCTCGAAGCTCTGGGCCACCTGGGCGGCCAGCTCACGCGTGGGCGCCAGGATCAGGGAGCGCGGCATGCGCGCCCTGGCCCGTCCGGCCTCCAGCCGCGCCAGCATGGGCAGCACGAAGCCGGCCGTCTTGCCGGTGCCGGTCTGGGCGATGCCCAGAACGTCTCGCCCCGTTACGGCAACCGGGATGGCCTGGGACTGGATGGGGGTAGGTTGGGTGTAGCCGGCAGCCTGGATGGCCGCCTGCACTTTGGCGCTGAGCCCAAGCTCAGCGAAGGTTGACGTTTGCAAAAGAAGGACGCTCCGTCTCTCGTCAGGATCGCCGACGTCCACGCCGCATCGCATCGCAGTGGTGCGCGTCAAGTCGGCTTCGGGGGAGCGCAGGGGGGACTTGGCAAAGGGCCTAACGGGAAACCCGGATGGTACTGGGGAAACACGATATGGAAGCTTGTCCCCTGCGCCCGTTACACCCGCTACATGGCACCGTTCGCCGGGAATTGCAAGGAAGGGTAGGGCAAGCGCGCAAAATGTCGCGCGGTCCCAGGTTTCAGGTTTCAGGGACCAGGTTTCAGGAAATAGTCGCCGGTGTCCCTGAAACCTAGAACCTGAAACCTGGCGAGGGAGATGCAAGATGACGGCGAGGACAAAGCTCGTTCTGGTCCCGGGGCTGCTGTGCACGGGCGCCTTGTGGGCGCCGCAGATCGCCGCCCTCGCGGACGTGGCCGATTGCACTGTTGCCGATCACACCCGGCACGACACCATGGCCGGCATCGCCCGCTCGATCCTCGATGCGGCACCGGAGCAGTTCTCCCTCGCCGGCCTCTCGATGGGCGGCTACATCGCCTACGAGATCGTGCGCCAGGCGCCGGGGCGGGTGGAGAGGCTGGCGCTGCTCGACACGGGCTCACGCGCAGATTCTCCGGAGCGGACCGCAGCGCGCCGCGACCTGCTCGCCAACGCGGAGCGCGAGGGCGTGCGCCGGGCGCAGGAGCTGCTGATGCCGGCTCTCATCCACCCCTCGCGGCGCAACGACAAGCCGCTTGTGGACACCGTCCTGAAGATGGCCGTCGATACCGGCCTGGAGGCTTTCAGGCGCCAGGAGGAGGCGATCATCGGCCGGCCGGACAACCGCCCTCTGCTGCCAAGCATCCGCTGCCCCACTATTGTTGTCGTGGGCCGGGAGGACGCGCTCACCCCGCCGGAGCTGGCGCGCGAGATCGCCGACGGCATTCCCGGCGCCAAGCTCGAAATCATCCCCGACTGCGGGCACCTCTCCACCCTGGAGCAGCCCGAGGCCGTCAATCGCGCGCTGCGGGCGTGGCTGAAGGGGTAGGGCGCAATCGTGCGGGAGCGCGTTTGCGCCGAGTTCGACCTCACCACATCCGATGTCGGCCGGGAGAGCGCACATCGGTGCAATGCCGCTTCCCGCGGCATTGCACCCTACGATTCCTCGCCGAAGCCCGATTCAACCAGGGCGACCAGCGCCTCGATGGCCTGGGGGGCCTCGTGACCTTTGGCCTCCAGGAGGAGCTCGGTGCCGGGGCCAGCCGCGAGCGATATCAGGCTCATGATGGAGGTGGCGCCCACCGTGTGCCGGTCGCGGCTGACGCTCACGGTGGCGTCGAACCCCTCGGCGCACTTCACGAACTTGGCGGAGGCGCGAGCGTGCAGCCCCTTGCGGTTGCAGATGGTCACGCGCGCCCGCAGCTTGCCGTCGTCCGCCACGTCCATCGGTCCCCGCCCCGTCAGGTTTCGCCGGAAAGCAGCTGACTGGCGATGCTGATGTACTTGCGGCCGGCCTCCTTGGCCGCGGCCGTGGCATCGCGCAGCGACGCCTGGTCGCGCACGCTCGCGAGCTTGATGAGCATCGGCAGGTTGATGCCCGCCAGCACCTCGGCGCCTGTCTCCTCCATCACGGAGATGGCGAGGTTGGAGGGGGTGCCGCCGAACATGTCCGTGAGCAGAACCACGCCCTGGCCGCTGTCGACCCGGCGCACGGCCTCGATCAGCTCGAGCCGGCGTACCTCCACGTCGTCGTCCGGGCCGATGGCGAACGGCTCCAGCTGCTCCTGCGGCCCAACCACGTGCTCCAGCGCGGCGCAGAACTCTCCGGCCAAGCCACCATGGGCGACGATGACGACGCCTATCATTTCAGTCTGCAGGTCCTCTGCGGAGGCGCTCCGACATGCAACTTTGTTCCAGGGAGCGCAGCCCAGCCAAGGCGGCACATGATGGTTACGCGGACGGCCTCACGCAAGGGGAATGCGTCGCTGTGGCAACCATTTCCGTCAACTGCGGCTTGCATGCGCCACCGCCAGCGCCAGCTTGATCGGAGCGGAGGCCTCGAACGGTGCGAGGCGGGCCAGGGGCAGCTCGACGCCGGCCACTCGCGCCGTGAGCCCAGGCTCCGGCAACCGTTCGACGTCCTCAGGCCTCACCAGGTCCACCACCAACGCCAGCTCGCATTGTGGGAGGGTCTTGACAGCGACGATGCCGACGCCCCGCACCTCGAGCCGTCCGCGGATGCTCTCGGGCGCCGCTGCCAGGACGCGGCCGCTGTCGCGGGTGAGCACCACCTGGTCGTCGGCGACCAGCGCCGGCGCATCGCGTGCGGCCGAACCCCGCCGCGCCAGGAACAGGAACCGCAGTGCCAGATCGGATTTCCCGCAACCCGAAGGGCCCCGCAACAGCGCACCGCGCTGGCCGAGGGCGACGCACGTGCCGTGAACCACCTCAGCCGCGTCGCGCAACCTGCTGGCCTCCTTTCGGCTTGGCCGTGCCTGCCACCGGCAGCCGCACGGTGAATCGGGTGCCGGCCACGCCGGGCCTGCGCCGGGCCTTGAGGGCGGGATGGTCCAGGCGCATCTGGCAGGGCTCGGTGGCGACGCGGTTGCTGGCCTGGATGCGGCCGCCGTAGGCGTCGATGATGTCGCGCGAGATACTCAGGCCCAGCCCCGAGTTCTTGCCGACCGTGCTGTCGGACTGCGGCCGGTCCGAGTAGAAGCGCTCGAAGACGTTCTCCAGCTGGTCCGGCGGGATGCCCGGCCCGTCGTCGTCCACCACGATCTCGATCTCGTCGCCGACGCGCCGCGCCCGCGCCGCCACCGTGCCGCCCTCGGGCGAGAAGGAGATGGCGTTGTCGAGCAGGTTGGTGACGACTCGCCCGAAGCGCTCCTTGTGGCCCATCACGATGAAGGAGCCGTCCGGCAGCCATCTGTCCTGGATGTCGAGGTCGAGCTTCAGCGTGCCGTCGCCGAGGCGGTCCTGGAAGATCCCCATGACGCCGCGCAGCACGTCGCGCACGTCCACCGGGCTGGTGTTGCCGTAGGCCAGCTCGGCGCCCAGCCTGGAGACCTCCGACACGTCGCTGATGAGCCGGTTGAGGCGCGACAGCTCCTCCTGGATCTGGCGCACCAGCTCGTCGCGCATCTCCGGAGTCTTGGCGTAGGCCAGGGATTCGGCGGTGGAGCGGGCCGCGGTAAGCGGGTTCTTCAGCTCGTGCGCCACCTCGCGGGCGAACAGCTCGCTCGCCTCGATGCGCCGGTAGAGCGATTCCGTCATGGTGCGGAAGGCGGCGTTCATCTGCCCGATCTCGTCGGTGCGGCCGGCGAGCTGGGGGAGCTTGGCGCGTGCGCCGATGTTGTGGCTCACATGCTCCGCCGACGCGGAGAGGCGCCGCATCGGGCCGGCGATGGTGCGGTAGAGAAGCAGCGAGGCGATGAGCGTCGCCGCCAGGGCGGAGAGCGCGAGGCCCAGGAGGTTGTTGCGCTCCGCCTGCAGCACCTCGTCGATGACGCCGGGGCGGGTGGCGAGCAGCAGGGCGCCCTGCACCTCGCCGCGGTAGATGATGGGCGTGGCCACCGACACGATCTGCTGCCCCAGCTCGGTGATGAGCAGGATCGCGGTGGCGTGGCCGCCTCTGAGCGCCGCGGCCACCTCGGGGTAGGACTTGCCGTTGGCGCCTTCGACCTCCCGGTAGACCGGGATCTGCCCGCGCTGCAGCCAGGCCATGAAGCGTGTCCAGGCGGTCTTGACGCGCTGGCGGCCGTCGCGCTGGTCGGCGCGCTCGGCGCTGTCGTGGGCGGTGAGCTGGCCGCTCTTGAGGAGACGGTCGGAGTCCACGATGAGGACGCCGTCGGTGCCGTAGACGCGGGCGCGGGTGGCGGCCGGCAGGCGTGTGAACAGTGGCGCGACGCGCTCGGGCCGGATGGAGAGCTGCATGGCCGCCAGCGTCTCGTCGCGCATCAGCTTGGCGGCGCCCTCGATCTCCGGGAGCATGTCGGGGTTGATGACGATGCGGCCGGTGCCTTCCTCGCGGGTGGCGTTGAAGGCGATGAGCGAGGCGAAGCTCTCGCCCTGCACCTTGAGGCCGTCACCCTGCGCCTCGATCAGGCCGGCGCGGTACTGGGCGAGGTAGAAGACGCCGCTCAGGAGCACCGCGAGGCCGATCAGGTTGGCAAACATGATCCGGCGCAGGAGCGTCTTGGAGACGAGGCGGATCAGCGGCCCGCGGGTGACGAAGTGGTAGAGGTCGCGGCCGATGCGGCGGCCCAGCGCCCAGGCAGCCTCCACGGCGCGCATGCCGTATGCGCCGGCATGGCGGCGTGCGGTCGCCATCGCCCGGGCCACTCCCTCCGTCCCGCCGGCCGCGGGACGCCAACCGCCCGTCTGGATCGCCATGCCATGCCCCCCGGCCTGTTACGCCTCCTTGAAGCGGTACCCGACGCCGTAGAGCGTCTCGATCACGTCGAAGTTGTCATCGACTTGCTTGAACTTCTTGCGCAACCGCTTGATGTGGCTGTCGATGGTGCGGTCGTCCACGTAGACTTGGTCGTCGTAGGCCGCGTCCATCAGGGCGTCGCGGGTCTTGACCACGCCGGGACGGGTGGCCAGCGCCTGCAGGATCAGGAACTCCGTCACGGTGAGCATGACGGGATTGTTGTCCCAGTGGCAGGTGTGGCGCTCGGGATCGAGCTTGAGCTTGCCGCGCTCCAGCACGCGGGCGGCCTCGGTGGGGGCGGTGGCCGGGTCCTTCGGCTGGAAGCGGCGGATCACGGCCTTGACGCGCTCCACCACCAGACGCTGCGAGAACGGCTTGGTGATGTAGTCGTCGGCGCCCATCTTGAGGCCGAACAGTTCGTCGATCTCCTCGTCCTTGGAGGTGAGGAAGATCACCGGCATGTCGGTCTGCTGGCGCAGGCGGCGGAGCAGCTCCATGCCGTCCATGCGCGGCATCTTGATGTCGAG
>JBIOWI010000285.1:0-5226 GCA_044868325.1 Hyphomicrobiaceae bacterium
GCCTTGGAGATGCCGTAGGCGCCCAGCACCGCGCTGCCGCGCAAGCCGCCGATGGACGACACGATGACGACGCTGCCGCCGCCCTTCTCGGCCATGGCGGGGATCGCGCGGTTGCAGAGCCACAGGTTGCTCTTGATGTTGGAGCTCATGATCTTGTCGAAGGCCTCGTCGGAGATGCCCCCGAGCGGCCCGAAGTAGGGATTGACCGCGGCGTTGCACACCAGCGTGTCGATCCGGCCCCAGTTTTTCAGCGTGCCGTCGATCAGGGCATGCACCTCGTCCTTGCGCGAGATGTTGCAGGGGATGACGAGGGCGTCGCCGCCCGCCTTGCGGATCGCCGCCGCCACCTCCTCGCAGGCATCGGCCTTGCGGCTGGAGACCACCACCTTGGCCCCCAGCGACGCCATGATCTCCGCCGCCGAGCGGCCGATGCCGCGGCTGGAGCCGGTGATGACGGCCACCTGGCCGGTGAGATCGAACGGGTTTTGCATGGCGCGACTCCTCCGATAGATCATTGTGCTCGAGTGGGTATTACTGTGCGAAAGAGCCGGGTGGCGAGTCGCCCCAGGGTCCAGCCCACTACACTGATGATGATGAACAACAGGGCGAGCAGAAGGCTAACGACCCCCGGTTCTGACAATGAGATGTGAGGTGAGGACCACCGAGATAGCAATAAAGCCAAGTTGAGCGCCGTTGCGCCAATCGCAAGGGACAGAGCCATCCACAAGGCCTGCCCAGCGGCTCCGATCGCGAAGGAGCCGGCAAGCGCAACGAGCGCAAGGCGTCCGAAAGGGGGATAGCTCTCGCTAATTAGCGCCAGGGCGACAGTCACAAATAATGAAACGACCGGTATAGGTAACACACTCACCAGGTCGTCAACGAACATCATCCGGCCCCCCGCAGGCTTGCCCTTTACGTTAACTTGTTGCCAGGAGCGAAGCACGCGCTTAACGTTTGGGGATCATAGAGACCGGCCCGATACTGAGACAAGGACGGCGATGGGAGAGGAGCGGCCCTGGCCCTGGGAGAGGAGCTACCCGCCCGGCGTGCGCTGGGACGCGCCGTTGGCCATATCCACGCTGCCCCAGATGCTCGACGCCTGCACGGCCCAGTGGGGGCCGAAGCCGGCGCTCGAATACCGCGACCGTACCACCAGCTATGCCGAGCTGCGGCAGGCCGTGGATGCTGTCGCCGCGGGCCTGATGGACCTTGGCGTAGGCCCGGGGACGGCTGTCGCGCTCTACCTGCCCAACACCCCCTACCACCCCGTCGCGTTCTTCGCGGTCCTCAGATGCGGAGGCCGCGTCGTGCATCTGTCCCCGCTCGACGCCGAGCGGGAGCTGGCCTTCAAGCTCAAGGACAGCGGCGCCCGCATCCTGGTCGCGACCAACATCGGCTTCATGGCCCTGATGGCGAGGAAGCTCATGGCCGACGGGCTGGTCGACCGCCTGATCGTCGGCGACGACGCGGCCTTCGGCCCCTCTGCGATCCCGACATCGCCCATCCCCGACGACGCCGGCGTCCTGCGTCTCGATGCCCTGCGCGAGGCCGGCGCCCGCACGCTGCCGCGGCAGTGGCCCGAGGTCGGCGTCGAGGACATCGCGCTGCTGCAGTACACTGGCGGCACTACCGGCCGTCCCAAGGGCACCATCCTCACCCACGCCAACCTGAGCGCAGCGTGCGCCATCTACAAGGCCTGGAGCGACCCGCAGCGGGACAGGCCGCCGGGCGAGGAGAAGGTGCTCTGCGTCCTGCCGCTGTTCCACCTGTATGCGCTCAGCGCCGTGATGCTGCGGTGCCTGTGCGAGGGTAACGAGCTGCTGCTGCGGCCGCGCTTCGACGTGGCCACTACGCTGCACGATATCGAGGTGAAGCGCGCCACCGTGTTCCCCGGGGTGCCGACGATGTGGGTCGCGCTCGCCAACTCGCCAGGCATCGAGAAGCGCGACCTCTCCTCCCTGCGGCGCGTCAGCTCAGGCGGAGCGCCGCTGCCAGTGGAGGTGGGCGAGCGGTTCCGCAGGCTCACCGGCCACCGCCTGATCGGCGGATGGGGCATGACGGAGACCTCGCCGGCGGGCACCACCCTGCCGCTGGAGTGGCCGCCCGAGAAGGCCGGGTCGGTGGGCGTGCCGCTGCCCGGCATCGTCATGGATGTCGTGGCTCTCGACGATCGGCGCCGCCGCCTGCCCCCGGGCGAGAAGGGCGAGATCCGCATCAAGGGACCCAACGTCACGCGAGGATATTGGAACGCCCCGCAGGAGACGGAAGCGGCGTTCGTCGACGGCTGGTTGCTCACCGGCGACATCGGCACCATGGACGAGGACGGCTACTTTTTCCTGGTGGACCGCAAGAAGGACATGATCCTCTCCGGCGGGTTCAACGTCTATCCAAGCAGCATCGAGGGAGCGATCTACGAGCACCCTTGCGTGGCCGCGGTCATCGTCATCGGCGTGCCCGATGCCTACCGCGGCGAGGCCGCGAAGGCCTTCGTGCAGCTGAAACCCGGCGCCGCCGCCTTCACCCTCGACGAGCTGCGCACCTTCCTGTCCGACAAGATCGGCCGGCACGAGCTGCCGGCGCACCTGGAGTTCCGCGATGCGCTGCCGAAAACCGCCGTTGGCAAGCTGTCCAAGAAGGAGCTGGTCGAGGAGGAGCGGCAGAAAGCAAGGGCTGCCGCCGAATGAACGCTGAGAGAAAATCGGCAGTCGGCAGTCGGGCGTCGGCAGTCGTGGAGCCGTGGCCGACGACTGCCGATTGCCGACCCCCGACTGCCGATTAACGCATGAGCCCGTATCAGAGAAGGGACCGCCCCATGGTCGATGCCGTCATCGTCTCCACCGCCCGCACGCCCATCGGCAGGGCCGTGCGCGGCGTCTTCAACCTCACCCACGGCGCCGACATGGGCGGCCACGTCGTCGCCCAGGCCGTCAAGCGCGCCGGCATCGAGCCCGGCGACGTCGAGGACGTGACTATGGGCTGCGCCAACCCCGAAGGCGCCACCGGCGGCAACATCGCGCGCCAGTGCGCCATCCGGGCCGGCCTGCCGGTGACGGCGGCGGCGCAGACCGTCAACCGCTTCTGCTCCTCGGGCCTGCAGGCGATCGCGCTGGCCGCGGCCAGCATCACCCAGCACGGCGTGCCGGTGGCGGTAGCGGGTGGGCTGGAGTCCATCTCCCTCACCCAGATGAACATGAACACCAAGTTCTACCGCAACGATTGGATCGTCGAGCACAAGGGCGCGCTCTACATGCCGATGATCGAGACGGCGGACGTCGTGGCGCGCCGCTACGGCATCTCGCGCGAGCGGCAGGACGAATATGCCCTCGTCAGCCAGCAGCGCATCGCCGCGGCCCAGAAGGAGGGCCGGCTCGCCGCCGAGATCGTGCCGATGACCACGGTGATGCAGGTGGAGAACAAGGAGACCAAGGAGATCTCCCGGCGCACCGTCACCCTGGAGCGCGACGAGGGCAACCGGCCCGACACCACGCTCGAAGGCCTCGCCAAGCTCAAGCCCGTGCGCGGCGATGATGAGTTCATCACGGCGGGCAACGCCAGCCAGCTCTCCGACGGCGCATCGGCCTGCGTGCTGATGTCGGACAAGGAGGCGGCCAAGCGCGGCATCAAGCCGATGGGCGTGTTCCGCGGCTTCGCCGTGGCCGGCTGCGAGCCCGACGAGATGGGCATCGGCCCGGTGTTCGCGGTGCCCAGGCTGCTTGAGCGCACCGGCCTCAAGATCGACGACATCGGCCTGTGGGAGCTGAACGAGGCGTTCGCCAGCCAGGTCGTCTACTGCCGCGACAGGCTCGGCATCCCCATGGAGAGGCTCAACGTGGACGGCGGCGCCATCGCCATCGGCCACCCCTACGGGATGAGCGGCGCCCGCATGACCGGCCACGCCCTGATCGAGGGCAAGCGCCGCGGCGTGAAATACGCCGTCGTCACCATGTGCATCGGCGGCGGCCAGGGTGCCGCCGGCCTCATCGAGATCGTCTGAAGGAGGAGAAGCCCCCATGGACCTTCGCTTCAGCCCGGAGGAGAACGCATTCCGTCAGGAGCTGCGCTCCTTCTTCCGCTCGGCGGTGCCGGAGAGCATCCGCACCAAGGTGATGGAGGACCGGCACCTCTCCAAGGAGGAGCTGGTCGCCTCGCACAAGGCCCTGCACGCCAAGGGGCTCGCCGTGCCGCACTGGCCGAAGGAATGGGGCGGGGCCGATTGGACGCCGATACAACACTACATCTACACTGAGGAATTGCAGTTCAACGGCGTGCCGCAGCCCTTGCCCTTCAACGTGGCGATGTGCGGGCCGGTCATCATCGCCTTCGGCACCGAGGCGCAGAAGAAGCGGTTCCTGCCGCCCATGGCGTCGCTGGACGACTGGTGGTGCCAGGGCTTCTCAGAGCCCGGCGCCGGCTCCGACCTGGCCGGCCTCAAGGCCACCGCGGTTCGCGTCAGTAGCCCAGGGGGCGACCATTACGTCGTCAACGGCCAGAAGACCTGGACCACACTCGCCCAATACGCCGACTGGATCTTCTGCCTGGTGCGCACCGATCCGGCGGCCAAGAAGCAACTCGGCATCTCCTTTCTCCTCATCGATATGAAAACGCCCGGCATCGCCGTGCGGCCGATCCAGACCATCGACGGCGGACGCGAGGTCAACGAGGTGTTCTTCGACGACGTGAAGGTGCCGGTGGAGAACCTAGTGGGTCAGGAGAACCGGGGGTGGGACTGCGCCAAGTTCCTGCTCGGCAACGAGCGCACCGGTATCGCCCGCGTCGGCTACTCCAAGCAGCGCGTGCAGCGCATCAAGGAGCTGGCGGGCCGTGTGATGGCAGGCGACCGGCCCCTGCTCCAGGACGAGCGCTTCCGCGAGAAGCTGGCGGCCGTGGAGGTGGAGCTGAAGGCGCTGGAGATGACGCAGATGCGCATCCTCTCCGAGGACAGGCATCGCAAGGACCGCGCGCCCAACCCCATGTCGTCGATCCTGAAGATCAAGGGCAGCGAGATCCAGCAGGCCACCACGACCCTGGCGCTGGAGATCGCGGGGCCGTTGGCGCTGCCCTACCAGATGGACCGTGGCGAACCCGAGCGCGGCTCCAACCGGCCGCCCGAGGACCTGGAGTGGGCCGCGCCGGCAGCGCCCTCCTACTTCAACTACCGCAAGGTGACCATCTACGGCGGCTCCAACGAGATCCAGCGCAACATCATCACCAAGGCGGTGCTGGGGC
>JBIOWI010000286.1:0-4659 GCA_044868325.1 Hyphomicrobiaceae bacterium
CGCTGCTCCCGGCCTTCCCCCGGTGTCTCCGGCGCCGGACCCCGCGGTCCGGCGCCGCAGCGATCAGACGGCCGCCTTTTCGCTCGGCTGGTCGGGCGACTGCGGCACGGGATCGGTCTGGATTGCCCTCGTCAGGGCGACCACAGGCATGAAATCGCGCTCGCGGCGGCGCGCCTGCGGCGGCTGGAAGGCGCGGCGGGCGTGCACCTCGCAATAGGGCAGGCCCGGGATCTTCTTCTTGCCGCAGAAGTGGAACTCCGGTTGCTGCGGGTCGCCGATGGGCCAGCGGCAGCAGCTCTCGGTCAGCGTCTGGATGTACTTGCGCTCGTGGAGCGGGATCACAAGCTCCTCGGCCGGCGGCACATAGGGCTCGGTGTCGGCGAGGTAGAGAGACTTGAGCGGCGAGTTGGCGATGCCGTTGGGGCGGGCCCGCATCAGGCCCCGCTTGACGGCCTGCGCCGTGCGCACGCGCGGCCGGTGCGATTTCATGCGCGAGGTCGTGGCGCGCCCTGCGAGCCCCAGGCGATGGACCTTGCCGATCACCGCATTGCGTGTCACGCCCCCCAGCCGCCCGGCGATCTGGCTGGCGCTCAGACCGTCCGACCACAGCTTCTTCAAAGCGTCGACACGCTCGTCGTTCCAGGTCATGCCCTGGTTCTCCCACAATTGACAAACGGCGGAGAGCCGCGACGGAACGCATGCGGAACCCGCCCTCAAGCCGGGTACAGAGGCACGCTCACGTGCAGAGAGGGCACGGAGCACGCACGCCGGACCGGCCGACGATCAACACAACTGGATACTGGGGACTGAACAGACGCGTACGCTGACGGGGCGCACTACGGTGCGCCTGTTACGCTCTAGGAACTGCTGGGGAATCTCCCGTGCACAACAGGCACGTGGGAGCCAGCCGACAGGGAGAAAGTTACTATGAGGTTAGCGGCGGCCTCAAGCGCGTCGGGCTTGCGGCGTGACGATTGGGTAGCGACCTGTGACTCGAACACCACAGCTCGCGATTCATTTTGTGGATGAGCTGGAAGACCTATTGCGAGGTCACGAATCTCAGAGGCCGTCGCCGTTGAACGCGTAGCCCATGCCCCGCACGGTGCGGATCGGGTCTGGGTCGGAGCCGCGGATCAGCGCCTTCCGCAGGCGTCCGACGTGCACGTCCACAGTGCGTCCGTCGATGAAGGCATCGCGGCCCCAGACGCCATCGAGCAGCTGCTGGCGCGTCAGCACGCGGCCGGCGTTCTCCATGAAGAACACGAGCAGCCTGAACTCGGTCGGCCCCAGGCGCACCTCGCGCGCGCGCCGGGTGACGCGATGGGCGGCACGGTCGAGGACGATGTCGCCCCGCTGCAGCGTGTCGGCGACGCGCTGCGGCACGGCCCGGCGCAGCAGCGCCTTCACGCGGGCCAGGATCTCAGGCACGGAGAACGGCTTCACCACGTAGTCGTCGGCGCCGGTGGAGAGGCCGCGCACCCGGTCGGCCTCCTCGCCGCGGGCCGTGAGCATGATGACCGGCAGCGCCTGCGTGGCCTCGCGCTTGCGCAGGCGCCGGCACAGCTCCAGGCCCGACATGCCGGGCAACATCCAGTCGAGGACGACGAGGTCGAAGGCCTCCTCGGCCACGAGCAGCTCGGCCTCCTCGCCGGTGCCGGCGATGGTCACGCGCAGGCCCTGGGCGGCGAGGTTGTAGCGGATCAGCTCCGCCAGGGCCGCCTCGTCCTCGATCACCAGAATGTGCGCCGCCTGCTCGGTCACCGGAGGACCCGCTATTCCTTGCGCCCACTATTCCTTGCGCCCACTATTCCTTGCGAATCAGCGTCGAGGCCGTATCGTCGCCCTTCGGTCGGTCGTCGGCAAGCGGGACGCCGTGCACCAGGAAGTGCACGTCCTCGGCGATGTTGGTGGTGTGGTCGCCCACCCGCTCGATGTTCTTGGCGGCGAACAGCAGATGCGTGCACAGGCCGATGTTGCGCGGATCCTCCATCATGTAGGTCAGGAGCTCCCGGAACAGGGAATTGTACATGGCGTCGATGCGCTCGTCCCGGCGCCAGACGGCCACCGCCTTCTCCCCGTCGCGCTCGGCATAGGCATCGAGCACGTCCTTGAGCTGGCTCAGTGCCAGCTCCACCATGTGCTTGAGCCCGGTCATGAGAGGCTTGGGATGGTTCTCGCCCGAGACGGCCAGCGCCCGCTTGGCGATGTTCTTGGCGAGGTCGCCCGTGCGCTCCAGGTCGCCGGCGATCTTGAGCACCGTCATGATCTGACGCAGGTCGATGGCCATGGGCTGTCGCCGCGCGATCATCTGGATCGTCAGGTCCTGGATCTCGCCTTCGAGCGCATCGACCTTGCGGTCCTCGGCGACGACGCCCTCGGCGAGCTGCGGGTCGCGCCGCTCCAGCGCATCGAACCCGCGGGCCAGCAGCTGCTCAACCTGGCCGCCCATCTGGGCGATCTTCTTGTCGAGCAGCTCCAGCTCCTGGTCGTACGACCTGACGATGTGCTCATTCATGCGGCAGCTCCTTCCCAGGGCAACGGGTTTGCGGTTTGCAACGCTGCGGTCGGGGCTCGACAATCTTCCTGCGCCAAACATCGGCGCGCCCGGCGGCAAGCGTCGGCTCTACCGCAGCCAAGTGGCTGCTCTATGACAATATAAGACACTGATTCATCTGTAACTATCCGTCGTGTCTCTACGCCTGGCCGCCAACCCCCGGCAGGATCACCGAGAATGTGGACCCCTGCCCCAGGTGCGAGTCGATCACCAGCTCGCCGCGGTGCCGGTTGAGGATGTGCTTGACGATGGCGAGGCCGAGGCCCGTGCCACCCTTCTCCCGGCTGGCTGCCACGCTGACCCGGTAGAACCGCTCGGTGAGCCGCGGCAGGTGCTGCGGGGCTATACCGGGGCCATCGTCGATCACGTCCACCCGGTAGCGGACGGCGCGGCCGCCCGGCTCCTGCAACAGGCGCACGTCCACCCTGCCCCCTTCGCGCCCATACTTGATGGCGTTCTGTATGAGGTTCTGGAATACCTGGGCCAGCTCGTCGTAGTCGCCCCGTACGACGGTCGCGCCGTTCTGTCCCGAGAGCGACAGGGTAACGCCCGCGCGCTGCGCCATGGGCCCCAGCGTCTGCGCCACGTCGGCAAGGACGGCGGAGAGGTCCGCCTCGCCCGAGGGCGGCAGGTACTCGCGCATCTCCACTCGGGAGAGCGACAGCAGGTCGTCCACGAGGCGCGACATGCGCTCGGCCTGCTCGCCCATGGTCCTCAGGAAGGATTCGCGAGCGGCGGGATCGTCCCTGGCCGGGCCTTGCAGGGTCTCCACGGAGCCCTTTAGGTAGGCGAGCGGGGTCCGCAGCTCGTGGCTGGCGTTGGCGACGAAGTCGGCGCGCATGCGGGCGAGCCGGTCCTGCTCCGACAGGTCCCGGAAAGTGATCAGCAGCACCGGCACGTCACGGGCCGTGGATGCCGCCCTGTCGAGGGGCCTGTCGAGGGGCCCGTCGAGGGGGATGACGGTGGCGAGCAGGCGCCGCTCGACCGGCACGCGCCCATGCAGCT
Source organism: Hyphomicrobiaceae bacterium (assembly GCA_044868325.1). GTDB lineage: Bacteria > Pseudomonadota > Alphaproteobacteria > Rhizobiales > Hyphomicrobiaceae > AWTP1-13. The sequence continues at coordinate 3,560 of JBIOWI010000286.1, forward strand.
CGACCGTCTGCGGCTGGCGCGTGGCAAGCGCCTCCTCGACCGCGGTCAGCAGCCCGGGATCGCGGCTCATGGAGGCGATATGCCCACCGCGGCGGCCTGCCCCGAACTGCTCCTCGGCCAGGCGGTTGGCGTGCACGATGCGGGCTGCGGCATTGAGCGCCACGGCCGGCTCCGGCACCGCGTCGATCACGAGGCGCCAAAGCTGCCCGTCCGCGCCGGTCTGGGCCGAGGTGCGCTGCGCGGCGTCGCCGGTGCGGTCGTCGCGCGGCCATAAGGCCGCGAACGCGACGGCTGCGGCGAGGCCGAGCAATGCCAGCCTGGGCGATGATCCGCCGGCCACCACGAACAGCGCGGTAAGGCCCACCACCAGCCCCAACTCGGCGCGACGGGCGGAAATCCGTGCCGGGGCAAGCTCCGCCAGGTCGCCCAGGCGCTGCCCGAGGCTCTCAAGCCGCAACCAAAGCCGATGCGCGCGAGACTGCAACGAGCGCCCCTCAAGTCAAACCGCAGGCTCAAGTTGTAGCACAGTCCGACGCGTCGTGGACCGCAAGGCCCTGCATCAGACCGTCGCCCCGAGGGTCGGCGCCGCCGCCGCTGGCTTGGCAGGGGCTGCAGGCGCCAGAGTGCGCCGATAGCCCGCGTTCCCTTCATGAGGGGCCTGCCGTCCGCAGCACGGCATCGACCGCCCGCCTCCAGCCGGCGTACTTGCGTTCGCGCTCGGCGGCGGGGAGCGCCGGGGCGAAGGCGCGGTCGAGCTTCCAGAGCTTGGCAAAACCATCCGCATCGGGCCACACGCCGGCTTTGTGGCCGGCGAGCCAAGCCGCGCCGAGGGCCGTCGTCTCCTGCACCACCGGCCGCTCCACCGGCGCATCGAGGATGTCGGCCAGGCGCTGCATGGTCCAGTCGCTCGCCACCATGCCGCCATCGACCCGCAGCACGGACTTGAATGCAGACTGGGCGGAAGCCGCCCAGTCGCCGCGCATGGCCTCGATCAGGTCGCGGGTCTGGTAGCAGACGGCTTCCAGGGCGGCGTGGGCAATCTCCCTGGGGCCGGTGGCGCGGGTGAGCCCGAGCAGGGCTCCGCGGGCGTCCGGCTGCCA
>JBIOWI010000287.1:0-6347 GCA_044868325.1 Hyphomicrobiaceae bacterium
GCGGGTCTGACCCCATGCTCCGACATCGCGGACTTGTCGCCCGTGTTACCACGACCGTTGTGCCCTGGGGTCAGACCCGCAGGGTCTGACCCCGTCCGCGCGCCCGCTTCATCGAGGAGGCTCTTGAGCATGCGGCTCGTCTCCTTGCCGCCGGGGACGCACAGGTTGAGCTTGGTCTCGGCGCCGTCGGCGATGGCCTTGGAGTAGGTCTCGCACAGGTAGCCGCACTGGCCGCAATCCTGCTGCGCCATGGCCGCGAACAGCCGGCGCGGCAGCGGCTTGCCCTCGGCGAGCTGCATGCGCTCGTCGATGGGCATGGCCGCATCATGCCAGGGCGCGCCGTCGTCCTCGGCTGCGGGCGCCTGCGCCGGTGCGTCGCCGCCGACGGCCGTCGCGCCCAGCTCCGCCTCCACGGAGAGCAGGCCGGCGAAGAAGCCGTTGAGCCAGGCGCGCTGCTCGGGGGTGAACGGCGCCGTGGCGGGGATCAGGTCCTGCATCGGCGGCGGCACGATCGGCAAAAGCTCGGTCATTCGGCGGCCTCCGCGGCGAACATGGTCGCGAGCTCGCCCACCTCGTGCCGGCGCGTGAAGGTGAAGAACGCCTCGTCGGGCGAGGCCCGGCGCGCCAGATACGTCTTGAGCATGCGCTCCACCACGCGCGGAGCGTCCTCGGCCTTCACGTCGCGGAGCACCTCGCGGGCAAGCCCCGCGTCCGGCCCGAAGCCGCCGCCGACCAGGATGTGATAGCCCTCCACCTGGTCGCCGTCGCCATCGTCGGAATCTGGGGTGGCGACCTTGCAGGCCAGCAGGCCGATGTCGCCGATGTAGTGCTGGGCGCAGGAGTGGTGGCAGCCCGTCAAGTGGATGTTGACGGGGAGGTTCAGAGCCACCCGGTTGTCGCACCAGCGGGCGATGTCCTCGGCGTGCCGCTTGGTGTCGGAGGCGGCGAACTTGCACCCGCTGTTGCCGGTGCAGGCAACGAGCCCCGCCCGCACCGAGTTGGCCTCGGTGGAGAGCCCGAGCGTCTCGATGGCGGCGCGGGCGAGCGCCACCTTGTCGTCCGGCACCCCGGAGATCAGCAGGTTCTGCCAGACCGTGAGGCGGATATCGCCGTCGCCCAGGTCCTGCGAAACCTTGGCGAGCCCGCGCATCTGCTCCGGCGAGAGCCGGCCGACATTCAGCGCCACGCCGATCCAGTTGAGCCCGGCCTGCTTCTGCTTGTGCACGCCGATGTGGGCGCTTCGGGAGAAGGCGGGGCGCGGCAGCACGGCCTCGGCGGGCACGCGCGTCAGCTTGCGGCCGAGCTTCTCCTCGATGAGGGCGAGGAACTTCTCGAAGCCCATGGCGTCGAGCACGTACTTGAGGCGCGCCTTGGTGCGGTCGGTGCGGTCGCCGTGGTCGATGAAGACGCGGACGACCGCGTCGGCCACGAAGGTCGCCTCGGCGGGCTTGACGATAACGCCGGTCTCGCGGGCGAAGTCCTTGTGGCCGGTGATGCCGCCGAGCAGCAGGCGGAACCACACGCCGGGCTCCACGCCGAACCCGTCCTTCACCTCCACCGCCTGGAAGCCGATGTCGTTGGTGTCTTCCAGCACCGCGATGGCGCCGGCCCCGTCGAAGCCGACGTTGAACTTGCGCGGGATGCCGTAGAGCGAGCGGTCGTTGAGGATGTGGAAGTGCCACTCGCGGGCGTAGGGGCGCGTGTCGATCAGCTCCTGCGGGTCGATGCCCGCCGTCGGCGAGCCGGTGACGTTGCGGATGTTGTCTGCGCCCGAGCCGCGCGAGCACAGGCCGAGGTCCTGGATCGCCTCGACCAGGCCGACGGCGTTGCTCGGCTCGATCTCGCGCAGCTGCAGGTTGGCGCGGGTCGTCACGTGGGCGCAGCCGCCGGCGTGGGTCTCGGCCAGGTCGGCGAGGCCGGCGAGCTGCCAGTGCTTGAGGATGCCGTTGGGCAGGCGCAGCCGGCACATGTAGCTCTTCTGGTTCGGCGCCACGTAGAACAGGCCGAAGAAGCGCCAACGGAAGTTGTCGTCCGGCTTCGGCGGCTCGTTCTTGGCGGCCTGGGCCTTGAGCTTCTCGTAGCCGTCGAAGGGATGCAGCTCGCGCTTGAACTTCTCGGGGTCCGAGAGTTTCTTGCCCGCCTTGAGGAAGCGGTCCTGCGCCTTGAGGCCGGCAGCATCGGGGCCGACAGGCTCGGTGCCCGGCGCGGCGCCGTTGCCGCCCGGCGCTGTCCCTCGGGCGGAGCGTCCGGCCTGCAGGCCGGACGTGAAGCCTTCGAGATAGAGCTTCTGCTCTGCGGTAAAGTCGCCGTTCATCGCCTTATCCTTCCACGCGGTGCCAACGGGCTGGCGGGCGCATCCGCCTGGAAACGACAAAAGAACGCCGGTTCCGGACTCCCTGGAGCCGGACCTGGCGGCGCTGCCGAATTGTCCCTGTCTTTGGGCCGCGGGTGGCGATCGCCTTTGATGGCCATCCGGCGATTGGACGAAGTCCAAGCATCGTGCCAACTCAAGAGGTCGCGAGGAATCAATGAGTTGCATCCGATCTGACCAGCGGGCCGGCCAGCCGTGATGGCGTTGGTTGCGGCAGTGCGGTCACATTTTGTGCATTGCGCACCTCCTGTACTCAGTTTGGGCAGCCCTGCTTGCTCAATCAGGCGGCTTCGCGCTCCGCCCAGGCGCGGCCGAACGCCAGTTTGTCGCGGAAGAGGGCAATCGGCGCCCGCGTGAACATCAGCTCGCGGTACCAGAGCGCGTCGGCCGTATCGCCCACCAGCACGGCGCCCGCCAGGCGGCCTTCGCGCAACACCAGCTTGCGGTAGGTCGCGGCCTCCTGGTCCTCCAGCACGATGGTCTCGGCGCCCTCGCCCTCGAAGTCGCCCATGGAGAATACGGGCACGCCGGAGACCTTGAGGTTGGTGGCGAGCAGCGAGCCGTCGTAGCGGGCGGGGCGGCCGGCGAGGTAGCGGGCGAGCGTTCTGGCCTGGGCATAGGCCGGCTCGACGAGCCCGTAGCAGACGCCACGGTGCTCGGCGCATTCGCCGATGGCGTAGACGGCGGGCCAATTGGTCTCGAGCTTGTCATCCACGAGGATGCCGCGGCCGATCTCGATGCCGGCGCTGCGTGCAAGGCCTGTCTCCGGCCGCACGCCGGCGGCCATGACGACGAGGCTTGCCGCGAGGGTGCGGCCGTCCTTCAGGACGACGCGCTCGGCCCGGCCGCCGCCTTCGATGGCCACGGTCTCAGCTTCGAGCAGGACCACGATCCCGAGCCTCTCGATGGCGCCTTTGAGCAGCGTTGCCGCTGGCGCATCGAGCTGTCGCTCCATCAGCCGCGGCATGAGATGCACGAGCGTCACGGCGAGGCCGCGGCGGCGGAGGCCGTAGGCCGCCTCGATGCCGAGCAGACCGCCGCCGATGACGACGGCGTGGCCTCCCGCCTCGGCCGCCCACAGCGCCTCCACATCGGCGAGATCGCGGAAGGTTGCGACGCCGGGGAGGTCGTGACCGGGGATGGGCAGCCGGATGGCATTGGAGCCGGTCGCCAGCACCAGCCGGTCGTAGGAGAGGCGCGCACCGCTCGCCAGCACCACCTCTCGCTCGGCGGGACGCAGCTCCGAGGCAGCATCGCCGCAAACCAGCCCGATGTCGTTGTCGGAATACCAGCTGCGGGGGCGCAGCTCGATGTCGGCCTCCTCCGCCTCGCTCGCAAGCAGGCTCGACAGCAGCACGCGGTTGTAGGGCGGACAGGGCTCCTTTCCGACCAGCACAATCTCGTAGCGGCTGGGGCAGAGGGCAACGGTCTCCTCGATCAGCCTGAGAGCGGCCATGCCGCCGCCAACGACGACAAGCCGCTCGCGTTGTCTCTGGCTCATCGGCTGCCTCCGCGGCAAGCGCGAATGGCGAATGGCGAGTGGCGAGTGGTCCAGAGCCTCGCGACTGGCCGTCCATTCGCTATTGGCCACTCGCCATTCGCCTGTCCGTGTTGGGTCATCGCTGCGCTCAACCCACCTACTCCGCCGCCTGCAGCGCCGGCGCGCGGTGGCGGGCGTAGAGGAACTCGATCACGCGCTGGCGCGCCTTGATGTAGGCCGGGTCCGCCGCCAGCTCGAGGCGGCGGCGTGGACGGGCCAGCGGCACGGTGAGCACTTCGCCGATGCGGGCCGCGGGGCCGTTGGTCATCATCACGATGCGGTCGGAGAGCAGCACGGCCTCATCCACGTCGTGGGTGATCATCAGCACCGTGTTCCTGAGCTGCGCATGGATCGCCATCACCGAGTCCTGCAGGTGGGCGCGCGTAAGCGCATCGAGCGCGCCGAACGGCTCGTCGAGCAGCAGCACCTTGGGCTCCATGGCGAGCGCGCGGGCGATGCCGACGCGCTGCTTCATGCCGCCCGAGATCTCCATCGGCCGCTTGTCCTTGGCGTGGGCCATTTGCACCAATTCGAGATTGTGCATGGTCCAGGCGTGGCGCTCGGCGCGCGACTTGGCGGCGCCGAACACCTTGTCCACGGCAAGCCGCACGTTGTCGTAGACGGTGAGCCAGGGCAGCAGCGAGTGGTTCTGGAACACCACCGCCCGGTCCGGCCCGGGATCGTTCACCTCCTTGTTCTCCAGCAGCACCGCGCCGGCAGTCACGGGCGTGAGGCCGGCGACGATGTTGAGGAGCGTGGACTTGCCGCAGCCGGAGTGGCCGATGATGGAGACGAACTCGCCCTTGTCGATGGCCACCGTGATGTCGGCGAGCACCTCGGTCGTCTGTGCGCCACGGGCGTAGGTTTTGTCGACGTGATCGATCTTGAGGTAGGGATGCGATGTGAGGCTCATGATCTCCGGGCTCCTCAGCTGGCGGCCGTGCCGCGGGTGACGAAGCCGGCGATCAACGCCACCAGCCGGTCGAGCACGAAGCCGACGCCGCCGATGTAGACCAGCGCCACCACGATGTCGGGAATGCGCGAGGAGTTCCACGCGTCCCAGATGAAGAAGCCGATGCCGACGCCCCCGGTCAGCATCTCTGCCGCCACGATGGCGAGCCAGGACAGGCCGATGCCGATCCTGAGCCCCGTGAAGATGTAGGGGGCGGCGGAGGGGATCATGATCTTGGTGAAGAACTCGAGCGGGTTGAGCCGGAGCACCAGGGCGACGTTGCGGTAGTCCTGGGGGATGTTGCGGATGCCGACCGCGGTATTGATGATGATCGGCCACACCGATGTGATGAAGATCACGAAGATCGCCGACGGCTGGCTGTCTCGGAAGGCGGCGAGCGAGATCGGCAGCCAGGCCAGCGGCGAGATGGTGCGCAGCACCTGGAACACGGGATCGAGCCCGCGCATGGCCCACACCGACTGGCCGATGATGGTGCCCAGCGCGATGCCGATCACGCCGGCGAGGCCGTAGCCGATGGCGACGCGCTGCAGCGAGGTGAGCACGCGCCAGCCGAGGCCGATGTCCTGCGGCCCCATGACGAAGAACGGCTCGACGATCAGGTCGCGCGCCTCCGTCCAGATCTTGGTGGGCGCAGGCAGCGTGGCGCCCGGCCGGTTGCACAGCATCTCCCAGACGAGGAGCAGGAGGGCCAGCGTGACGAGCGGCGGGATCACGCTGGCGGCGGCCGTGGAGAGCGCCGGCACGATTCGCGCCGAAAGACCCGATCTGGGCGTCTTGAGCCTGATGACGGCAGCTGGCGCGCTGCGCGCCGAAACCGCCGCTTTGGCCTCGCCCTTCAGCAAAGGCATGTTCATGTCGAGGAATCTCCAGGGAGAGAGCCGATGGTGCCGGTACGTCAGACCACAGCGCGCTTGATCGACAGCGACTTCAGGTACGCCTGGGTGTCGGACGGGTCGAACGTCTTGCCGTCGAAGAATCGCTCGACGCCGCGGCTGTCGCCGGTCGGATAGCCGGCAAGGCCGAGCGCCTTGGCCGCCTCGATCCAGAGGTCCGAGCGGTTGGTGCGATCGACGAGGGCCTTCACGTCGAGCGTGGGCTCGAACTTGCCCCAGCGGATGTTCTCGGTGACGAACCAGGCATCGAGGCTCTTCCAGGGATAGGACACCTCGCCCTTCTCGCCCCAGAACTTCATGAGCAGGTTGGTGCCCTTCGCGATGCGCCCGCGGCCGTAGTTGATGTCGCCCTTGATGCGGCCGACGATATCGGGCACCGGCACGTTGAACCACTGGCGCCGGCCGATGATCTCGGCCATCTCCTGCTTGTTCTCCATCTTCTCGCACCACTGCTGGGCCTCCATGGTCGCCATCAGGATGGCGTGGGCCGCTTTCGGATTGGCATCCACCCAGTCGGCCCGCATGCCGAGGACCTTCTCGGGGTGCTTGAACCAGATCTCGCCGGTGGTG
>JBIOWI010000288.1:0-17621 GCA_044868325.1 Hyphomicrobiaceae bacterium
CCGTCAACCCCGACCATGCGCGCCAGGCGGAGGTATGGGAGGCTTTGCAGCGGACCCCCATCAGGGAGCCCTACCAGATCCGCCGGCTGCTGACCGAGAGCGCCGTGCGCGCCTCCGACAAGCGGGCGCAGTTCGTGGGCGTTGCCGACTACGAGGCGGCCGGCGGCATCGTGCTGCGCGACCTGTTCGAGGCCGACGACGGCGGCTGGCTGCAGGACCCCGCGCTGTTGGACCGGCTCGTTGCCGAGAAGCTGGAGCGCGAGGCCGAGGCCATGCGTGCCGAGGGGTGGAGGTGGGTCGAGGTGGCGCCCGACTTCCCCTACGGCCACACCTATGGGCTGCGCCGGCTCAGCGGCAAGGAGGTGGCGCTGACGAAGAAGGAGGCCAAAGCGCGCGATGCTCTCAAGGCGGAGCTGGACAAGCTGGAGAAAGAGTACGCCGACACCGAGGAGGTCCCGGAGGAGGTCGACGGGCGCCTGGGCGAGATCGAGACGGCGCTGGCGGAGTACGAGCGGCGTCCAGTCGTCTACGATGCGTCGGAGGTCGCGGGTGCCGGCGCCTTCGTCAGCATCGACGCCTCCGGTGCCCTGCGCGTCGAGCGCGGCTACGTGCGGCCCGAGGACGAGGCGCCGGTATCGCCTCCGGACGAGGAAGAAGAGCATGAGACGGGTGACGGCAGGGCGGCAGGAGCCTCGACGAACGGGGCGACAGCGCCACGCGGTTCCGCTTCGCGCCCCGCCGACCCGGCCGCGGAATCCGACGAGGACGAAGGCGGCGTCCGGCCGCTCTCCGACCGGCTGATGACCGAGCTCACGGCGCACCGCACGCTGGCGCTGCGCGAGGCGGTCGCCAACGACCCCGACACCGCCTTCCTCGCCATGCTGCATGCGCTCACCCTCAAGCTGTTCTACCGCTTCGGGCTCGACGGCTGCCTGGAGATCGAGGCCAAGAGCGTGCTCTTCGGCACGCAGATCGAGGGGCTCGGCGATATGCCCTACGCCGCGGCGATCGACGCCCGGCATGGCACCTGGGCGGCCCAGCTGCCCAAGGATACCGCCGACCTCTGGGATGTCCTCACCGGTCTCGACGGCGACAGCCGCCAGGCGCTGTTCGCCCACTGCGTGGGGCTGACCATCAACGCGACCTGCCAGCCCTACGACCGGAGGCCCAAGGCCATCGCCCACGCCGACCGCGTGGCCGAGGCCGTCCAGCTCGATATGGCGGCGGCCGGCTGGCGCCCGACCGTGGCGGGCTATATCGGGCGCGTCACCAAGGCTCAGATCCTCGAAGCGGTGCGGGAAGCCAAGGGCGAGCAGGCGGCCCAGCTGATCGCGGACCTCAAGAAGGCCGACATGGCGCGCGAGGCCGAGCGCCTGCTCGAAGGGACCGGCTGGCTGCCGGAGCCGCTGCGGTTGCGGGGCGTCGAAGGCTCCGGTTCCGCGGGAGGCGCAGAGCCGCTGCCGGCATTCCTCGCCGCTGACACCGACGACGGGCCCCGCGCCGTCGCTGCGGAGTAGTGCCAGCCGCCAACCTGGATTGCCCGCCGTTTCGCGGACCAGGTCCAACCGATCGCCTCCCACCTAGGCGCGCCGGAGAGCCGCTCTTTGCAGGAAAGGGCGCCGGCGCGGGGACCGACTGCGGGTCGGTCCTGCCCGTGGCCACCAAAGGCCATGCGCCGCCACCAGAGCCATGCAACCTAGCCCCCGGCTTCGTAGGGGGCCTTTCTTCTGCAGGCGCTGCGCAGGCCTTCGGCGTGGTGGCCGAGCTGCCGCCCCTCCAGAGCGAGAGCGAAAGCCCGGACCGGGCGAGCGGCCGGCATCGAGAGAAAGCCCGCGGCTCCGTCCGTTTCCCTCACCCCCGAGGCTTCCATCATGACGACGACCTCCGTTGTCGCGGCAGCCGCCGCGTCCCGCGCCCGCGCGCCAGAAGCTGCCGATCGCGCGAACGCCCTGTTCCGCGCCGCGCAGCTGCTGCTTCCCGACCTCGAACGCGGGCGCCGCATCGATGCCGCGGGGCTCCGCGCTGCGATGGAGCGGGCATTCGGGGGTAGCGACGCCGAGTTTGCCTGGGACTGGAAGAGCGCCTACGACGCCTGCGAGGCCGCGGCCGTGCTGTTCCTGCGCAAGTTCGGCGCCGCGATGGTCGCGCGCGCCGGCTCCTGCGATGCCCTCCTGCCGATGCTGGCGAAGGTGGCGGGCCTGCTCCCGACCCACACGCGCCGCTCGGAGGAGTGCGAGACGTTCCAGCAGTTCTCGACGCCTCTCCCACTGGCGTTCGTGGCGGCTACCGCGGCTGCGATAGCGCCGGGCGACCGTGTGCTGGAGCCGTCGGCCGGCACCGGCTTGCTCGCCATCTTTGCCGAGCAGGCCGGCGCCTCGCTCGTGCTCAACGAACTGGCGGAGACCCGCGCCGGCCTGCTCTCGCATCTCTTTCCGGATGTCGGCGTGACCCGGTTCGATGCGGCCCAGATCGACGACCGCCTCGATCCTGGCGTCCGTCCGACCGTCGTCCTGATGAACCCGCCGTTCTCGGCGCTCGCCAACGTCGATCGGCGCCGCACGGACGCGGGGCTGCGGCACGTGTCGTCCGCCCTGGCGCGCCTGGCCGAAGGCGGACGCCTCGTCGCCATCACGCAGGCGAGCCTCGCGCCGGACGGCGCAGCTTGGCGCGGAGATTTCCAGCGCCTCCAGGAGCGCGGCACCGTCGTCTTCTCTGCCGCGATCGATGGCGCGGTCTATGCCCGGCACGGCACCACGATCGACACCCGGCTGACCGTCATCGACAAGCGCGCCGCCGAGGACCCTGCCACATTCCCCACCTCACCCGGCACCGCGCCGGATGCCGCCACGCTGCTGCGCTGGGTCATGGAGCACGTGCCGCCACGGCTGCCCATCGCCGACAGCGTGCCGACGGCCGCGACGGCGCTGCCCGTCCGTACCCGTAACGGCCGGACGCGGCCCCCGATGGCGTGGGTTTCGGCCAAACCGCGCGCAGCGTCGCCGGCCATCGACGGCGGGGTCATGGAGCTCGCCTACGAGACCATCGACTGGAAGCCGGCCGAAGGCGGACGCCTCAGCGAAGCGCTTTACGAGGACTACGCCCTGCAGTCGATCCGCATCCCCGGCGCGCAGCCGCATCCGACGCGCCTCGTGCAGTCGGCGGCGATGGCCTCGGTCGCGCCACCGAAGCCGGCCTACCGGCCGCACCTTCCCGCCCGCGTTCTTTCGGACGGGCTCCTCTCGGACGCTCAGCTGGAGAGCGTCATCTATGCGGGCGAGGCGCATGCCTCGCATCTCACCGGCAGCTGGACCGTCGATGCCACCTTCGACGTGGTTGCCGCTGCCCCCGATGGCGCCACCAAAGCCGTGCGCTTCCGCCGCGGCTGGTTCCTGGGCGACGGCACCGGCTGCGGCAAGGGCCGCCAAGTGGCGGGCATCATCCTCGACAACTGGCTGAAGGGCCGCCGTCGTGCCCTGTGGATCTCCAAGTCGGAGCTGATCGAGGACGCCCGCCGCGACTGGTCGGCGCTGGGCCAGGAGCGGTTGCTCATCCAGCCGCTGGCCCGCTTCCGCCAGGGCACGCCGATCCGCCTCGACGAGGGCATCCTGTTCGTGACCTACGCCACGCTGCGCTCGGCCGAACGCGAGGGCAAGGCCTCCCGCCTCGACCAGATCCTCGCCTGGCTCGGCAAAGAGCCCGACTCCGAGGCCCCCTCAACCTTCGCGGTGGGCTTGCGCTTGAGCGGGACAGCAAGGATCTCCGTGCACTGTGCGATATATTCAGGATCCTTGTCCGCCACGAATCGGAAGAAGCTGCGGATGGCGGCAAGCCGGCAGTTGCGCGTGCCGATCGTGCCCTTGCGCCCATGTTCGGCATGGCTGAGGAACGCGCGAACCTCGCTGGCAGAGATATCGGCCAGGGTGATCCGTGCAACACCGCCGCCTCTTCGCTCTGCGACGAACCGGAGCAAAAGCCGCCAGGTGTCCCGGTAGGACCTGATCGTATGGATCGAGGCACTGCGCTGCTCGGCCAGCCACTCCTGGAAGAACGCCCGCAACAATACGGGGAACGGGTTGCTCGCTTTCATGACAGCGCCTCCATGGTGAGGCACGGAGCGCCGACAGCGCGGAACCGCTCGCTTGCTTCCTGCAGCAGATCCTGCGTGACGGTGATGTAGACCAGCGTGGAGTTGATGTCCCGGTGGCCCAAATAGGTTGAGAGGAAGCGCAGCCTGTCCTGCGGATTGATGCCGGATCGATACCATTGGAGCATCCGGTTCACGACCATCGAGTGCCGCAGGTCATGCACACGCGGCCCCGTCCGTCCGGAAGGCGGTTTGAACCCGGCGCGGCGCATGACGTTGGTGATCATCGTTGAGACCACCACCGGGGCGTAACGATCGTTGAAGTGGTCCTGCCAGAACAGCCCCGACTGCGGGTCTTGCGGGGCGCCGGCGCGCCACCTGGCATCGAGATAGGCGCGCAGTTCGGCCATGACGCTGTCGGATAGCGGCAGGATCCTGGTCTTGTAGAACTTCGTTTTCCGGACCGTGATCGTGGCCGATTGAAGGTCGACGTCACCCAGATCGAGCCGGGCAAGTTCACCACGTCGCAGCCCGGAGCAATAGGCCAGAAGCACCATGGTGTAGAGACTCAACGGCCGCAGCGGAGCATGCGGCGACGGATAGGAGCAGGCAACATCAAGCATCCGCCGGATGTCGGCGGGGCTGAAGATGTGCGGCCGTCGATGCTGCCGCGCCACCTCCCGCTCCGGCCGCGGATTGAAGCGTTTCGGCGGGATGTTTGGATCGAGGCGGTACCGCGCCTTGGTCAGGATGCGCCCCAGCTTCTGGCATTCTGCGGCATGATTGCGGGTGGGCTTGGCAGCCGCCCAGTGCGCCAGCATCGTCTCGAGTGGCTCACCAGCCAGTTCCGGATGTGCTTGAAGGAACCGGTCGAACCGCAGCAACCAGTGGGCCTGTGTCTCGTATTGATATCCCCGGTTGCGCATCAGCGCGACTTGGTCGCGCATGAAGTCGCCCAACACGCTGTCGAAGGGCGCAGGCCGTTGCAGCGCTGCGAGGGCCTCGTCGGGCGTGAGGGAAGCGAGAGCCCGCCAGATTGGCTTGTTTTGTTTGACGTTGTGCTGCCTGCGGAGCTCCGCGACGGGGTTGTTCGCGATCAACCCCATCTCGACCAGATAGTCGAGGAAGCGATCAACGATGCAGACCTGGTTCAACAGCGTCGGCAATCGCCAACGCGTTACCATTTCCTTCAGCCACGCCTCGAGCATCTGGCGGTCGAGCGCCGGGTGTCGGCGGGCAACATCCTCAAAGCTGCGAAGGATCCAGCGATAAGTGCGGCAGCTGCTCTGCCCGAACCGGGACGTTTTCAGAAAGTCAGCAACAGCGCTGCGATCGGGATCGTGCCAGTAGCTCATGACAGCACCGCCGATCCGGGCACGTCGAGGGCCACTGCCCGGAGATCCTCGGTGGCCAGCTTGAGGTAGGCGTTCGTAGACTTGGTTGATCGATGCCCAAGCACGTCGCCGATGATCTTTTGCGGAACCGACGCGCGCAGAAGTTCGACGGCCCGCGCATGACGGAAGACATGCGGCCCTCGTTTCCCCAACGGTTTGACGTCTGCCGCCGCCAGGCGTCCCTGCACCATGCCATAGAGGTTCTTCATGCATGTATAGGGTGCGAAGGACCGGATGAAGACTTCCCGTCTGTCGACCTGTGGACGCCCGAGGCGCAGATAATCGAGGAGCGCTTCCCCGACTGGCGTCACCAGCGGCATGTAAGAACAGGCATTGGTCTTGGTATGATGGATGCGCAGGGATTCCGCGCGCCAGTCGATGTCGTCGAGCCGGAGCTTGCAGATTTCGCCTTCTCGCAGCCCATAGGTTGCGAGAAGCTGCAGTATCGCATAGTCGCGCAGCCCCCTCGGCGATCGGTCCTTCCTGGTGGCCGCCAGGACCTCAGCGATCTGATTGCGATCCAGGGTCGAGGGAACCTCCTCGTAGGCGTAAAGCATGGGGCCAATGACGTGCGGGGTCAGATCGGTCGCAATTCGTCCCGACATATGAAGATAGCGCAGCAGCGAGCGGAGCCATCCGGCAGCACTCGCGAGCGATATCCGGCGCAGCCCACGGGCGCGCATGTCCATGTAAAGATCGACGTCCGGTACACTCAACGCGCGGAGACCATCGGCTCCACCGCGACCGAAGTACCAGTTCAGAAAGCACCTCGCCTCCCGCAGACGCGCGTCAATGGTTGCGTCCGCCAGACCGCGTTCGCCACGCAACCAGATCTCGTACTCCTGGCAGATCACATGCCGGAGCGCCGTATCCGGATCGATTGTTTCTGGCTCAGGCGGCCATGTGCCTTGGGCGAGCCGGAGCAACTTGCAAATCGCCGTGTGCGGTAGCCGGTGCCAGCGCGGACTGGGCGACCGACCATAGCGCACATGAAAGCGCTGAATTGCATAAGAAAAATACTGCTCGACATGCGACGGTGTAGTCGTCGCCACAGGCATGTCTCGCTCTGCCGCCGGCCTCGATGGCCTCCACGAACTCGGCCCGCGTGGCGAAGGGAAAGTCCGCGCCGCCCCACAGGCCGAGGCGCTGCGCATAGGCGAGGTTGTGCACCGTCGTGGCGCCGGTCGCCGAGACATAGACGACGCGCGCTTCGGGCAGCGCGTGCTGCAGGCGCAGGCCGGCGCGCCCCTGCTGCGAGGGGACCTGCTCGCCGCGCTCGGTCTTGCCGCCGGCCGCATTCTGCATGGCGTGGCTTTCGTCGAACACGATGACGCCATCGAAGCTCGGTGCAGTCTGGGAGCCGGGCTCGCGGCCGAGCCACGCCAGGATCTGGTCGAGGCGGGAGGCCTTGCCCTCGCGCTCGGCGGAGCGCAGGGTGGCGTAGGTCACGAACAGGATGCCCTCGTCGAGCCGGATCGGCGTGCCCTGGCGGAAGCGCGCTAGCGGCTGGATGAGCAGAGGCTCCTGGCCAAGTGCCGCCCAATCCCGTCTCGAATCGTGCAGCAACGTCTCCGAACGAGAAACCCAGAGCGCACGGCGCCGGCCCTTGAGCCAGTTGTCGAGGATGATGCCTGCCACCTGGCGGCCCTTGCCGCAGCCGGTGCCGTCGCCCAGGAACCAGCCGCGCCGGAAGCGCACGCAGCCCTTGGCGTTCCCGGCATTCGCCGGGACAGGCTCGGGAGCGGCGGCCACCACATCGAAGGTTGCGTCCACCGTCCATGCGCCAGCCACATGCGATGAATGTGCCTCGCCCGCGTAGATGACGCTCTCCAGCTGCGCCTCCGACAGCAGGCCCTCCGAGAGGACGCGGGCTGGGAGATGTGGCCGGTAGGCGGGCTTGGGCGGCGCGGCCGAGGCCATCGCCGCCGACTGCACGAGCCGCGTCGGATGCGCATGCGCGCCGGGGAGCCTCCGCTCCCTCCCACTCCAACGCCAGCCGACGCCGGCCTGACGGCGCTCTCCGCCCTGCGTGCGGCCGAGCGCGCCGTGGCGCTGGCCGGCGGCGATCTCGACGCGCTCGGCGCGGGCACCACCGACCAGACGCGCAAGCTCACCTTTCTCAAGTCAGGGCCGGAGAAGGACATCTACAATCCCCACGCCCTGCAGACGCCGGCCTCGCCCTACCAGCTGATGGCCGGCACCGTCATCGCCGCCAGCCTCGTCACCGGCCTCAACTCGGACCTGCCGGGCTTCGTCATCGCCCAGGTCACCGAGAATGTGTTCGACACCGTCTCTGGCCGACACCTGCTGATCCCGCAGGGGGCCCGTCTCGTCGGCAAGTACGACAACATTGTCGCCTTCGGCCAGGAGCGCGCGCTCGTGGTCTGGCAGCGCAAGGACCGCGAGGGTGCGCCGGACTTCCGCATCTCGCTGGGCACCACCGAGATCGGCGCCGCCTGCGATCGCGCGATGGCTGGCAGTGCGGCTGCCAGAGCTCTGGTCCACTTGAGCCCTGCGCCAAAGGCTGCCAATGATCGCGCGACCCGCTTTCCAACCTACGAGGGAGAGACATCCATGGACCAGGCCCTGAGAGACAAGGGGATCGCCAACCGCAAGGCGGTGCTGGGCGAGGATTACGTGAACAAGGCGATGGCATCGGCCGACGACTTCAACCGGCCGTTCCAGGACATCCTCAACGAGTACTGCTGGGGCATGATCTGGAGCGACGACCGGCTGCCACGCAAGACCCGCTCCATGCTGAACCTGGTCATGCTGGCCTGCCTCAACCGCATGCACGAGTGGGAGCTCCACTTGAAGGGCGCGCTGCGCAACGGCGTCACCAAGGACGAGATCCAGGCCATCATCCACCAGATCGCGATCTACGCCGGGGTGCCGCTGGCGGTGGAGTGCTTCCGCGCCGCCCGCAAGGTGTTCGCCGAGGTCGAGAAGGGCTCCTGACGGCGGCCAGGGGGCGCTGGCCGGCCCGTGCCGTTGCCCGCTGCGGTCGGCGCCGCCTCACTCTTGACCCAGAGCTGGCGTCGGATGGTGCATTCCGAGGGCCGAGCTGACGCTTGGCCGCCTCGTCCGCGACGAGGCCGTATTCCGGGAGGGTCGATTCCATGATGCACCAGGTCACGCACCGAGCCGGCCGTTCGCGCCTTGCCGGCTCCTCCCTCTCGAGGCTTGGCGCGCTGGCGGTCGTGCTCGTCGGCGCGACCGCCGCCATGGCCCTGGAGGAGCAGAAGGGCGAGACGACCGCGATCAAGGAGTGCGACAAGCGCCTGTGCGCCATCCTGCTGGAGAAGAACCCGAAGGGCGCCGATCTCAAGTGCGCGCTCACCAAGACGTGGGACCGCTCCAAGATCAAGGAGGCGGACAACCAGCAGATCAGCTGGGGTTTCGGCGACGCGCGCTGCTCGGTCGACCTCGACTTGAGCCGCGAGGCGCTGATTGCGGCTATGACCGCCGACAAGATCACGGTTCGCGTACCGAGGCACACGGCGAACTGCGTGGTGGAGCAGGACGGCAAGCCCGAGAAGGTCACGGCCGTGGTCGCGCCCAAGATCGAGTTCCGCAACGGCAAGGCCGAGAAGATCTGGGTGCGCCTGAAGAGCGTGGATGGGCCGACCGCCATCGTGCTCACGGTCAATACCGCGGCGCAGCTCGCCGACACCCTCGGCCTGTTCCACCGCCAGATGATCAAGGGCATCAACCGCTATGTCGAGCGCCACTGCCCCAAGACGCTGGAGGTGGCCGGGACGCCCGCTGCGGACAAGGCCAAGGCGAAGTAGGTGTCAGACCCTCTGGGTCTGACACCGTGGCTCTAACGCCGGTCCCGTGCAATGGTGTCAGACCCAGAGGGTCTGACACCGGCTACTCCGCTACTTGCCGTCGGCGAACGGCGCCAGCGCCGCGGCGATGAAGGCGTTGGTGGGAGCGGCGACACCGTGCTCCTGGGCGAGGCGGGCCACCGCGCCCGAGAGGCCCTCGATCTCGATCGGCTTGCCGGCCATCAGGTCGTGGCACATGGACGATGTCATCTGAGGCGGCAGGCTGTCCACGAGCTTCATGGTGCGCGCGGTGTCCTCCGGCACCAGGCCCGTCTTGAGCGCCACCCCGAGCGCCACCGCCTCCTCCACCGCGGCCTGCAGGAGGGCGCGCGACTTGGGGTTGGCGCGCACCGGGCCGATGGGGCCGCGCGTCAGCGCCGTCAGGCCGGACAGGGGCGCCAGGAAGGCGAACTTGGTCCAGAGGGTGCGCGCGATGTTGTCGGAGACCTTGGCTGTGATGCCGGCGCCGAAGCAGGCGGCATGCAAGGCGGCGACGCGCGGGCTCGCCATGCCGTCGGCCTCGCCGAGCTCCAGCACCGCGAAGTCGCCGATCTGCTTGATGACGCCCGGCTCTGAGATGTGCGCCGCGATGCGGGCGGCGCCCTCCACCACCTTGCCGGGGCCGAGGACATGGCCGATGCGCGCCCCACTCTCCACGCCGTTCTGGAACGTGAACACGGTGGCGCCGCCGGCGACCAGGGCGCGCAGCGAGTCCGCGGCGGTCTCCGTGTCGCGCATCTTCACGGCGAACAGGACGGCATCGGCGGCGGCGATCTCGCGGGCGTCGGCCACCACCTTGACCGGGTCGAGGTGCAGGTTGCCGAGCTGACTGTCGAGCCGCAGCCCGCCTTTGCGCATGGCATCGAGATGGGCGCCGCGCGCCACGAACGTCACGTCGTTGCCGGCAGCGGCGAGCCGCGCGCCGAAGTAGCCGCCCACGCCGCCGGGGCCCATTACGGCGATCTTCATGGCTCGGAGGTCCTATCCTGCGATGCGAGTCAGGGTGCGATGACGACCCGGCCGACGATGCGGCCGGCACGCAGGTCGTCGAGGGAGCGGCTGGTCTCGGAAAGCGGGCGCGTCTCGACCGGGATCGGCGCGATCCGGCCGGCCTTGACCAGGTCGAGCATCTCGCGCGCCTCGGCGGGGGAGCCGACGTAGCTGCCCATCACGGTGAGGGCGCGCAAGGGGAACATGGGGACCGGCAGCGTGAAGCTGCCGCCGAGCAGGCCGACCACGATGGCGGCGCCGCCCTTGGCCACGACCGACTGGGCGAAGCCCAGCGATTTGTCGGAGCCGGCGAAGTCCACGGCCGCGCCTACCCCACCGCCAGTAGACTTGGCCGTGGACTTGGCGATGGCCTTGCGCGCGCCGGCGTCGGCCGGGTCGAAGACCTCCGTGGCGCCGAGCTTCAGTGCCGCCTCGCGCTTGGCGGGATCGATGTCGGCCGCCAGAATCGGGGCGTCGGTAAGGGCGCGGGCGAACTGCAGGCCCATCATGCCGACGCCGCCCAGGCCGACGATGATGAGCGGGCCGGAGCGCAGGTAGGGCAGGGCCTTCTTGACGGCGCTGTAGCCCGTGAGGCCTGAGCACATCAGGGGGCCGGCGATCTCGGGAGCGATGCCCTCGACGTCCAGCAGGTAGCGCGGATGGGGCACCAGCACGTGGGTGGCGTAGCCGCCGTCCACGGTGATGCCGAGCGCGCGGGGCGCGTTGCAGAGGTGCTCGTCGCCGCGGGCGCACACCGGGCAGGCGCCGCAGCCGATCCACGGATAGGCGGCGTAGCGCTTGCCCTTGGATACGTCCTGGGGCACGCCCTGGGCGTCGGGACCGGCCGCCTCCACGGTGCCGGCGATCTCGTGGCCGAAGGTGAAGGGCAGCGGCCTCAGCCCGCGCACGTCGAGCTTCTGGTCGCCGCCGAGGGAGAAGTAGCCGTCCTGCAGGTGCAGGTCGGAGTGGCACACGCCGCAGTGGGAGACGCGCAGCAGCACCTCGCTGTCTTTGGGGGCGGGCGTCTCGGCCTCGGTGGCCTCGAGCGGCTTGCCGTACTCGATCAGCGATTGGCGCAGCATGGCGGCGGCTCTCTCCTTCTGGATGCGGCGCCCAGCCTAGCAGATCCGGCCGCCGGCATTCGAGCGCGACGGAGCCGCGGCGATGTCAAACTTCTGTCGGAAATCGTTTGTAGATGAAACGTGGGCAGGGGTGACCCACAGGGGTCTCGCCGAAAAGGGTGCGGAATCATGTCGTTTGGTGCGGAGCCGGCGGAGGGCTATGCCCTCGCGCATACCGTTCACATCTGGCCGTCGCAGGAGCTGATCGCCCGCTCGTGGCACTGGTCCGAGGCGTGGCACGCGGCCTACGAGCAGGCGGCAAGCGAGATCGGACGCGCGGTGGCCGTCTGTGTGCTGGGCGGGCTCCCTGTCGCCGACCGACCGATCACGATGGAGCTGCCCACCGGCTGCGTGAGTTTCAGCGTGATCCTGTGGGGCACCAGCATCTACGTCTCCATCACGGAGTTCGAAGGGCCGGGCGGACCCGACGCACCGGGGCCCGACGGTGGCAGCCGCCAGCCCAGGCCTGCGGACGGCCTCGTCCTAGGCCTGCGCGGCACGGGCAAGTGCTTCGCGCTCGTCACCTTCTATGGCTATCTGCCACCCATTCCCACAGGATACATCTATTCCTCAGCGGATACGGGCCGAGCTTGGGCTTATTCGAGGAGCGGATTTGAAAATACCAGAAATTCCGTGGACGCAAGCTTGAAGAGCTGGCCGGATTTCGTTAATCGCCAGCTATTCTCGGCAGGGAAAGGATCGATCGATTGGAGCCCGCAAATAGAGAGGCCGTCTCTCAATCGCTTATGTTGACATTATCTGCGCTTGAGCAAGCCGCGCTCTGAATTCCCAAGGACGCCGGCGCAGAAGGCTCGCTGGGTCGGTACGGGCTGTGAGCGTGACGATGGAGGGCCTTCCCGCCTGTCCTCCTCGTGAGAAGGCCCGGCACAAAAAGGCGGGCCGAAGCCCGCCTTTCCAGTCAAGACGATGGCAGCGAGGTGCTACCCGCGCTCGCGCCGCCGCTCGCGGTCGCCGCCACGGCCGCCGCGATCGCCGCGGTCCCGGCGTGGGGGGCGGGACTCGGCTGTCTCCTCGGGCTCGCCCTCGGCGCGGGGGGTCTCCTTGCCGGTGGCCTGATCGACGATCTTCATGGACAGGCGCACCTTGCCGCGGTCGTCGAAGCCGAGCAGCTTGACGTAGACCTCCTGGCCCTCCTTCACCACCTCGCCGACCGTCTCTGGCCGCCCCTGCGTGAGCTGGGAGATGTGGACGAGGCCGTCCTGCTTGCCGAAGAAGTTCACGAAGGCGCCGAACTCCATGATCTTCACGACCTTGCCCTTGTAGACTTGGCCGACCTCGGGCTCGGACGTGATGGCGCGGATGCGCGACAGCGCCGCCTCGATCGACTCGCGCTTGGCGGCGGCGATCTTGACGGTGCCGTCGTCCTCGATGTCCACCTTGGCGCCGCTGGTGGCGACGATATCGCGGATCACCGAGCCGCCGGAGCCGATCACCTCGCGGATCTTGTCGACGGGGATCTTGATGGTCTCGATGCGCGGTGCGTACTCGCCGAGCTCCGTGCGCGCCCCGCTCAGGGCCTTCGACATCTCATCCAGGATGTGCATGCGCCCGGCGTAGGCCTGGTCGAGGGCCACGCGCATGATCTCCTCGGTGATGCCGGTGATCTTGATGTCCATCTGCAGCGAGGTGACGCCCTTCTCCGTGCCCGCCACCTTGAAATCCATATCGCCCAGGTGGTCCTCGTCGCCCAGGATGTCGGACAGCACGGCGTAGCCGTTGCCCTCCTTGATGAGCCCCATGGCGATGCCGGCCACCGGCCGCTTCAGGGGCACGCCCGCATCCATCAGCGCCAGCGAGGTGCCGCAGACGGTGGCCATGGACGAGGATCCGTTGGATTCCGTGATCTCGGACACCACGCGCACGGTATAGGGAAACTCCTCCTGGCTCGGCATCAGCGGGTGCAGCGCGCGCCAGGCAAGCTTGCCGTGGCCGATCTCGCGTCGGCCGGGCGAGCCCATGCGGCCCGCCTCGCCGGTGGAGTACGGCGGGAAGTTGTAGTGCAGCAGGAAGCGCTCCTTGCGGGTGCCTTCGAGCGCATCGATGAACTGCTCGTCCACGCCGGTGCCCAGCGTGGCCACCACGATGGCCTGCGTCTCGCCGCGGGTGAACATGGCCGAGCCGTGGGTGCGCGGCAGCACGTGCACCTCCGAGGCGATGGGCCGCACCGTCTTCAGGTCGCGGCCGTCGATGCGCTTCTGGGTGCGGATGATGTCGCCGCGCACCACCTCCTGCTCCAGGCCCTTGAAGACGTCGGCCAGGAGCACCTGCTCGTTGGCGTCGGCGTCGGGCGGCAGCAGCTCCTTCACGACCCGCTCCTTGACGGCGTCGATCATCTGGTAGCGCTGCTGCTTCTGCACGGTGGCGAACGCCTGGCGCAAGTCGGCGTCGGCCAGCGCCTTCACCTTGTCGGTGTACTTGGACTTGTCGGGCGGCTGGAAGTCCCACGGCTCCTTGGCAGCCTTCTCGGCCAGGCGGATGATGGCCTCGATCACCGGTTGGAAGCCGCGCTGGCCGAACATGACGGCCTCCAGCATCTGCGACTCGGGCAGCTCCTTGGCCTCGGACTCCACCATCATCACGGCTTCTGCGGTGCCCGCCACCACCAGGTCGAGATCGCTCTTGGCCATCTCGTCGATCATCGGGTTGAGCACGAATTGGCCGTCGATCACGCCGACGCGGGCGGCGCCGATCGGGCCCAGGAACGGCACGCCCGACAGCGTCAGCGCCGCCGACGCGGCCACCAGGGCTACGATGTCGGGGTCGTTCTCCATGTCGTGCGAGAGCACGGTGACGATCACCTGCGTCTCGTTCTTGAAGCCTTCCACGAACAGCGGCCGGATCGGCCGGTCGATCAGGCGCGAGGTGAGCGTCTCCTTCTCGCTCGGCCGGCCCTCGCGCTTGAAAAAGCCGCCGGGGATCTTGCCGGCGGCATAGGTTCTCTCCTGGTAATTGACGGTGAGGGGGAAGAAATCGATGCCGGGGCGTGCGCTCCTCTCGGCGACGACGGTGGCGAGCACGCTGGTCTCGCCGTACTGGGCGACGACGGCGGCGTCCGCCTGGCGGGCGACGCGGCCGGTCTCGAGGCTCAGCTTACGTCCGCCCCATTCAATCTCTACACGTTGTGTGTCGAACATTTCGGATCTCGTTTCTTGTTGGGAACGACAATGGGCGCCGCTGCCTCGGATGAGGCCGGCCCCCATTGCAAGCAGCACTGGTTGCGTTTAGCGGCGGATTCCCAGCCGCTCGATGATCTTCTGATAGCGGGCCTCGTCGCGACTCTTGACGTGATCGAGAAGCCGGCGGCGCAGGCTGACCATCTTGAGCAGGCCGCGCCGCGAGTGGTTGTCCTTCTTGTGGGTCTTGAAGTGCTCGGTCAGTCCGTTGATGCGCTCGGTGAGGAGCGCCACCTGGACCTCGGGCGAGCCGGTGTCGCCTCTCTTGGTTGCGTTTTCCCTGACGATTTTCTGCTTGCGCTCTGGGCTCAGCGACATCGGGTACCTTTCTTCGGTCGTGTTGGGATTGAGTGCGCGCCATGGGCCGGGATGTCGTCCAGCTCGGGCCGCCGGAAACGCCAAACGCGCGGGATGCGATGCCGCGCCAGCGTGGCGGCGTTATACACCAATTCTGGCCGCTTGCGAGGGAAAACTGAACAATGCCAAGCCTTTGATTCAAGATATCTATCTGTCATGCTCCCCCGTCCAGAAGCCCGCCGACGATCCCGAGCAGGAGCGCGATGTCCTCCGGCCGTGACAGGCGGTGCTCGCCGTCGGGGACTGCGGCGACGCGGGTCCAGTCGCCGGAGAGGTGGGCGGCGAGGTCGAGGGTGTGCTCCCAGGGCACGTCGGGGTCCTGCAGGCCGTGGACGATGTGCACCGGCCGGCCGGGATCGAGAGGCGCCGCACCGATGAGGTGGCGCCTGCCGTCCTCGATCAGGGCGCGCGAGATCGGATAGGGTCCGTCGCCATAGCGGGATGGGCGCAGGAAGACGCCCTTCTCCTCGATGTCGCGGCGAGCGGCCGACGGCAGGTTGCGCCACATCAGCTCGGTCATGTCCCAGGCCGGAGCCACGAGCACCAGCGCCTTGATGCGCTCGGCTTCGGCAGTCGGGAGTGTCTGGGAGGACGACTGCCGAGGCCCGACTGCCGACTGCCGCCCTTCCAGCAGCTTCCGCAAGAGCAGGAGCGCGATGTACCCGCCCATGCTCGACCCGACCAGGATCTGCGGCCCCGCGGTCAAGTTGCGGAAGGCCGCCTTCGCCTCCTCCAGCCAGCGGCTGATCGTGCCATGCTCGAAGCGGCCCTCCGACTGCCCGTGCCCCGAGTAGTCGAAGCGCAGGCAGGCGAGGCCCTGCGCCTCGGCCCAGTCCGCCACCGCCGACGCCTTGGTGGAGGTCATCTCCGACTTGAGGCCGCACAGCCAGACGAGGCCAGGCTTGCCAGCCCGGGCGGCCGGCAGTTGCAGATACGCCATGCGCCGGCGCTCCTCGCCCGAGCCGACATCCAGAAATTGCGGTTCTGTGCTGGCCATTCTATCAAGCCTCGTTGAGGGGGTCAGACCCCTCGCATGCAGCTGGGAAACTCTGCTTCAACGACAGATGCGAGGGGTCTGACCCCCTCCTGAGAGGCGAGGGGTCCGACCCCTTCTCATCGCGTGCCCAAAGACCGGCCCACCATACTGCAAATCGTCCCGCGGCTCGACGCCGGCGGGGCCGAGCTGAGCGTGGTGGAGATCGCCGGGGCGGTGGCGCGCGCCGGCGGACGCTCCATCGTGCTGGCCGAGCCGGGCCGCCTCGCGGCCAGCATTGCGGCAGCCGGCGGCGAGGTGCATCGCTTCCCCGCCGCCACCAAGAACCCGCTGCGCATCGTGGCCAATGTCCGCCACATCGCGGACATCGCGGCCCGCGAGGGCGTGGACCTGATCCACGCCCGCAGCCGCGCTCCGGCCTGGAGTGCGCTGGGGGCCGCGCGCCGCGCGGGCGTGCCGTTCGTGACCACCTATCACGGCGCCTACAGCGAGACCAATGCCGCCAAGCGCCTCTACAACAGCGTGATGGCCCGCGGCGACGTGGTGATCGCCAACTCCCGCTATACCGCCGGGCTGATCGCCGCCCGCTACGGCACGCCGTCCCAACGGGTCGAGGTGATCCATCGCGGGGTCGACACCGCGGCCTTCGACCCGGCACAGATCGCCCCGGAGCGAGTGGCCGCGCTGCGCCGGAGCTGGGGTGTGACCCCGCACCAGCCCGTGATCCTGCAGGCCGCGCGATTGACACGCTGGAAGGGCCAGGGCGTCCTGATCGACGCGGTCGCGCAGCTCCAGGCGCAGGGCCGGCTGCAGGATGCCGCCGTCGTCCTGGCCGGGGACCCGCAGGGCCGCCACGATTACGTGGAAGGGCTGCGTGGGCTCATTGCCCGCCAGGGTCTCGAAGGACGCGCGCACATCGTCGGCCACGTTGCGGACATGCCCGCCGCCTACCTCGCCGCCCATGTGACAGTGGTGGCATCGACCGAGCCGGAGGCGTTCGGCCGCACGGCCATCGAGGCGGCGGCGCTGGGCTGCCCGGTGATCGCCACCGACATTGGCGCCCCGCCGGAGACGGTGGTGGCCGGCAGCTCACCGGCAGAAGGCCCCACCGGCTGGCTGGTGCCGCCGGCAGACGTGGAGGCCATGGCGGAGCGCCTGTCGGAGGCATTGGGCCTCCCTCCGGCCGCCCGGGCCGCCGTGGGCGAGCGCGCCAGGCGGCATGCGCTGGCCAACTTCTCGGTTACCTCGATGCAGAGGAGCACGCTTGGCGTGTACGACCGGCTGCTCGGAACGACCCTGAAGGCCAGATTTGACGAGGCGTCCGCCCGGACACCCTCTTGACAGTTCTGTGAGCGTGCCTGTGCAACGACCTTGACTTAGGGCCGCATCCCTCGGATTCTGAGGGGGCATGACGACAGAACGCCGCCGAACCGCTGCTCCGCAAGGATTGGCGGATCGAGGCGTTGGATCAACAAGAGAAGGAGGCTGAACATACGCCGTCCAATGAGGGCCGCGCCTGAGCGCGCGCCACCCGGTCCGCGGATGAACGAAGACATTCGCGTACCCGAGGTTCGATTGATCGATCAGGCTGGCCAGAACGTCGGTGTTGTCGCCACGTCGGCGGCTATTGCCCGTGCCATCGAGGCCGGCCTCGACC
>JBIOWI010000289.1:0-9604 GCA_044868325.1 Hyphomicrobiaceae bacterium
AATCTCGTGCTCCATCTCATCCGCGCCCGAGGCCTGTCCGTGCCCGAGGCCCGCGAGAACTTCCGCGAGGACCGCGCCGAGGCCGTCGCCGTCGTTACCGGGCGGATTCTTTGAATGACCCTGACGCCCCACTTGACGCGTCATGCGTCACGTGGCATATGACGGCATGCTGGATGTGCGGCGCATCAAGAGCAAACCCCTCAAGCTCTTCGCCAAGGGCGACGCCAGCAGGGTGAACCCGAGCTGGCACGCGACCGTCCGGCGTATCCTGACGGCGCTCAATGCCGCGGCTCATCCGTCCGAGCTCAACATTCCGGGTTTCGATTTCCACGAGCTTAAGGGAGATCGCAAGGGCACGTTCGCTGTGAAAGTGACAGGCAACTGGCGCGTGACGTTCAAATGGGACGATGCTGGACCGTTTGCCGTCGATCTTGAGGACTACCATGGGAAATGAAGCAGAAGAGATGACAATAGAGCCTTCTCACCCGGGCGAGATCATCAGGGAGACAATCCTGCCCGCGCTGGGGATGACCATCAAGGACGTCGCCGCCCATCTTGGCGTGAGCCGCGCCGCCCTGTCCGATCTCGTGAACGAGAAGCGATCCGTCTCGCTCGATATGGCGCAGCGTCTCGGGAAGGCCTTCGGCAATGGTGCGCGGTTCTGGCTCGCCCTGCAGATGCAGTACGACCTTTGGCATGCCGAGCGTCGATCCAAGATCGCCGTGAAGCCGCTCAGGGCGAAGGAAGACGCCAAGGCGGCATAGTTGCACAAACCTCGCGGCGGTCTGGCAGCCTTGCAGGGCGTCCCCAATTCTGCTGGGGTGAGGCGTGTGCCTCCCGAGCAAGGACCGAGCATGGCCGACGAGACGAAGCGCGAGTACTACACCGGGCCGCAGGCGGGCGACTTCGCCGAGGCCGGCGAGCCGTTCGGCCTGTTCGAGGACTGGTTCGCCGAGGCCAAGGCGCACGAGCCCAACGACCCCAACGCCTTCGCGCTCGCGACCGTCGATGCCGCGGGGCTCCCCAATGTGCGCATCCTGCTGCTCAAGGGACTGGACCCGGCGGGACACCCCGATCGCGGCTTCGTGTTCTACACCAACTTCGAGAGCGCCAAGGGCACCGAGCTCTTGGCCTCGCGCAAGGCCGCCCTCGACTTCCACTGGAAGAGCCTGCGCCGGCAGGTGCGCGTGCGCGGCCTCGTCTCGGTGGTGAGCGACGCCGAGGCCGACGCCTACTTCGCGACGCGGCCGCGCGGCTCGCGGCTGGGCGCCTGGGCTTCGCAGCAGTCGCGCCCCCTGGAGAGCCGCTTGGCGCTGGAGAAGGCGGTGGCAGCGGTGGCGGCCAGGTATCCCCTGGGCGACATTCCGCGCCCGCCCTACTGGTCCGGCTTCCGCGTCACGCCGCTAGAGATGGAGTTCTGGCACGACCGCCCCTTCCGCCTGCACGAGCGCGTCGCATTCCGGCGAGCAAGCCCCGGCGAAGCCTGGATCAAGCAGCGCCTCTATCCCTAGCCATCCATCCCAGCAAGGAGAAGGGCCATGCCAAGACGCCTTGCCGGACTACTGATCGGTCTTCTCTCAGTTGCGACCGCAGCGCACCCGGCGTCTGCGGCGGACATCAAAGTCCTCACCGCCGGGGCGATGCGCGGCGTTCTCGTCGAGCTGCTGCCGCACTTCGAGAAGGACACCGGCCACAAGGTGACGCTCGACAACGCCACTGCCGGCACCCTCGCCAAGCGCATCGAGGGCGGCGAGGCGTTCGACGTGGCCGTCATCACCCCCAAAGTGATCGACACCCTTGCCGAGAAGGGCAAGATCGCGCCCGGCACCCGTGTCGATGTGGCCAAGGTCGGCATCGGCGTCGCCGTGAAGGCCGGCGCCCCGCTGCCCGACATCGCCACCGTCGAGGCCTTCAAGCGCACGCTGCTCGCCGCCAAGTCGGTCGCCTACATCGATCCAAAGTCGGGGGGCTCCAGCGGCATCTACTTCGACGGCCTGCTCGACCGCCTCGGCATCGCCGGCGAGATCCGGCCGAAGGCGAAACTGAAACAGGGCGGGTACGTGGCGGACCTGGTGGCCAGCGGCGAGGCCGAGGTGGCTGTGCACCAGATCAGCGAGATCGTGCCCGTGAAAGGCGTGGTGCTGGTGGGCCCGCTGCCGGCCGAGATCCAGAATTTCACCACCTATACGGCAGCGGTCGGCGCGGAGGCCAAGGACGCGGCCGCGGTGAAGGCCCTCGTCGAGCGCATCGCCGGACCAGCTGCCGCCCCCATTCTCAAAGCGAAGGGCATGGAGAAGCCTTGACGGCGCCGCCGTCGTCGGCGGAACTATCCCATGACCCCGAACCCGCTCCGGCTCGTCCTCTTTCTCGGCCTCGCGCTGACGCTGCTGCCCGCCGGCCTCGGCGCCGCGCTCCCCAAGCAGGCGCCGCCATCCGAGGAGCCGTCGCTCACGGGCCAGCTCCTGATCGCATCGCCCGACATGCGCGATCCGCGCTTCCGGCATACCGTGATCCTCATCGTCCGCCACGACCGCAAGGGCGCCCTCGGCCTCACCATCAACCGGCCCGTGGGCGAACGCTCACTGGCGACCTTGCTGCAGGCCATGGGCGACAGCGCCACGGCGGGCGCCGCCAGCGTCCGCATCTTCGCCGGCGGGCCGGTCCAACCGGAGATCGGCTTCGTCATCCACAGCGCCGAGTACGATCGCCAGGATACGCTCCTCATCAACGGCGACCTGGCGGTCACCGCCAGCCTGGAGGTGCTGCGCGACATCGCCAGCAACCAGGGCCCGAAGAAATCGCTCGTCGCCCTCGGCTACGCCGGCTGGGCCGCCGGCCAGCTGGAATCGGAGCTTCAGCGCGACGACTGGCTCGTCACGCCCGCCAGCGCCGACCTGGTTTTCGACACGCCGCACGAGCGCGTCTGGGACGAGGCCATGGCACGGCGGTAGGTGTCAGACCCTCTGGGTCTGACACCATTACACAACGGCGCGGAGCCAAGGTGTCAGACCCAGAGGGTCTGACACCTACGCGCTGCGCATCGGCGGATAGGTGAGGAAGGCGTGGGTGGCGTGCCAGAGGCGGTGGCGGTTGAGACCGTGCCCGCCCGCATGCGCCTGGCCCACGATCATGATGAACTGCTTGTCCTTGTTCGGCAGGGCCGCATAGAAGCGCAGCAGCTCCTCCTCGCTGGCGTTGCCGTCGTGCTCCGCGCGGATCATGCACACCGGACAGCGCAGCGTCGCCGGATCGACCATCGGCAGATTCACGGCCATGTCGAGATAGGTGCCCGACGGAACGGTGTCGCCGAATGCCAGCTCGTAGGCGGCGAGCGCATCGATGACGGGCTGCGCGGCGACTCCCGGCATGTCGCGCTCGAAGATGCGCTGGATGCTGGCGCGCGCGATGGGCCGGCGCGGGTTCTCCCTGTACCGCTCGGCCTGGGCGCGCCGGCGGTCGATCTCCGGCGCGTTCTCGCCCGTGTGGGTGTAGGCGTTGAGGATCAGCCGCTCCACGCGGGCGGGCTCGGCGGCCGCGAAGGCGGCAGCGCGGATGGCACCCGAGGAGGCGCCGTACATCATGACGTTGCGCTGGCCCGTCACCCGCTCGACCACAGGCATGGCGGCCTTCAGGTCCTCCACGCCCACCATGATGCCGGCGTGGCTGTCGGTGCGCGAGGAGCGGCCGTAGCCCTCGTGGTCCATGGTCCACACGTCGAAGCCGAGACCGGCGAAGTGGTCCATCATCGAATAGCCGGGATGCCCCGGCACCTGCAGGTCGTAGCTGCCGCGCGAGGAGAAGGTGGAGCCGTGCACCAGAAACAGCACGGGACGCGGCCCTCCATGGACGTGCGCCGCTTCGCCCTGCTGGCGCTTGCGGTAGATGTATAGGTCCACCGCGCCCTTCTTGGCCCAATGCTCCTCCGCAGCGACGGCTGTTTCTTGGGCAGCCGCGGGCCGCGCCGTGACAGCCCCCGCCGCGGCAGCGATGACGGCGGCCCCAGCCACTTGCATGAGCTGGCGCCGCTGGATCTGAGGGACATCCGATGTCGCCTGAGCTGGCGTCATGTGTCTTCTCCTCCCTGACACAGCCCGGCGGTCAGCGCGCGGGAAGCCCAAAACATAGCACATCCCCCATCCGGTGTTCCCTCCATCAACGCTATGTACAGTCAGGCAGAGGCTCGTCGTCGCCCCAACGCCAGCAGCCCGGCTACGGCAGTCGTGCCCCGGAAGACCGGGGCAAGCGTGCCGGGAGCGGAAGTCTCGGAAAATGCGTCAGCTCGCCTATCGTGCGATCATTCCCCGGTAGAGGCGAGGGGTCTGCCCCTAGTGGGCCATGCTGAACATGCGCACGCGGCTTGACACCCATCCTGTTCGGGACGAAGCATCTTGGGCGCTGGCGATCAAAAACCAAACTCCCGGGAGGACGAGGTATGCCTAGACTGTCGACTGCATACTTGATGGCGGCCGTACTTTGCGGTCTCGCCCCCCTGACCGCACTGGCCCAAGACCTGCCGGACGGCGCGGACAAGGCACTGGTGGAAGGGGTCTGCACGGCGTGTCATCCGGTGAACCAGATCACGCAAAGCTCCGGGTATACGCGTGAGGGGTGGATGGAACTGACCGGCACGATGATCGACCTCAGCAAGACGCCGGAGGAGGAGAAGAAGATCACGGAATACCTGACGACGAATTTCCCGCCCAACTCCAAGCGGACGCCCAAGCTGGTCACCGGTGACGCCAAGATCGCTTTCAAGGAGTGGGCGGTACCCACGCTCGGCCAGCGGTCCCGCGACCCGATCGAGGCGCCGGACGGCAGCATCTGGTGGGTGGGCCAGTGGTCGGACCTGGTCGGCCGCATCAATCCCAAGACCGGCGAGATAAAGGAATATCCGCTGCCGTCCAAATCCAAGCCTCATACAGTGACGGTCGATAGGGCGGGCGGCATCTGGTACACTGGCAATGGCAACGGCACGATCGGCAAGGTCGATCCAGCCACCGGCCAAGTCACCGTCTACAAAATGCCCGATCCGGCGGCCAAGGACCCGCACTCGGCCAAGTTCGACCCCAAGGGCATCCTGTGGTTCACGCTGCAGAACAGCAACATGCTGGGCCGGCTCGACCCTGCGACCGGCGACATCAAGCTGGTCACCATGAAGACGCCCAACTCCAAGCCCTACGGCATCAAGATGGATGCGGAGGGCAATCCATGGATCGCGTGCAATGGCAGCAACTGCCTGGTCAAGGTCAACCCGGCCAACATGGAGCTGACAGAGGTCAAGCTGCCGACCCCAGGCACGACCGTGCGGCGCCTCGATATCGCCCCGGACGGCCTGATCTGGTACGTCAACTCCTCGAAGGGTAAGCTCGGCCGGCTCGACCCGAAGACTGGCGACATCAAGGAGTGGGATTCGCCCAGCGGGCCCGACTCGCACCCCTACGCCATCGCCTTTGTGGGTGGCTACGTCTGGTACAACGAGTCCGCCACGCGGCCCGACATGCTCGTGCGGTTCGATCCCAAGACGGAGAAGTTCCAGAGCTGGGCGATCCCGTCGGGAGGCGTGCATGCGGGCATCATCAGGCACATGCGCCCGACCCGCGACGGCAACCTCTTGATCCACCAGAGCAGCACCAACCGCATCATCCTGGTGACGCTGAAGTAGATGCAAGAGGACGTTAGCCCGTTTTGCATCGATTTCGCCCACCTAAAGGCATCGCCCGCGTAGAACCGCTATGGTTGGCCCAGGTGCCGGGTAGCTCCCGGCTCCTGGGCACAGACTCGTCAATCTCCGTTGGAAGAGTCCTCCCCGGAAGCAAGGCGACCGCGCATGCGCTGCGCCCTCGCCCGCCGGCTCCACACCTTGCGCTGCTCCGACCGGGCGCGCGGGTCGTCGTTGCGCGCAACGCGGGTGAGCTCGCGTTGCAGCTTGGCGTAGTTGCGCCAGCGTGCCGGGTCGAGACGCCCCTCGGCCAGCGCCGACTGCACGGCACAGCCGGGCTCGGCCCCGTGGGTACAATCGCGGAAGCGGCACTGCGCAGCCAGGGTCTCGACATCGGCAAAGGTCGTGGCGACGCCCGCATCTGCGTCCCACACGCCAAGCTCGCGCATGCCCGGGGTATCGAGCACC
Organism: Hyphomicrobiaceae bacterium; assembly: GCA_044868325.1. GTDB lineage: Bacteria > Pseudomonadota > Alphaproteobacteria > Rhizobiales > Hyphomicrobiaceae > AWTP1-13. The sequence goes on from JBIOWI010000289.1 coordinate 6,128, forward strand.
AGCCGCCCGCCGGGCAGCAAGATCAGCTCGCGGTGGGTAGTGGTATGGCGGCCGCGCGCATCGTCCTCGCGGATGGCCTGTGTGGCCATGACGGGCCTGCCCGCCAGCGCATTGACGAGGCTGGACTTGCCCACTCCGGAGCTGCCGAGCAGCGCCGCCGTCTGCCCCGGCGCGAGGGCCTCGCTCAAACCGTCGAGTCCCTCGCCGGTGAGGGCTGAGACCGCGTACACCGGGACGCCCATCGCGATCCTTTCGATCTTTACCTTCAAAGCCTCGCGATCGGCGCAGAGGTCCGCCTTGGTGAGTGCCACGACCGGCGAAGCACCACTCTCCCACGCCATGGCCAGATAGCGCTCGATGCGCCGAGCGTTGAGATCGCGATTGAGCGATGCCACCAGCAGGGCCACGTCGACATTCGCGGCTACGACCTGCGCGCCGCCGCCGCGACCCGCCGCCTTGCGCGCGAATGCGGTGCGGCGGGGGAGAAGATGGTGGATGGTGGCGCTGGCCTCACCGGAGCGCACTGAGGCCGCCACCCAGTCGCCCGCGACGGGGTAGTCTCCTGCCGCGGCCTCGTGGGCGAAGCGGCCGGAGAGCTGTGCTGCGACCTCGCCGGCCGGCGTTGCCAGCACGTAGAGGCCGCGTTGCTGCACAATTACGCGCGCAGGCTCGAGCCCGCGGGCGGCGTATGCATGGAATTGCTGCTGGAGCGCGTTGTTCCAGCCGTAGCTGTCGAGCACGGGTTCGATGTCCTCAGTTGGCTAGCCGTTGGCGGCGCCAACCGAGGGCAATCCTGCGAATGTCAGGACAGCAGGTCGGTGGCGGCGCGGTGGAGGAATGTGCGGGCAGTGACAATCATGAGCACCCTCCTTTCCGAGCCGTGTTGAGTTGAGCGCGACGCACGCTCTAGGCTAACCCATGGGCCGGGTCAAGCTCCGTTCCCGTATGCACGCCCGTCCGTCCAGCCCCCAGCCTCCGCTGCACTGCAATCGAGCCCTAAGGATGCGCTCCGGATCTCACTTGAATCCCGGGATGGGGGATGCCACCACTCGGATATGCCGAGCGTTCTTGCGCCGTTGAGGCTGCTTTCGAAGGCGGATGGCGCACGCGCCGTGGCCGCCTTCGCCAGGGGCGTGCGCGAATCCGACCCGGCTGGCATGCTCGCGTTTGTCGCCGTCTACGTGGCGCTGGAGTGGGTCACCTACAGCCACGAGTACCAGGGCGTGCCGGTCACGCCGTGGAACCCCGGGCTCGGCATCGCCTTCGGCCTCATCGTGCTGCGCAGCGCGGCCTACGGCCTCGCCCTCTTCGCCGGTGTGGCGATGGCCGAGATCCTGGTGCTGCGCACCGACCTTCCCTGGTCCTCCATCCTGGTCATCGCCGTGGTCGTTGCGGCGAGCTACACGGCTGCCGCCGCGGTCGCGCGCCGCCGGCTGCGCCTCGACGTGGCCATGGACCATGTGCGCGACGTGCTCGTCCTCATGTCGGCCGGCGTCGCAGGGGCCGGCATCGTCGCCCTCATTCTTGGCGCGCTGCTGCTCACGGACGGGGTGGCCGACAACGACGACCTTTCCAAGTCCGTGCTGCCTCTGTTCGTGGGCGACGTGATCGGCATCGCCGAGGTGACCCCGCTCCTCCTGCGCCTGACCCGGCTCTGGCACCACCGGCAGGACTGGAAACAGTGGCTCGGCGCGCCCCCGCTGGCGATCTTCGTCGAGGTTGCCCTGTTCGCCCTGGTCACCGGCTTCGCCCTCTGGATGATCGTCGGCAGCGACCGGCCCAACGACTACAAGTACTTCTCGCTGCTGTTCCTGCCGGTGGTGGTGGCGGCGGTGCGGCACGGCATCGACGGCTCCTGCCTGGCGCTCGCCAGCACCCAGCTCGGGCTGGTCGCGGTGCTCCGGGCCTACGGCTACGATGCGACCACCTTCACCGAGTTCCAGATCGTCATGCTGGTGCTCACCGTGACCGGTCTCATGGTCGGCGGCGTCGTCAGCGAGCGCGAGCGCGCCGACCTCGCCGCCCGTATCGCGGAGGCGCGCATGCGCGAGGCGGAGCTGGAGGCCGCGCGCGCCGCCCGCCTCAACATGGTGAGCGGCATGGCGTCCGCCCTGGCGCACGAGATCAACCAGCCTATGACCGCGGCCCGGGCGCTCGCGCGCTCCGCCCAGGAGCTGCTCAAGGCGGGCTCTGGCGACGTGGAGCGGGCGAACGCCAATCTCGCGAGCATGGTTGCCCAGATCGACCACGCCGCCGACGTGGTGCGGCGCATGCGCGAGTTCCTGCGCCGTGGCCAGCCGCACATCAGCACGCTCGACGTCGGCACCGTGCTGGAGGACGCCCTCGTGCTCGCCAGGCCGGAGGCCGCCGCGCACCGCACGGGCATCGACCTCATCGTCCAGCCGGCCCTGCCTGCGGTGTTCGGCGACCGCATCCAGCTGCAGCAGGTGGTGCTCAACCTAGTGCGCAACGGCATCGACGCCATCGTCGAGGGTGGCGTGCCCCAGGGCCGCATCGGCGTGCGCGCCTGCCTGGGCGAGGAGCTGCGCACCGTGGAGGTTAGCGTCACCGACAACGGCGCCGGCATCGCGCCCGGCCGCAACCTGTTCGAGCCGCTGTCGTCGTCCAAGCCGACCGGCCTGGGCCTCGGCCTGTCCATCTGCGCCAACATCGTGCATGCCCACGGCGGCCGCATCTGGCTACAGTCGAGCGCCGGCGGAGCTACCGAGTTCCGCTTCTCGCTGCCGCTGCAAACGGAGACCTGAGCCCTGACCGCCACCGAGCCCGTCGTGTTCGTGATCGACGATCAGGCCGCCATACGCCAAGCGCTCGGCGAGATGCTGCGCGTGTTCGGCTACAGCGTGCGCACCTTCGAATCCGCCGACGCCTTCCTCGCCGCCCTGGAGGGAGGCGAGACGGGCTGCATCGTCGCCGACGTGCGCATGCCGGGCATCGACGGCATCGAGCTGGTGCGCGAGCTGGCGCGCCGCGCCAGCGCCCTGCCGGTGGTGCTGATCTCGGGTCATGCCGACGTGCCGATGGCGGTCGCCGCCATCAAGGCCGGCGCGGAGGACTTCATCGAGAAGCCGATCGACGACGTGCATCTCCTGGCCGCCATCAACCGCAGCCTCGCCCGCACCTTTGCGCGCCAGCAGTCTCTGGGCGAGCTGCAGCGCCAGCTCGAGAGCCTCACCGCGCGCGAGGTCGAGGTGATGGACCTGGTCGTGCAGGGCTACACCAGCCAGGCCATCGCCTCCCGCCTCAACATCAGTGCCCGCACGGTCGAGAGCTACCGCGTCCAGATCATGGACAAGATGAAGGCGCCGAGCGTCGCGGTGCTGGTGCGCCTCGCCATCCGCCTCGGCCGGCTGGCGCCGTAGCGCCGTAGGTTGGGTTAGGCCCGAAGGGCCGTAACCCAACATGGCAAGCAATAACGGTGCAGTTTGCCATGTTGGGTTACGCCGCTGCGCGGCTAAC
>JBIOWI010000290.1:0-6744 GCA_044868325.1 Hyphomicrobiaceae bacterium
CGCTGCCGCAGCCGCCGGGCTCCGATACGGTCTACTTCGCCATCGTGGACGAGAACGGCATGGCGGTGTCGTTCATCAACTCGCTCTACGACGACTTCGGCTCCGGCATCGTCACGGCCAGGACCGGGGTGGTGCTGCACAACCGCGGCATGGGCTTCGTGTGCGAGCCGGGCCACCGCAACTGCATTGCCCCCGGCAAGCGGCCCATGCACACGCTGGTGCCGGCCATGGTGCTGAAGGACGGCGAGCCGTACATGGTGCTCGGCGTCATGGGTGCGCACTTCCAGCCCATGGGGCACGTCTACGTCATGACCAATGTGTTCCACTATGGTATGGACCCGCAGACCGCCATCGACACCCCCCGGGTGTTCTTCGACGGCGACGCCGTGCTGGTTGAGGAGAGCGTGCCCGAGGCGGTGGTGGCGGGCTTGAGGCAGCTCGGGCATCGGGTGGCGGCGCGGCGCATGCCCTGGGGCGGCGCCCAGGCGGTGGTGATCGACCGCGACCGGGGCGTGCTGGCCGGCGCCTCCGACCCACGCAAGGACGGGATGGCGCTGGGATACTGACGAATGCGGGCGAATGGCCAATGGCGAATGGTAGGCCCCATTCGCCACTCACCATTCGCCATTCGCCATTCGCCATTCGCCGATACGCAACGGAGGCTCCGCATGAGTGGCGGGAGCGATGAGCGCACGGTGCGCGTCCGTATCGCGGGCCGGGTGCAGGGTGTCGGGTTCCGATACTGGACCGAGGAGACGGCCGGCGAGCTGGGGCTCGCCGGCTGGGTGCGCAACCGGCGCGACGGTTCGGTCGAGGCGCTGTTCTCCGGGGCGGCGGACGACGTCGCCCAGATGCTGAGGCGCTGCCATGCAGGGCCGCGCGCGGCGGAGGTTGCCTGCGTCGAGGTCCAGGAGGAGGGTGGCGACGCGCCGGGCGGCTTCGCGATGCGGCCGACGGCGTGACCTCCTCTCCCCGCGCAACGCCAAGCTCGCCACGCACTCCAACAGCGCGGGGAGGGGGTGTCCCGTGGTCGGCCTGACACCAAGCTAGAACCTGTCCGCCCGGTAGGGCGACGGGTCGGTGAACGGCGTCTCGCCCGTCATCATCTCGGCCAGCAGGCGGCCGGTGACAGGCCCCAGCGTGAACCCCAGGTGATGGTGCCCGAAGCTGAACCACAGGCCCCGGTGGCGTGGCGCCGGGCCGACGATGGGCAGCATGTCGGGCAGGCACGGCCGGCGCCCCAGCCAGGTCTTGTCGTCAGCGGGGGCACCCAGGGGGAAGATCTCGCGTGCTGACGGCTCGGCCCGCGCCAGCTGCACCGGCGTGGGCGGCGCGTCGCGACGGGCGAACTCCGCCCCGGTGGTAAGGCGGATGCCCGCCGCCATGGGGGCCAGCACGTAGCCGCGCTCGGCGTCCAGCACTGGGCGGTCGAGCGTGGCGTTGCCGACAGTCCGGAAGTGCCGGTGATAGCCGCGCTTGACGCCGAGCGGGAAGCGGTAGCCCAGCGCGCGGAACACGTCGTCCGCCCATGGGCCCAGCGCGAGCACGGCGGCGGGAGCGAACGCCGTATCCTCCGCCGTCTGCACCTCCCAGCCCTGGCCCGCCCCTTGGCCCGTCCCCTGGCCTGCCCCCAGGCCCATTCCTTGGGCCGCCTCGCGCAGGGTGCGCGCCTCGCCGCGCGTAACGCGCCCGCCGCGCTCCTCGAACAGCCTGGCGTAGGCCTTCACCACCGCGCCGGGGTCGGGGACGCTGGCCGGATCGGGCATCAGCACCCCGCCCACCACCGTGTCCTTCAGATGCGGCTCCAGCGCCGCCACTTGCGCCTTGTCGAGAGGCCGGAAGTTGACGCCGTAGGTTTCGCGGTCGGCCGCGTCCTTGGCGAGCTCGGCGTCGAGCGCCTGGGCCGAGCGGTAGACGCGCATGTAGCCGGTGCGCCGCATGAGCCCCAGCACGCCGGCCGGCCCCATCAGGGCCTCGTGCTCCGGGATGCAGCGCTCGACCAGCGGCCGCATGGCCCGTGCCGTGGCTGCGATGCCGGCAGGCGTGGAGGCGCGCCAGTAGTGAAAGAGCCACGGCGCGATTCGGGGCAGGGCCGACCAGTGCAGGTTGGCCTCGGGCAGCAGGTTGAAGGCGTACTTGACGAGGAGCGCCGGGTCGCGCGGGAACGGGTAGGGCACCACACCCTCGCGCTGGATGATGCCGGCGTTGCCGTAGCTCGTCTCCTCGCCTGGGCCGCGCCGGTCCACAAGCAAGACCGAGCGCCCGCGCTGCTGCAGGTGAAGGGCGGCCGAGACGCCGGCAATCCCGGCCCCCAGCACGATGACATCGGCGCGAATCATGGCGCCGTGCATAGCGCGGGGCGCCGGTCCATGCACCTGCGACGTGGGAGGCGTGGTTTGCGTGGGGCGCAGGTCCCCGCGCAACTCCGACGCTTCCACGCGCTCCAATAGCGCGTGAGAGTGTCGGGGTGAGGGGCAGCGGCAATCTCTGACGTTGGAGCGTGCCGCTGCCCCTCACCCTAGCCCTCCCCCACAAGGGGGCCCACAAGGGGGAGGGGAAGCTGCGGCTCGGCCCCGTTTCGTCATGGAGGGTCGGCGCAGCCGGTGATCGGCTGACACCATTCCATGGACGGCTTGGAGCCTGTGGTGTCAGACCCGGAGGGTCTGACACCCACGCGCACGAATTTTGCATGGCGGACGGCCAGCCGATTCGGTTGCATCCGGACGGGTTGCAAGTGAGAATTGCGGCGGCGCTCAAAGACAGCGGGGCTCCCGCAAGACCGAATTGCCAGAGCCCGAAGGGACAAACGCGGGGAATGTCGCAGGCTTGGCAATCGGCGAACCGCGGGAGCCCCTCCGTACGCTTACGCCACTCGGGTACGCGCTACGACAGACGCACGTTCAAGACGCCCGGACAGTAGCAGGGTGCGCAGCGCGTGTCGCTACCTTAGGTAGAGAAGGAGCCGCAATCCTGTGGACAACGCCGCCCATCCGCTTGCGAACGAATCGATCTCGCCGCGCGGTCGGCGCACATGGCACCGGCTCTTCGCCCTCTGGGCCCTTCGGCTCGCCGGCGCGGTCGCGGCCTTCTCACTGGGTGCGGGGGGCGCCGCCGCGCAGACGCCGGTGGATCTGGAGCTGGTCATCGCCGTCGATGTCTCCCTGTCGATGGACAGCGACGAGCAGCGGCTGCAGCGCGAGGGGTACGTCGCGGCCTTCCGCGATCCCGAGCTGCACCGTGCGATCACGTCCGGAGCATACGGCCGGATCGCCGTGGTCTACATGGAGTGGGCGGGGCCGGCCTCGCAGAACGTCGTCATCCCCTGGACCGCGATCGATGGCCCCGCCGCCGCGCGCGCGTTCGCCGACCGGCTGGCGGCGCAGCCGATCTCGCGGCTGCGGCTCACCTCCATCGGCGCCGCCCTGCAGTTCGCCAGGACGCTGCTGGCCGAGAGCGGCTTCGCCGGCGAACGCCGCGTGGTCGACATCTCCGGCGACGGCCCGAACAACTCCGGTCCGCCGGCGCCGACGACGCGCGACGCGCTGGTGGCCGACGGCATCGTCGTCAACGGCCTGCCCATCATGCTCAAGACCGCGTCGCCCACCTTCTTCGATCTCTCCGACCTCGACCGTTACTACGCCGCCTGCGTGATCGGCGGAGCCGGGTCGTTCATGGTGCCGGTCAAGGACATCGCCGAGCTCAAGTCCGCCATCCGGCGCAAGCTGCTCCTGGAGATCTCGGGGCTCGGATCGCCGCCGCGTCTCGTCCCGGTCCAGGACGGCGAGACGGAGAGCTACGACTGCTTCATCGGGGAGAGACAATGGCGCTGGTACCTGGACGGGGCGCCGAATTGATGAACCGGACCGGGCTCAGACCCCTCGCCGCGGGTGTTCGCTTTTTGCTCCGACGTCGGAGGCGAGGGGTCTGACCCCATTTCATGAGGTGACGCATGCGCGCCCTTCGTCTTCCATACCTCCTGGCCGTCCTGTTGGCGGCGGTGGTCCTGGCGGCGGTGGTCCTGGCGGCTCGGGCCGAGGCGCAGATGGCAGACCGCTGCCTTGCCGTCTCCCAGGCGCCGAGCCGGGTGCTGCCGGCCGCGTTCCGCACCGTCGCGATCAAGGCCTCCGAGGCGCGCCTGACGTTCGTGGGCCATGCCACCTGGCTGATCGAGAGCGCCGGCGGGGTGAGCATCGCCACCGACTACAATGACTACATCCGCCCCGCGGTCGTGCCCGACATCGCCACCATGAACCGGGCGCATACCACGCACTTCTCCATGCTCCCGGACCCCGCCATCACGCACGTGCTGCGCGGGTGGAACCCGGAAGGCGACGGCCCTGCCAGGCACGATGTGACGGTGGGCGATGTGCGCGTGCGCAATGTAGCCACCAACATCCGCGACTGGGTGGGCGGCTTCATCCCGCACGGCAACTCGATCTTCATCTTCGAGCTGGCCGGCATGTGCATCGGCCACCTGGGCCATCTGCACCACACCTTGAGCGAGGAGCAGATCGGCCGCATCGGCCAGCTCGACGTGGTGATGGTGGCCGTGGACGGCAGCTACACCCTGGATGTGACGGGCGTGGTGGAGACGCTCAAGACGCTACGGGCGGGGCTGATCCTGCCCATGCACTACTTCGACACGTTCACGTTGAGCCGCTTCCTCGACCGCATCCGCAGCGACTTCGCCGTCGAGATGGGCAAGGAGGCGAGCGTCGTCGTCTCGCAGGCCACGCTGCCCCCGGAGCCCAAGGTGCTGGTGCTGCCAGGGAGGTGACGGCGGGGAGGTGACGGCAGGCTGGCGCCGGCGTGGCTGAGCCGGGGCAAGCCGACGCTGCTTCTTTTTTGGGCGGCATCGCCTATGTTGCGGGGATGACATCCCTGGAGACCCCCAGCATCGCCGGACGCAGCGCCCCGGCGAAGGGCGCCCTTTGGCGCGAGGAGATCTCCGAGACCACGAGGCTGGCGGCGCCGATGGCTGCCACCCAGCTCGGCCAGATCGCCATGATGACGACCGACCTCGCCCTGCTCGGCCGGCTCGGCGACCAGGTGGTGGCCGGCGCGGCGCTGGCCCATACCGTGCTGTTCGCGGCATATACGCTGGGCATGGGGCTGGTGGCGGCCGTGGCCCCGCTCGCCTCCCAGGCGTTCGGGGCGCGCAAGCCGCGCCTCGTGCGCCGCTCGGTGCGCGTCGGCCTGTGGGCCGCGCTGCTGGCGGGCGTGCCGCTCACGGCGCTGCAGCTGTGGGGCGACGAGATCCTGCTCGCGCTCGGCCAGCCGCCGGACTCCGCCGCGCTGGCGGGGCGCTACCTGGCGGGCCTCGCGTGGTGCCTCGTCCCCTCGTGGGCCTTCATCGCGCTCCGCAACTTCATGAGCGCGGTGAACCGCCCGGAGCCGGCCCTGTGGATCACGCTGGCGGCCATCCCCCTCAATGCCGGGCTGGCCTATGCCCTGATCTACGGCGCCCTCGGGGCGCCCCGTCTCGATATTCTGGGCGCCGGCGTGGCCACTACGCTCGTCAACGTCGCCATGTGCGCGGCCGCGGTCTGGTACGCCTATGCCCGCCATCCGTTCAGGAAGTACCGGGTGCTGGGACGGTTCTGGCGGTCGGACTGGGTCCTGTTCCGGCAGCTGCTCGTGGTCGGCCTTCCCATCTCGGGCTCGTTCCTCCTGGAGTTCGGCATGTTCGCCGCCGCATCCCTGCTGATGGGCCGCATCGGCGCGCATGCGCTCGCCGCGCACGCCATCGCGCTGCAGACGGCCGCCATCCTGTTCATGGTCCCGTTCGGCATCTCGCTCGCCGCCACGGTGCGCGTCGGCCAGGCGGCGGGTCGCCGCGACGCGGCCGGCACCCGCCGGGCGGGCTTGGTTGCAATCGGCCTCGCCGCGGCCTTCATGGCCGCCATGACCCTCGTGGTCGCGATCTTCCGCCACGCCATCCCGCTGCTGTTCCTGGGCGTCGAGGCCGAGGCGGCGACGGCATCGGCCACCGTTGCGCTCGCCGCCACACTGCTGGCGGTCGGCGCCACCTTCCTGCTGACCGACGGCATCCAGACGGTGGTGGCCGGCGTGCTCAGGGGCCTCAACGATACGCGCGTGCCCTTGCTGATCGCCGCCGTGAGCTACTGGGGCGCCGGCTTCGGGGCCAGCTGCGGGCTCGCCTTCGGTCTCGACCTCGGCGCCATCGGCGTGTGGATCGGCCTCTCGATCGGCACCACGGTCTTCGCCCTGCTGCTCTGGTGGCGCTTCCACGCCCTGACGCGGGCGGGGTATATGCCGTCGGTTGCAAACTCGGCTTAGGGACCGAGGCGGCCGAAAACAGAGCCGGCCCCGCAGGGAGGCCGGCTCAAGTGGAACAGCTGCAGATTTGTCGGTATCGGCGGCGGCGTTGCCGCCGCCTTCGGGCTCAGGTCGTCGTCGTCAATGATGGTGATGATGATGGTGGTGATGACGGCGATGGTGCCTGTGGCGATACCACCACCAATAGTCGGGGTAGTACCCGTAGGACCCATAGTACTCATACCTCGGATACCAACCCCAATGATCGTGGTGCCGATGGTGGTGCCAGCGGTGGCGGTGCCTGTGGCGCCAGTGCACCCGCTGCACGAGCCCGTCCGCCGCACCTTCCGCAGCCACACCGGTTTGCGGCACCGGCGGAGCCGCCGATGCCGGAGTGAAGAACGCTGCAGCTGCCACCAAGGCAGCGCCCAGCGTCAGTTGCTTGAGCATTTTGGCCTACCCATT